>JBJMJD010000053.1:0-26668 GCA_045806525.1 Gaiellales bacterium | reverse complement strand
CGGGGCCCTGCAGACGCTGCAGCGTTCCATCGATGGTGTTGACGACCCAGGCTGCCCGGTCACCGAAGGCGATCGGGCCGGGGCCCTGGCCGACATGGATGCGCGCAGGGGTCGTCGTCAGCGCGGAGACGCTGATCCAGCGAACGGTCGCACTGGCGGAGTCGGCGACCCACACGCCGCCGCCGCCGATGGCGATGCCGGACGGTGCGGTGCCGAGGGGCTGCGTGGTGCCGGCGACGGCTCCTGTCGCCGCATCGATCTTCGTGGCGACGGCCGGGCCGGCATTCGTTACCCAGATCGAACCGTCCCCGGAGGTGATGCTGGCCGGGAGGCCGCCGCTGGGCAGAAGTGTCTGCGTTACGACCGAGCCCGAGGAGTTCAGCGAGGCCACGGCGTTTGCATCGAGCGCCAGAGCCGACCCTCCGCCGCGGAGGCCTGCCAGCAGGCCGGCGCCGGCGGCGACGAGGGCAGCCGCGGCGAGCACCGCGATGCGGCCGCGAGTCAGGCGGCGGTGCGGCAGCGCAGTGGTTTCCCCCGGCAGGTCGAGCTCGAAGACGATCTGAACCACACGCACCGGCTCGGCCATGCCCTTGAGCGCGATTCGCCCTCGCTCGACGTACACCAGCTCGTCGACGCGTCGGGCGAGGTGGACGACGCCCTCGCTGACCAGCACCTCTCCGGCGGCGGCCTGCGAGCAGAGACGGGCGGCAAGGTTGAGCGCACCACCGCGATACCCACCCTCGACGGCGACGGCCTCCCCTACGTCGATGCCGATGCCGAGGCGCAGTGGCAGCGTCGGATCGCCACGGATCTCCTCTGCACAGCGCTGCTGCAGCGCGACGGCAGCACGGATCGCCCCGCGGGGCGAACCGAAGGTGCACATCGCCTCATCGCCGCGCAGCTCGACCACCGACCCGCCGTGCCGCTCGATCTCATCGCGCACGACCTGCGCGAACCGCGCGGCCAGCCGGGCCGCAGCCTCGTCGCCCTCGGCCTGTGTGAAGGTCGTGTATCCGCGGATGTCCGCGATCAGGAAGGTGCGAACGGCGGTCTCGGAGCCCTCGTCACTCACGGCGGCGAGTGTACGCCCTGGGTTTGTCCCGTGCCTGCCGCCTCAACTTGAGTGTGCAACTTGCCGATCTGGCCGGCAGGAGCGCTTGATGAACCTGCCAATCTGGGTAACCGTCGTTATCAGCGGCTTCGTCGCCGGCTTCGCCGGCCGGATCGTATCGGGGCTGGTGTTCCTGCCCGTGCTGCTGGGCGGAAGCGGCCCCCATCTGCTGGCCGATAGCTGGGCGGTGGTGGTGCTGATCGGCGGTGCGACGCAGGCGGCGGTCACCGGCCTGGTGCTGCTCGTGTTGCTACCCCCGCTCTCGGATGTCCGGGTGGGGTTCGGCACGACGTTCATCGCCGCACTGATCGGCAACCTGATCTCGGTGGTCGGCACCCTGGTGCTGCTGCGATCGGCGGTGCAGTCGAACCTCGATGCCGGCGGCGGCGTCGGCGTGTTGCCCGCGTTCGGGCTGCTGTCGCTTGGGCTGACCGTGCTCGGTATCGTCGTGACCGCCGCCATCATCGGTGGGTCGAGCGCAGCCGGGGGCGGCGGCGATGACGGCGGGCGGATGAGCCTGTACGGCGGCGAGGCCTACCTGAACGTGCTTCGCAACAAGGGAGAGCTGCCCTAGCCCCGTCCTCGCGATCCTTTTCGCGCGAGCCGCGTTTCGCTAGGGTGGGCGGGTCGACGGAAAGGACGGCCGCGCTCGTGGCCATCGCGCAATCCTGCAGTGCCGACCGGAAGGCTCGGTCATGAGCTCCTCGGCGGCCGAGGGCCGGGACACCGGCGAGGCGCTTCGAAGCGCCCGCCGACTGATCGCGCCGCTTGCGCTGGCGCAGTTCATCTGCAGCTTCGCAGGCTCGAACATGAACGTGATGATCTCAGACATCAGCCACGATCTGAACACGGACGTGAAGGGTGTCCAGACCGTGATCACCCTGTTCCTGCTGACGATGGCGATCCTGATGATCCCCTGCAGCAAGCTCACCGACCGGTGGGGCCGGAAGCGGTGCATGATCGGAGGGTTGGCGCTGTTCGGCGTCGGTGCCCTGCTGAGCGCGATCGCGCCCGGGCTGGGAGTGCTGATCGTCGGCAACTCGATCCTGGAGGGGGTGGGCACGGCGTTCCTGATCCCGCCCGTCTACATCCTGGCGACGCTCTGGTTCACCGACACCACCTCGCGGGCGTGGGCGTTCGGCGCGATCAGCGGGATGGGGGGCTTCGGCGCCGCCGCGGGACCGCTGATCGGCGGGGTGATCGCCACCTGGATCGACTGGCGGGCGGCGTTCGTGTTCCAGGCGCTGATCGTGGCCATCATCATCCTGCTCAGCCGCAACCTGAGCGATCCGCTGCCCGCTGACCCGAGCCGTCATTTCGACCTGGTGGGAGCCGTCCTGTCCGCGGTCGGGATGTTCTTCGTCGTGCTCGGCATCCTGCAAGCCGGCGTCAACAACACGCTGTTCGTCGCCTTCGTGGTGATCGGCATCGCGCTCCTGCTCGGGTTCTACGCCTACATCCGCCGGCTGGAACGGGCCGGCGGCGAACCGCTGCTCTCGACCCGACTCTTTCGAAACCGGGTCTGCAACCTCGCGCTGGTGACCCAGAACCTCCAATGGCTGATCATGATGGGAACATCGTTCGTCGTCTCCGTCTACCTGCAGGAGGTGCATGGCTACAGCCCGATCAGGACGGGCCTGATCTTCACCTCGGCGACGGCCGGCATCCTGATCTCCTCGTTCGCAGCACGCGGCCTCGTGGCGCGGTACCCCCAGCGGGCGCTGATCGCGGCCGGGTTCCTCGCGGCAGTCGTCGGCCTGGTGCTGATGATCCCGTTCGTGGATACCTCCCAGCGAGCGCTTGCGTTCCTGCTGGGACTGTTCCTGTTCGGGCTCGGCGTCGGCGCCATGCTGACGCCCTCCGTGAACGTCGTCCAATCGAGCTTTCCCGAAGAGATGCAGGGCGAGATCTCGGGGCTCTCCCGCAGCGTCTCCAACCTCGGCTCATCGTTCGGCACCGCGATCGCCGGCACGATCCTCGTCTCCGCCGTCTCGCTGGGAACCAGGTCATATGTCATTGCGATGATCGTGCTGGTCGGGTTCGCCCTGCTCGGGCTGGTAGCGGCGCTACGCCTGCCCAGACACGCAGGGAAGCCGGAAGCGCGGATCGAAGCTGCCTGACGCGCAATGTGCTCGACCTCGGCGGCCGCGCTTCTCAGCGCGCGCCTCGCCACTGTCGTAGACTTGCCCGATGGCGGACGAACTCGTCATCGTCGTCACAGCGATCGGGATCCCGGCCTCGGTGTTCCGGCTGTGGTGGATCTGGTGGAAGAGCGTGTGCGAGCAGTGCGGCTTCGAGCACAGCGAGTGTGTGTGCCCCGCGGGCGACCACATGATGCGGCGTCGCCGGTAACCGGCCCTGGTACCTACTCCTCAGGCGCCGCCCGCGCCCTCCGCTGGATCTCGTCGACCACCGTCGGATCCGCCAGCGTGGTCGTATCGCCGAGCTCACGCTGCTCCGCCATGTCACGCAGCAGCCGCCGCATGATCTTGCCGGAACGGGTCTTCGGCAGCTCCGGCGTGAACACGATGTTCGCCGGTTTGGCGATCGCGCCGATCCTGCGCCCGACGTGGTCGCGCAGCTCGTTCAGCATCTCCACCGATCCCTCATTCGTGCCCTTCAACGTCACGTAGGCGACGATCGCCTGACCGGTGAGCGGGTCGTTCCGCCCGCAGACCGCCGCCTCGGCCACCGCCTGGTGGTCGACCAGGGCCGACTCCACCTCGATCGTCGATATGCGGTGGCCGGAGACGTTCATCACGTCGTCGACCCTGCCTAGCAGCCAGAAGTCGCCGTCGCCGTCGACCCTGGCGCCGTCGCCCGCGAAGTAGGTGTCCGGGTACTTCGACCAGTACGTCTCGCGGTAGCGGGCGTCGTCGCCGAAGATGCCTCGCAGCATCGACGGCCACGGCCGCCGCAGCACCAGGTAGCCTCCGCCGCCGGGCCCGACCTCAGCCCCGGTCTCGTCGTAGACCGCCGCGTCGATGCCAGGGAACGGCTTGGTCGCCGATCCCGGCTTGGTCGTTGCCACTCCTGGCAGCGGCGTGATCATGATCATCCCTGTCTCGGTCTGCCACCAGGTGTCGACGACGGGCGTGCGGTTCGAGCCGACGTGCTCGCGGTACCAGATCCAGGCCTCCGGGTTGATCGGCTCGCCCACCGAGCCCAGCAGACGCAGCGACGAGAGGTCGTGGCTGTGCGCGTACTCCGGCCCCCACTTCATGTGGGCGCGGATCGCCGTCGGCGCGGTGTAGAGGATCGTGACGCCGTAGCGCTCGACGATCTGCCACCACCGGTCCTTGTCGGGGAAATCGGGGGTGCCCTCGTACATCACCGACGTCGCGGCGTTGCACAGCGGTCCGTACACGATGTAGCTGTGCCCCGTGATCCAGCCCACGTCGGCGGCGCACCAGTAGACGTCCTGCTCCGGCTTGAGGTCGAACACGAAGTGGTGGGTGGTCGCCGCGCCCACCAGGTAGCCGGCGGTGGTGTGGACGATGCCCTTCGGCTTGGCCGTGGTGCCGGACGTGTACATCAGGAACAGCAGGTCCTCGCTGTCCATCGGCTCGCACGGGCAGGACGCCGGGTCGTCCGGCACGTCGAGCTCGTCGAACCACACGTCGCGGCCCTCCTGCATCGGCGTCTCGTTGCCGGTGCGGCGGAGCACCAGTGCGTGCTTCACGCCCGGAGCCGCCGACAGCGCGTCGTCTGCGATCCGCTTCAGCGGGACGGTTGCGCCCCGCCGCCAGGCTTCATCCTGGGTGATCAGCATGGTGCACTGCATGTCGTTCATGCGGGCCGACAGCGCGTCCGCCGAGAAGCCGCCGAACACCACCGTGTGCGGCGCCCCCAGCCGGGCGCATGCCAGCATCGCGGCCGGCAGCTCCGGCACCATGCCCATGTAGATGGCAACCGCCGTGCCCTTCTCGACCCCCAAACGCTTGAGGGCGTTCGCCCACCGCACGACGTCGCGTTGCAGGTCGGCATACGTGATGGTTCGCCGGTCGCCCTCCGGCTCGCCCTCCCAGTGGAAGGCGGCCCGGTCTCCCAGGCCGCCCTCCACGTGGCGGTCGACGCAGTTGAAGCACGCGTTCAGACGGCCGCCCAGATACCACTTCGCGTAGGGCGGCTGCCACTGATACAGCTCCGAATAGTCATAGAACCAGGACACGCGTTCGCGCCCCTGCTCATCCCAGAACTGTTCGAAGTCCTGCTCGTAGATGTCGGCCTTGGCGTTCGCCTGGGCCGCGAAGTCGGCCGGCGGGGGGTACCGGCGCTCCTCCAGCTGCATCGTGTCGATCGTGTGCTCGTGCGTCGTGCTCATGGTGCTTACGCCTCACGGCCCCGAGCCGGTGCCTCGAGCGGGGAAACGCGTGGCGCGTCCCGCCAGGCGGGGCCGCCGACCGGCAGGATGCGCCGGACGGAAAGGCTGTTGACCACGCCCGCGGCGGATGCGTACCAGGCCACGAACGCCGTCACGATGCCGCACCAGCCGCCGACATGTACCCAGTAGGCGCTCTGGCTGTGTGCCACCCGGAAGAATCCGATCGCCAGCACGATCTCGGTGATCTCCAGGGTCAGGAACACCAGCATCACCGCCATGTTCACCCGCAGCGACGCCAGCAGCATGTAGGTGTTGAAGATCGCGAACGCGATCAGGAACCAGGCCAGCGAGTTGTCGACGTCGGCACCCTTGAGCAGGCCGGCGAACCCGCTCGAGACCGAGATCAACACCATGAACGCTCCCAGCGACAGCCAGAAGCCGCCGTACGTCGAGAATGCGGTCGCTCCGAACACGTTGCGGTTGCGGAACTCCTGCATCCCGGCCAGCAGCTGGATGAGGCCGCCATAGAACAGGGCGGCACCAACCCAGATCGCGTCCGGGATGAACGTCGCGTTGTGCCCGCTCAAAAGGAACGTCGTCAGAGCGAACGCCGCCAGTCCCAGCGGCGCTGGATCTGCGACCAGCGGGGTGGGCGATGACTGTTCAACTGTTGCCATCGAAAACATCTCCTCCTCCGCGGGGCTCAAGCCTCGCAATCGAGAAAAAACCTGAACCTGACTGCAGTACCCCAACCGGTTGCTTCGGCAAACACCTGTCCGGCGGCTGCGGCACACGCGTTCGCCAACCTGTGGGTGATACGGTCGCGGCCCCTGACCCCACCTGGAGGTGGACCGTAATGCCGATTCTGATGATCATGGATATCGAGGGCGGGACGGCCGAGCAGTACGATCGCGTCGACGCGCTGCTGGGTCGGCTGACTCCCCAGAACGCTCCCGCCGGACTGATCAGCCACGCCGCGGCCGTTACTGATACCGGCTTCATGGTCGCCGACGTGTGGGAGTCGACGGACGACCTGCAGCGCTTCTTCGACGAGACGTTGGGTGCGGCGATCGCCGAGGCGGGACTGCCGCAGGCCGAGCCGCGGATCGTGCCCGTGCACAACCACATCGAGGGACGCGGCGAGGAGGCCGCGGCGCTGGTGCTGATCGAGCTCGACGGCTTTAGCACCGACGACTACGACGCCCTCACCGGCGAGATGGAAGCGCATGCCGGCGACGGCAGCGCCCACCCGGCGGTCGTTCACGTGGTCGGCGCCACCGACGACGGGCTCGTGGTCGTCGACCTCTGGGAGTCCGGTCAGGCGTTCGCGAGGTTCGGAGAGGCCGAGCTGGCCCCGCGCATGGGCGCCGATCAGATGGCCCGTATGCAGCCGCGCGTGTCGCAGATGCACAACCACGTCCGCGTCAAGGCGCCCACGGCCGCCGTCTGATCCGCTGCCACGCCCCCGGGCTGGCGCGTGGCCGGTGTCGCCCTGCCCCGGCGCCAGCGCCTATGCTCGGTCTGACGCTTGGAAGGGACTGGCATGAAGATCGGTGTGATCGGAGTTGTTGCGCTGGCGCTGCTGGCTGCAACCGGCTGCGGCGGCGGACAGTCGTCCGCCGACAAGGCCAAGAGCCAGGCCTGCGACGCCAGCTCCGACATCCGGGCGCAGGTTGACACGCTGAACGGGCTTCCGCTGTCGCCTGACTCGGTCGACAAAGCAAAGGCTGCGCTGCAGAAGATCAATGCCGACCTGCACACGATCGCCAGCGCTGCGCCCACCGTGAAGGGCGATCTCGGGAGCCAGCTCAAGGCGGCGAACGCCGCGTTCAAGACGCAGGTGCAGCAGATCGCGGACAGCATCACCTCGGCCCAGTCGCTGACGGCGGCGGCGACCGCGCTGGCTTCTGCCGGATCCACGCTCGGCAACGCGTACAAGCAGGCGTTCGCGAACGTGCAGTGCTGACCGGTTTACAATCGGTGCGCGGCATCGCCGGGCACGTCATCCCCACCGGGGCAGGGCGGTCAGGATGAGACGGCTGCGCATGAGGGTGTTCTCGTCGCTGTTGGGGATCTTCGTCGGGCTGATCGTGTCGGCTGCGGTCCTGTCGCGCTTCTCCGTCACACTGACCGCGCTAGTGGTCGCGACGCTGGTGTTCTGGGTGGTCCACATGGTGGCCGACCTGCTGGCTCTGAGGGTGTTCTTCCGAGACCCGTCGTTCCTGATGCTGCTGGTGGTGTCGCTGGGAGCAACGGTCGTCTCGCTGATCGTCGTGGAGGTGTTCGTCTCCGGCCTCACGATCCACGGCGCGGCCACCTACGTGGAGGCGGCGCTGATCATCTGGGGGTGCACGTCGGTGTCACTCGCCGCCGGCCGGCACCGGCTCCGCGATCGGCGCTAACGCATTGGCCGGCCGGCGGTGAATCTGGTCTGGGGGCTCCTGCTCGTCGCGGCCACCTCGGCCGTCTCGATCGGAGCGATGCTGGTCGTCCGCCGGGGAGCGCCCGAGGGCAGCTACTTCAAGGACGGCGACCGCGCGTCGGGGGTGTTTGGGGTGCTTGCCACCGGCTTCTCGGTGCTGCTCGGCTTCATCATCTTTCTGGCCTTCACCAGCTACGACAACTCGCGGACGGGAGCCGAGCAGGAGGCGCTCGTGACCGCCCAGCAGGTGGAGACGGCGCAGTTCCTCCCGCACCCCGCGTCCCAGGAACTAACCGGCGAGCTGGTCTGCTACGCCCGCAACGTGGTCTATGACGCGTGGCCGCAGATGGAGGCCGGTACGCTGGGCGACAGCATCAATCCCTGGGCGACCTCGATGTTCCGAACGCTCAGGACCGTGCAGCCGCAGAGCAACTCTGAGCAGGCCGCCTACTCGAAATGGCTGGACCAGACCTCCGACCGCGAGTCGGCCCGGAGCGACCGCATCCACGGCGCGGTGGGCGTGATCCCGACGCCGCTTTGGATCGTGCTGTTCGTCATCTCCGGCGTGATCTTCCTGTACATGCTGTTCTTCGCCGACAGCGGCGAGGGGGCATTCACGCAGGCCATGCTGATGGGCTCGGTGACGACGGTGATCGTGCTGATGCTGCTCCTGCTGCACTTCCTGGACTCGCCGTTCAACAGCGGTGTGGGCGGGCTGAAACCGGTGGCGATGCAGCGAACGCTGCGGATCATGGATCAGGAGCTGAAGGTCGTCGGTCCGATCCCGATCCCCTGCGACGCCCACGGCGACCCGAGCTAGCTCTCACCAGCAGCCGATGTCGATCCCGATCCGGGCCTCGGGCTCGATGCAGCTGCGCAGGTACAGCGCGGCGCCGGGGTCGCCGGTCCACAGCGAGTGCCACCCGTGCCCATACCGTTCCCGGCCTGCCTCGACCTGCTCGATGCAGTGCATGGCGAACCGGCGCGCCCTGTCCAGCCACAGCTGATCGCCCGTGCGCCGGTGCAAACCCAGGAACGCCAGGCCGTTACCGGCGGTGCCGTGGCAGATGCCCGGCCCCTTGCGCAGCGGGCCGGCATTCCACGTCAGCTCGCCGCCGGCGACCAGCAACCGGGTGTACTGCCCATCCCGTGGAGCGATGGCGGCCAGCGTCGCCACCTGACCGGGGGCGCCGTGGCACCACTGGGTGCGGATCGCCCGGACGCGGCCCGGGCTGCCGTCCAGCGACTCGCCGGCCAGCGGCTGCCAGTTGGCCAGGTCGCCGTCGATCACCGCGGTGGCGGTGGATGTGCGCACCGCCTCGCGCTCGAGCTCAGCCGTCCGCTCCGGCCCCAGCAGCTGCGGACGCCCCGCCAGGGCGGCCACGTTGCCCGCGAACCCGTGCGCCGGGCTGATGTACTGCGCGACGGTGCCGTAGAGCAGCTGCGTCCAGATCCGGTAGCCCAGGCGCTCGTCGTCGACGAAGCCGCTCCAGACGTCCTCGGCCAGCCGGCTCCAGAGCTCGGCCCAGCGCGGCTCGCCCGTTCGCTCGAGCATCTCGGACGCGACCAGCAGCGATCCCGGCGCGCCCCACATCACCTCGACGGTCGGGTTACCGATGTTCGCCTCCAGCACGTCCCAGAGCAGGTCTCGGCGGAGCGGATCGGGCGACAAGCGCTCGGCGACGGCCAGGATGCCCGACCGGCCCATCCACAGGCCGGGCACCGCCTCGCCCTTCTCCGGCTCGAAATCGGGCTCGTCCAGGAACCGCCGGTCGAGCCCATCTGCGACCTCCGCAAAATCGCGCTGCGATCCCAGCTCGTGAAGCGCCCAGATCACCCCGGCGGCGCCCAGGTAGAGCCCGCTCAGCGCGCGGCCCTCGTCGCCGTCGACGTCGCGCTCGTGGATCGTCCACAGCCCGTGCGCATCGAACGCCCGCTCGGCGTCGTCCACGATCGCGGCGATGGCGGCGGCGGCGCGGGCCTCGTCCCACGGCTCCGTGGTCAGCGGCTCGTGGCTGGGGGCGTCGAACAGCGTGGTCACGCTGGCACAGTACCCGCGCCGTGCTGGATCCCTAGCCGGGCTCCCCGGCGGCCGGGTCCGGTGCCGCCGCGCCCGGCTCGTCCTCCTTTTCGAGGTCGCTCAGCGACCGCTTCTGCCTGGCCTCCTTGCGGCTCTCCTGGATCATGCCCTTGGTGGTCGACCAGCCGAAGGTCGTGATCATCATGATCAGGCCGAAGGTGATGTTCCAGGCCATCGAGATCAGCTGTTGTGCCAGCGAGTAGGCGGTGACGGTGCTGGCAGGCGCGACGTCGCGCAGGGCGACCGACGCCAGCGCCTGCTGGGTACCGACGCCACCCGGCGTGACCGCGAACGTGGACGAGATCGAGTTGGCGGCGATGATCAGGAAGATGTTGCGGATCGTCACCGGGATGCCGAACGCGGACATGTAGGTGGCGTTGACGCCCATCCGGGCGATGTACGAGGCCACCTGCAGCGTCAGCACCCGCGTCACGTACAGCCTCGGCGTGCGCAGGATCACGGCGCCCGCCTTCGCCTCGTCCCAGACCTTGCGGTAGCGCTTCCAGAGGAAGCGGGCAACGACGATCAGGAGGATCGCGGCCATGACCAGGAAGACCAGCTTGATGCCGCCGTCCTCAGTGACCTGATGCTCGGCGGCCGATTCCGCGTCCGGCCGGGACAGGAACAGGAAGACGTAGTTGAGCGTGCCGATCACGCCGAAGAACAGGTTCTGCACGACACCAGCGGCCAGGATCCCGGCGAACGCGGATCCCACGATGATCACCCGGAACATGCCGAAGTAGGCGAACGTCCCGGCCTGCGCCGGCAGAAACGAGTTGAGGGCGATGCCGCCGGAGTAGGCCGCGAGCAGCTGCCGCGCCCGCGTCCGCTCGTGGCCGTAGGACTCGGCCAGGATGTTCCGCCAGGCGAGGCCGTTCAGCACCGTCTGGACCGTCTGCAGCGTGCAGCCCAGGATCAGGTACTTGACGTCGATCGACCGGATCTGATCCCAGACCTCCTCGAACCAGCCGCCCAGGTCGCCCAGGACGTCCAGCTGGGCGATCAGAAGGAGGGCGTGCGGCACGGCCAGAGCCTACCGCTCGAGCGGCGGCGGTACGCTCCAGGAGCGATGACCGGCGATCACACCTCGGCCCGGATCGAACCGTGGGGCGACGGCGATCTGCCGTTGCTCGAGCGGCTGCTGGGCGACCCCGCGATGATGGCGCATCTGGGCGGCCCCGAGAGCCCCGAGCGGATCGCGGAGCGCCAGGCCGAGTACCGGCAGCCCGGCTGTACCGGATCCTCGACCCCCTCGAACGTGCTCTGCAGGCGGCTCGGCTTCCAGCTAGCGGGGGCCTTCGACTTCGACTACCCGCGCGGCAGCCCGATGCGCTGCAACGACTGGCGGCTCGACCTGGCCGCCGCCTCGGCTGATCTTCGCACCGAGAACAAAACTGAACTCAGTACATAATCATGCTAGTCTGCTCTGTCAATGGGTGAGCTGGGCCTACGGGAGCGGAAGAAGCTGCGCACGCGCGAGGCGATCGCGACGGTGGCGCTTGACCTGTTCGCAGAGCGCGGCTACCAGCAGACGACTGTGGCCGAGATCGCCGAGGCGGCGGAGGTGTCCAAGGGTACGCTGTTTGCGTACTTCCCCTCCAAGGAGGAGATCGTGTTCGCCGACACCTCGCCGTTGCGCGATCAGCTGTGCCACGAGCTCCGCCACCGCAGCAACGGCCTGTCGGCGGTGGACACGCTGCGCGCCTTCGTGGCCGACCACATGATCACCCCCGGCCCGCGCGAGGCGCTCCGCGAGCGGCTGATCGCCGAGAACGAGCAGCTGCGTGTGCACTACCGCGCGCGCATGGCCGAAGTCGAGGATGCGCTGGCCGAGGCGATCGCCGCCGATCTGGGCGAGCCGCCCGACGGGCCGCGCCCGCGGTTCGCCGCCGCCGCAGCCCTGTCGGCGATCGCGATCGCGAAGGCTCAGGCCCGAAGCGTGCACGGGGCGACGGCCTCGCGCACCCAGGCGGTTGCGGTGCTCGACCAGGCAGCGGCGTTCCTCGAGGGCGGCCTGGCCGCGATCGGCGCGCACCCGCCACGTCGAAGGCGGACGGCCTGATGGATGCCGCCCACGAGCACCGCCAGCACTACGGCATCACCTTCGCCATGCTGGCCATGGCTGCGATCGTCTACGCGCTGCTACAGTCGCTTGTGGCGCCTGCGCTGCCGGCCATCCAGGCTGACCTGAACGCCTCCGCCACCGGCGCGACCTGGATCCTCACCGCCTACCTGCTGAGTGCCTGCGTGGCCACGCCGATCGTCGGCCGGCTGGGCGACATGTTCGGGAAGAAGAAGATGCTGGTGATCACGCTCTGGATCCTCGCGCTCGGCACACTGCTGGCCGCATTGTCGTCGACGATCGCGCTGATGACCGCGGCTCGCGTGATCCAGGGCATCGGCGGCGCGGTGTTCCCCCTGGCGTTCTCGATCATCCGCGACGAGTTCCCGAAGGAACGGATCGCGCACGGCATCGCCATGATCTCGGCGCTGGTCGGCATCGGCGGGGGCCTCGGCATCGTGCTGTCGGGGCCGATCGTGGAGCGCCTCGACTACCACTGGCTGTTCTGGCTCCCGCTGGCGGTGCTGATCCCGGTCGCCATCATCACGATGGTGATGATCCCCGAGTCGCCGATCCGCACCCCGGGAAGGGTGGACTGGGCCGGAGGTCTGCTGCTGGCCACGTGGCTGGTCGCGCTGCTGGTTGCCGTCAGCGAGGGGCCGAGCTGGGCCTGGACGTCCGCTCTCACGATCGGCCTGTTCGTGCTCGCGATGTTGGCGGCCGTGGTGTGGGTGGTCGTCGAATCGCGCATGGCCGAGCCGCTGGTCGACATGACCATGCTGCGCGACCGGCCGGTGTGGGCGACGAACCTCTCGGCCACCCTGATCGGCTTTGGCATGTTCGCGTCGTTCGTGCTGGTGCCGCAGTTCGTCGAGATGCCCAAGTCCACCGGCTACGGGTTCGGCGCCTCGGTCACCGAGGCAGGGCTGTTCCTGCTGCCGGCCACGATCGGCATGCTGGTGGTGGGGCCGCTGGCCGGCCGCATGTCGGTGACGGTGGGCTCGCGCGTGCCGCTCGCCCTGGGCGGACTGCTGAGCTCCATCGCCTGGGTGATGCTGGCGCTGATGCACACGCAGGACTGGCAGATCTACGCCGCCACGTTCGTGATGGGCCTCGGCATCGGCCTGGCGTTCGCCTCGATGGTGAACGTGATCGTGGAGTCGGTGCGGCCCGACCAGACCGGCGTCGCCACGGGCATGAATGTGATCTTCCGAAACGTCGGCGGCTCGCTGGGCGGCCAGATCTCGGCCAGCATCCTGACCGCCAGCGTGGTCGTCGGCGGGCTGCCCACGGAGGGCGCGTTCGTGGACGCGTTCTGGCTTTCGGCCGCGATGCTGCTGCTCGGCTTCGCAGCGGCGTTGCTGGTCCCGAAGCGCGCCGCCGCGTCCAGCGCCGTCCCCGCCGAGCAGGGACGGGTGCTGGACGCGGTCTGACTAGGCGCCGGCCGGACGACGCAGGTCCAGCCGCAGCGTCCACGCATCGACGCTGTCGACGACCAGGTGCGTGCCGCTCCATGGATCGCCTGCCAGCGTCTCGCGCACCTCATCGGCCGACCCCGCCTCAGCGACGTGCACGACGCGGTACTCGTCCCCAAGAGGTCCGCCCAGGACGATGAAGCCCTTGTCCACGAGACTGTCCATGAACGCGGCGTGCTCGTCCCAACCGGATTGCTGCTCGAGCGGCAGCGAACGGTCATAGTCGGGCCCCGACCGGTGGATCACCACATGGAACGTGGCCACGGCTACATCTCGGGTGTGGGCGCGGCTTCGTCGTTCTGCCAGAGGCCGAACTCGTTGCCCTGCGGGTCGGTGCAGGTCGAGAACCAGCCCATGCTCGGCACGGGCATCGGATCGGCGGCCTGGCCGCCCAGCTCGCGCACGCGCGCCGCTCCGGCGTTGATCTCATCCACGCTGAAGTAGGCGCGGGTGCCGCGCTTGCCCGGCTCCATGTTGGTGATGGCGGCGCCGGTCTGCTCGCCGATGCGGGTCATGTGATACTCGAAGGGGCCGGGATAGGCCTGGAACTGCCAGCCGAACAGCGATCCCCAGAACGCCTGGCTCGCGCCCGTGTCGTCGGCCGGGATCTCGAAGTGCACGATCTGTCCTGCCATCGGATGCTCCTCCTGCGAGGGGTCGGTGTGGCCTCGGATGCTACCCGCGTTCGGCTCGTCCGCACGGGCTCGTTGGGGGTAGGGTGTGCGCCATGTCGAAGCTGCGCCTGACCATCTCGATGTCGCTCGACGGCTACGTGGCCGGCCCCGATCAGAGCGTCGAGAACCCGCTCGGCGTGGGCGGCATGCGCCTGCACGAGTGGGCCTTCGAGCTCGAGTCCTGGCGGGCGCCGCACGGCCTCGAGGGTGGCGAGGTGAACGAGAGCTCCGCCGTGGTCGAGGAGGGGCTGGCCAATGTGGGCGCGACCATCATGGGCCGCAACATGTTTGGCGGGCACCCGGGCGGGTGGGATGCGGACGCGCCCTGGACTGGCTGGTGGGGCGACGATCCGCCGTTTCACCACCCCGTGTTCGTGCTCACGCACCATGCCCGCGAGCCGCTGCCCTGCGAGGGCGGCACCACCTTTACGTTCGTCACCGACGGGATCGTCTCGGCGCTCGAACAGGCGCGGCAGGCGGCCGGCGGCAAGGACGTGTCGCTGGCGGGCGGCGCGCAGGCATGCCGGCAGTACCTGGCGGCAGGGCTGGTCGACGAGATGGTGATCAACCTGGCGCCCACGCTGCTGGGCGCGGGTGAGCGGCTGTTCGAGGGGCTGGGCGACGACCTGCACGGCCTGGAGCCGCGGCGGAGCGTGGCCGCGCCGGCCGTCACCCACCTATTCTTCAGCCGTCCCGGCGCCTAGGTATCTAGGCTGGCGTCTTCACCGATGCGATGTAGCCGCGCACGTCCGCGGCCGGCTCGGCATAGGCGTCACCCAGCTCCGACTCCATCGCCGCCATGTACTCGCGCGCCCAGTCCGGCAGCGAGTAGTCGATGGCGTCCAGGAACTCGAGGGTGGCCGCCAGCCGGATGTCGGCGATCACCGGATGATCACCGCCGATGAACCGCTTACCGTCCATGAAGAACTCGCGATAGACCTCCAGTGGATGGCCGAGCGCCGCCTCGGCCGCGGCCTGCGCCTCCGCCTTGCTGGCCTCGTCGGCCTCCGACCAGCCGACCTCGCCCGGGTACTGGGGGAAGTGCAGTACCGGATAGGTGGCGCGCGCGACCAGGGGATAGAGCGTGCCGATCAGATAGAACATGGCGCTGTCGACCATCGCCCGCTGGGCCGGGTCGCTGGGGTAGAGCTGCTCGAGACCGTGCTTGTTGCAGAGGTACTGCATGATCGCGCAGCTCTCCCAGAGCGTCGTCCGCGGCAGGCCTTCCTCCTCGAGCATCGGTGTCAGCCGGGCCGGATTTGTCTTGAGAAATTCCGGCGACTGGGTCTGGCCCCACACGTCGACCTCTTCGAAGTCGAGCCCGGCCGCCCGCACGAAGATGCGGGCCGTGAGGTTGTTCACGCTGGGCTT
The DNA here is from genome assembly GCA_045806525.1 of Gaiellales bacterium. GTDB lineage: Bacteria > Actinomycetota > Thermoleophilia > Gaiellales > JAICJC01 > JAICYJ01. The sequence continues at coordinate 11,149 of JBJMJD010000053.1, read as the reverse complement.
GAGGATGTGAAGCTTGATCTCGGCCATTGCGTCCTTCCGTGGTTCCTAGTAGGGGTTCTTGGCTGACCGGTCGTCCGACAGCGACTCCCGCGACCGGGTGACGAGGATCTCGATGGCATCCGCCAGGTGCACCTCGCCGATGTTTCGGTCGCCGCGTTCGACGCGGATCCTGTGCGCTTCGAGCAGCACGTCGGCGTGAGCGTAACCGAACGGCGGCTCGAACCGATAGGACGCCAGCTCGATCAGCAGGCCCAGCGGATCGGTGAAGTAGATCGAGTCCATGAATCCGCGGTCCTTGACGCCGCTGTGGCTGATGCCGCGCTCGTCCAGGCGTTCCACAGCCTGGCTGAAGGTCGCGTGCGAGAGTGAGAACGCCACGTGGTGCACGCAGCCGGCATCCATCGGGGTGCGGGCCGGGTCGGCCGTGCGCTCCTCGTTGGTGAAGATGGTGATCAGACGCCCGTCGCCTGGGTCGAAGTAGAGGTGGCTCTCAGCGGCGTTGTCGAGGTTCGGCTGCTCGAAGACGAACGGCATGCCGAGCACGCCCTCCCAGAAGTCGATCGACGTCTGGCGGTCGGCGCCGGTGATGGTGATGTGGTGTACGCCCTGGCTTTGAAGTTTGCGCATTCCTGCTCCCTAGTGTTGAACGAGCTTGGCCTTGTACTCGCTGCGCTGAAGCGTCCCGCACGGCACCAGCTCGACGCGGGTCTGCACGACCAGCACGCTTCGCAGCCGGTCGCGGATCGCCCCCGCCAGCGCCGGGTCGGCGTCCACGTCGCGGGCCACCTCGACCGTCACCGGCAGCGGCGGCTCCTGCTTCACCCCGGGCGCCGCCGGCGTGACCAGGATGTGCCCGCTGACCCGCGGCGTGAACTGGTTCACCACCTCCCGCACGGCCGAGGGGAACACGTTCACGCCGCGCACGATCAGCATGTCGTCGGTGCGGCCGATGCAGCGCACCCTCGGCCCGGTGCGGCCGCACGGGCACGCGCCGGTGCGCACCGAGACGTGGTCGCGCGTGCGGAAGCGCAGCAGCGGGGCGGCCTGGTGGGCGAGGTGGGTCAGCACCAGCTCGCCGTTGGCGCCGTTGTCCATCGCAATCGACGCGCCAGTCTCCGGGTCGATCAGCTCGGGATGGACGAAACCGCGCGCGCCCAGGTGCATGCCGTCCTGGCGCTCGCACTCGCCCCACAGCGACACGCCCACGTCGCCGATGCCCATCGCCTCGGTCACCCGCGCTCCCCATCCCCGCTCCAGCAGCTCGCGGAAGGCCGGCTCGCCGCCCCCGGGCTCGCCCGCGACCAGCACCCGCCGTACGCTCTCGGCCGCCAGGTCGATGCCGCGATCGGCCGCCCACTCGATCAGGTACGCGGCATAGGACGGCGTTAGCACCGCCGCCTCGGGTTGCAGCAGCTGGATCGCCAGTATCAGGCGCTCGCTGTTGCCGGTGCCCACCGGGATGTGAGAGAGGCCGATGCGGTCGAACGAGGCCAGCGCCGCACCAGCCACGAACGGCCCGGCGTTGTAGGTGGAAACGATCCTCTGGCCGGCGGCGATGCCGGACGCGGCGTAGCTCCGGGCCGAGCCAGTCACCCAGTTGTCAAGATCGGAAACTGTCAGCGGGATGTAGCTGGGAGTACCGGTGGTTCCGCTGGTGGAGTAGATGCGCACGATCTGCTCCCGGTCCGCGCAGAGGTGTGCGCCGATCGGGTTGGCCGCGGTGACGCTGTCCCGCAGCTCCTGCTTCTCGGTCAGCGGCAGCCGCGCGATGTCGGCCAGGCCGCCCGCCCTCCCGGCGTCGGTGATCCCGGCCGACGCCAGCTTCTCGCGGTAGAAGGGCGACCGTTCCAGCAGGTAGGCCAGCTGGGACCGGTAGGCGATGTCGTCCAGCGCCAGCTGCTGCTCCCACGGGCGCGCCTCGACCTCGGGTTCGAGCAGCGTCACGGCCGCTCCGGCGGCCGGTACGTGATCGCCTCCTCGGCCTTCCCGGCCATCAGGAAGCCGATCGGCTGCTCGCGCTCCTCCGCCAGGTGCGCCAGCACGCCGGCGGTGCGCGCGAGCAGCGGCACCGCCTTCACGCTCGAGGCCGGAAATCCGAGGTCGAGCATGACGGCCGCGATCGGCATCGACACGTTCATCGTCAGCGGTCGTCCCCAAGCCTCCTGGACGGCCTTCGCGAAGTGGCGGGCCATGGCAACGTGCTGCCCGGACGCGTCGCGCTCATCGGCCAGCTCCAGGATCCGCTCGGCGCGAGGGTCGACCGGGCGGTGCAGCGGATGCCCGAACCCGGGCGCTCTGTCTCCGGCGGCATGGATGGCCGCCGCCATGACGTCGGCCGCGCCGGCCGCGTCCTCGCCGGCGTCCACGCGTGCCTGCGCCTCCTCCAGCAGCCGAGCGCAGGGCTCGGCGGTGCCCAGCACCACCGGCCCACAGCCGAGGATGCCCGCGGCGACGGCGCCCTGCAGCGAGCCGGGATCCGCGTCCAGCGTCATCCGGGCGGCCACGCTGGTCGGCATCATGCCGTGCTCGGCGATCGCGATCAGGAGCAGGTCGAGGAAATAGCGCTGCTGCTCAGTCGGCTCCTCGCCGGTCAGAAGCAGGTGGAAATACTCGGTGAATGTGAGCCGCCCCATCAGGTCACTGCAGAGGTCTCGCCCGCGCACCTCGACGCGGTCGGGGTAGGCCTGGCAGATGTGACTGACGGGGTCCCCGGGCTTGCCGATCTGCATGCGGTCTGCCTTTCTGAAGGATGGCGGCCGGATTCGCCGCGAACGATATCCGCGGAGCCGATCATCCGTCGGCCGACATAGATATCGTCCTTGACAAGATTTCTTTTCGGTGTCATCATGTCGCCACTGACCACGAGGCTGGGGGAGCACGATGCGCAAGCTGATCGTTTCGGAGTTCGTGACGCTGGACGGTGTGATGGAGGACCCCGGTGGCGCCGAGGGCTTCGACCGCGGCGGCTGGGCCTTCAAGTTCGAGCGCGGCCCCGACGGCGACGCGTTCAAGGTGGACGAGGTGTTCGGCAGCGACGCGCTGCTGCTGGGCCGGCGCACCTACGAGGGATTCGCCGCCGCCTGGCCGGAGCGCACCGACGAGGCCGGGTTTGCAGACAGGATGAACTCAATGGCGAAGTACGTGGTGTCGGGCACGCTCGAGCGGGCCGACTGGAACAACACGACGGTGATCGGCGGCGACCTCGCCGAGAGCGTCCGCGGCCTCAAGTCCCGAGACGGCGGTGACATCCTGGTGGCGGGCAGTGGCCGGCTGGTGGCCGGCCTCGTGGAGCACGATCTGGTGGACGAGTACCGGCTGATGGTGTTCCCCACCATCCTGGGCCGTGGCCGGCGGCTGTTCCCCGAGTCGGACGCGACCGCCGACCTCGACCTGGTCGAGGCCAGGCCGTCGGCCGACGTGACGCTGATGATCCTGCGGCCGAAACGGGGCTGAGCATGCTCGACGTCGCAGTGATCGACGATCCCACAGCCGCCGAGGTCACGCTCGACCCCGTGCGTGCGCGGCTGCTCGCGGCCCTGGCCGACCCGGCCTCGGCGAGCACGCTGGCGGCCCGCGAGGGCATGCCCCGCCAGCGCGTCAACTACCACCTGCGGACGCTCGAGCGCCATGGCCTGCTGGAGCTGGTGGAAGAGCGCCGCAGGGGCAACTGCACCGAACGGGTGATGCAGGCAACGGCCGCCTCCTACGTGATCTCGCCGGCGGCGTTGTCGCCACTTCAGCCCGACCCAGCACGCGCGCCCGACCAGCTGTCGGCAGCCTGGATGCTGGCCGTGGGGGCGCGGCTGGTACGCGAGCTGGGCGAGCTGATGGCGGGAGCGCTGCGGGCCGGCAAGCCGCTCGCCACGTTCACGATCGACAGCGAGATCACGTTCGCCTCGGCGGCCGACAGGGCGGCGTTCGCCGAGGATCTGGCCGGTGCCGTCTCGTCGCTGGCAGCCCGATATCACACGGAGGGCGCGCGCGGCGGGCGCCGCCATCGGCTGGTGGTGGCACTGCACCCCAGCCTGACGCACACCAATCGAAAGGACGCACCATGAGCCGCGAGTTCGAGATAAGGCGTGAGGTCGAGCTGCCCGGGACCCCCGAGCAGGTATGGGACGCGGTCGCGACCGGCAACGGCGCCGCCGGCTGGATGTTCCCCACCGGTGAGGGCGCGCCCAGCGCCGTCGGCGAGGTATGGGCCGGCCACACCGTGACCGTGTTCGACCCGCCGCGCCACCTGGCCGTGCGCGCGCAGAGCGATGACTTCACGAACGCGCTCGAGTACCAGATCGAGGCGGCGCCGGGCGGTGCGGTGCTTCGCTACGTGCACAGCGGCATCCTCACCGGCGACTGGGACGCCCAGTATGACGGCGCCAGCCGCCACACCGACTTCTATCTGCACTCGCTGGGCGAGTACCTCGGCCACTTCGCCGGCCGGACGGTCACCTATGTCGGCGCCAGCGGCCCTGAGGACGCGGTCGAGCCGAGCGCCTTTGCGGCCGTCCGAGCCGCGCTCGGGCTGGGGCCCGACGCCGGCGTCGGCGACCGCGTGTCGATCGACGTGGCGGGTGCCGGGCGGGTGGACGCCGAGGTCGACTACCTGGAGGACATCTTCATCGGCCTCCGCGGCGACGATGCGCTCTACCGGTTCTACGGCCGCGGCGGCATGGGCATGCCGGTGTTCGCCGGACACCACCTGTTCGCCGAGGACGCCGATCGCGAGGCGGCCGAGGCGGCGTGGACGGCCTGGCTGGAGCAGGCGATCGTGGGCGTCCGCCATGGATGATTGATTCCACGAACTGCGCGGCATCCCATCGAATCAACGATCGAGCAATGCCGCTGCAAAACCGCGTGACGCCACTCGGAGAGCTGATCGCAGACCCGGCCCGCGGGCTCGTCTACGGCAACCGCGGCTGCCTGCACGATGCCGGCGGGCGGATCCGGCGCGACTTTGCGGTGCGGCGCTGGATCGCCTGCCGGCTCGAGTTCCAGGGCTGGCAGCGCGGGCCGAAGATGCAGCCGGGCCGGTTCACCGAGCTGTTCTTCCTCGATGACGCCACGGCGCTCGCGGCCGGCCACCGGCCCTGCGCCCTGTGCCGCCGGCAGGACTACAACCGGCTGCTCGAGGTGTGGAGCCGGCTGCACCCGGGCGACCGCGGAGCCGACGCGATCGACCTGCGGCTGCACGACGAGCGCCTCGACGGACGCAAGCGGCGTCTGCACGCGGCCGCCTATGACGAGCTCCCTGACGGCGCCTACGTGATGGCCGACGGCGCGCCCTGGCTGGTCTGGGGGAACGGCCTGCTGCGTTGGTCGGCCTCCGGCTACCAGCGGCGGGCGCCGCGGCCGCGGCGGGGACGGGCGCAGCTGCTGACGCCGCCCTCCCTGGTCGAGCTGCTGGGCGACGGGTGGCATGGGCTGGTGCCGCTCGCTCACCCCAGCCAGCGGTCGGCCGGGTGTGGCACGCTGTCTGGATGACGCGCCAGATCGGACTGCTGCGGGGCATCAACGTGGGCGGCAAGAACCGCGTCCCGATGGCGCAGCTGCGCGAGCTGATGGAGGCGCTCGGCTACACCGGCGTCGAGACGCTGCTGCAAAGCGGCAACGTGGTGTTCGGCAGCAACGAGCCGGCTGCGACCTCCGAGCGGCGGATCGCCCGGCGGCTGCGCGAGGAGACGGGGCTCGACATCAAGGTGCTGGTGCGCACCCGCGCCGAGTTGGCGGCTGCCGTCAAGCGCAACCCGCTGGGCAAGCACGCGGACAATCCCAAGCACCACCACGTGATGTTCCTTTCGGCTCGGCCCGACCCCAAGCTGGTGGCCGCCGTCGACCCGGCAGACTACGAGCCGGAGATGTTCGAGCTGCACGGGCGCGAGCTGTTCATGTGGTGGCCGGCGGGCGCCCACAACGCCCGCCTCACGCACTCGTTCTGGGAGCGTAAACTGAAGGTGACGGCGACCGCTCGCAACTGGAACACGGTGCAGCGGCTGCTCGAGATGGCGGCCAGTGAAGGCCCGGTCTGAGCGGGTTTCGGCGGCACGATCGGCGCGGGGCCTGTGATACCGTCCAAGCGCTCAACCGACGAGAGGTTTTCGCGTGGCCACAGGTGTCCGAGTGCTCGTTACGCTGGCGTGCCAGGAGTGCAAGCGGCGTAACTATCAGACCAACAAATCGAAGCGCAACTCGCCCGACCGGATCGAGTTCTCCAAGTACTGCCGTTGGTGCGGGAAGCATACGCCGCACAAGGAGACTCGCTAGCCCGATGGCACGTCGCAGCCGTCAGCCGGCGCAGACAGGTCGGCGGAGCGTGACCGCGCCGCTGGCGGGCAAGCCCAAGAGCCAGTCCGGCGGCGATCCCGTCCAGCGCAAGAAGAGCACGTTCGGCCGCGCGCGCGGATTCGTCGGCGAGGTCCGCGGCGAGCTGGCCAAGGTCGACTTCCCCAACCGGCAGCAGACCTGGCAGTCGACTTCGGTCGTGATCAGCGCGTGCGTGCTGGTGGGCCTGTACCTGTACGGTCTCGACCAGGTCTTCGCGCGTCTTGTCTCCCACCTCCTCGACCTCCAGAAATGACGGAGCACACATGTTTCGCTGGTATGTGATCAACACCTATTCCGGGCACGAGAACAAGGTCAAGGCCAACCTCGAGCACCGCGTCAAGTCGATGAACCAGGAGATGACGGTGCGCCGGGTGGTGGTGCCGACCGAGTCCGTGGTCGAGACCAAGGACGGCCAGAAGGTGCAGACCGAGCGGCGGCTCTGGCCGGGCTACGTGCTGGTGAACATGGACCTGACCGACGAGGCCTGGACGCTGGTCAAGAACACTCCCGGCGTGACCGGGTTCGTCGGCGCCCAGAACAAGCCGGTGCCGCTGTCACAGCCGGAGGTCGACCGCATGCTGCACACCGCGTCGGCCGCGCCGGCGCCGAAGCAGAAGGCCGAGTTCTCCCTGGGCGAGAGCGTCAAGGTGATCTCCGGCCCGCTGTCCGACTTCGACGGCGAGATCGCCGAGATCAACGAGGACCAGGGCAAGCTGAAGGTGCTGGTCTCGATCTTCGAGCGCCAGGTGCCGGTCGAGCTGGAGTTCGACAAGGTCAAGAAGATCTAGCCACACTCACGAGCGTGGGAGCCGGGCTCGGGCCCGGCGCATGAACCACTAAGGAGGACGTACATGGCCAAGAAGGTCATCAAGGTGATCAAGTTGCAGATCCCGGCCGGGCAGGCAAACCCGGCGCCGCCGGTGGGCCCCGCCCTCGGCCAGCACGGTGTCAACATCATGGACTTCTGCAAGGCGTTCAACGCCGAGACGCAGGGGCCGAACAACGGGCAGATCACGCCGGTCGAGATCAGCGTCTACGAGGACCGCTCGTTCACGTTCATCACCAAGACGCCGCCGGCAGCCGTCCTGATCAAGGAGGCGCTGAACCTGCAGTCCGGTTCGGGCGAGCCCAACCGCACGAAGGTCGGCACCATCAGCCGTGACCAGCTGCGCGCGATCGCGGAGCGCAAGATGCCGGACCTGAACGCCAACGACGTCGAGGCCGCCATGAACATCGTGGCCGGAACCGCCCGCTCGATGGGCGTGGAGGTGGGGCGCTGATGGCCGGCAAGAAGTACACCGAAGCGCGCTCCGAGGTCGACCGCGAGCGGCTCTACGCGCCGCTCGAAGCCGTGCGCACGTTGAAGTCGCTGGACACCGCCAAGTTCGACGAGACGGTCGAGGTGCACATCCGGCTGGGCGTGAACGTGCGCCACGCCGACCAGCAGCTGCGCGGGACGCTGTTCCTGCCGCACGGTCTGGGGAAGTCCGTGACCGTGGCCGTGTTCGCGCAGGGCGAGAAGGCCAAGGAGGCTGAGGAGGCAGGCGCCGACGTGGTCGGCGGCGATGACCTGGCCGCTCGCATCACCGAGGGCTGGAGCGACTTCGACGTCGCGATCGCGACGCCCGACATGATGGGCACGGTCGGACGGCTGGGCCGCATCCTCGGCCCGCAGGGCAAGATGCCCAGCCCCAAGGCCGGCACCATCACCTTCGACATCGGCAAGGCCGTGGGCGATGTCAAGTCGGGCAAGATCGAGTACCGCACCGATCGCACGGGGATCGTGCACGCGGCGCTCGGCAAGAAGTCGTTCGACGAGCAGGCGCTGGTCGAGAACTACCAGGCGGTGCTGGAGGAGATCCTGCGCGCCAAGCCTTCCTCCGCGAAGGGCCGCTACCTGCGCTCGATCACGATCGCCTCGACGATGAGTCCGGGCATCAAGCTGGACACGACCCGGGTCCGCGATCTGATGGAGGACGCCGCCGCGCCTGCGGCTGCGGCCGTCTAGAGTTCCAAGCGTACACCGCGCGTACCGCGCCAGAGACCGTCGGGGCCGCAAGGCTCAAACCACCCCACCCGACCGAGGCCGGCCAGTCTTGGAGCTCTCCTCCGCCTGCGCCCGCCACTCATGTGGACGCGAGCAGAGCGAGAGGAGGTGAGGAGATGAACCAAGACGAGAAGCGTGAGGTGGTCGAGCGCCTGGTGGCCCAGATCAAGGAGGCCAAGGCGATGATCGTGACCGACTACCGTGGCCTCACGGTGATCCAGACGGCCGAGGTGCGCAGAGCACTGCACGAGGCCGGGGCATCGTTCCACGTGGCCAAGAACACGCTGGCCCGGATCGCCGCAGAGCAGGCCGAGCGGCCGACGCTGATCGAGTTCCTGCAGGGTCCGACCGCGATCGCCTTCATCGAGGACGATCCGGCGCCGGCGGCCAAGAAGCTGTCCGAGGTGGCCCGCTCGACCCGCATCCTTGCGGTCAAGGGCGGCGTCATGAACGGTCACACCCTGACTGCCGAGCAGATCCGCGAGCTGGGCGAGCTGCCGCCGCGCGACACGCTGCTGTCGCAGGTGGTGGGCGCCGTGGCCGGGCCCGCGCAGGGCACCGTCAATGTGCTGAACGCACCGCTGCGAGACATCGTGGCCGTGCTCGATTCCTATATCGCAAAACGCCAAGAGGCAGAAGCTGCCTAGAGACGAAGGGACGCGACAGATGCCTGTCGATAAGATCGTTGAGGAACTGAACAAGCTGTCCGTGCTGGAGCTGGTCGAGCTCAAGAAGTCGCTCGAGGAGGCCTGGGACGTGTCGGCCGCTGCGGCCGCGCCGGTGATGGTTGCCGCGCCGGCCGGTGGCGGCGGTGGCGGCGGCGCCGAGCAGGAGGAGCAGAGCTCCTTCGACGTCGTGCTGACCGGCACCGGTGACAAGAAGATCCAGGTGATCAAGGTCATCCGTGAGCTGACCGGCCTGGGCCTGAAGGAGGCCAAGGCCGTCGCCGACGAGGCTCCTGCCCCCGTCAAGGAGGGTGCGGCCAAGGACGAGGCGGAGCAGATGAAGGCGAAGCTCGAGGAGGCTGGAGCAACTGTCGAGCTCAAGTAGCACTCTGCGAACGGCTGCTGAAGCGGCTCCGGCGCCTTCCCCCGACGGGGAGGGTCCCGGGGCCGGTAAAATCCCTGCTGTGGAAAAGGCAACCTGCATTCGCCCCTACGCTGCGCTGCGCGACAAGCCGAAGCAGTCGGCCGCGCAGGGCACCCAGGCCCTGTTCGCCGACCCGATCGACGTTGTCGAGCAGAGCAACGGCTGGGCGAAGGTCGTGCTGGCCGACGGCTACGAGGGCTACCTCGAATCCGACGCGCTCGGCGAGCCGCTGCCCAAGGAGCGCGCGCATGTGGTCGTGGTGCCGCAGGCGGCCGACCGCTACATGGGCACCTGGCTGCCGGCACCGGGCCTTCGCACCGAGCCGCTGGCCGCCGCGCGGCGAAAGGCGAGCGGCGAGGCGATCGCCGAAGCCGCGCTGATGTTTCTGGGTGCTCCCTACGAGTGGGGCGGCCTCACGGTCGAGGGCATCGACTGCTCCGGCCTGGTGCAGACCGTGCATCGCCGCTTCGGGATGCTGCTGCCGCGCAACGCCGACCAGCAGGAGACCGCCGGGCACGAGGTGTCTCTGCGGTCGGTGCAGCCCGGCGACCTGCTCTGCTACGGCGACCACATCGCGATCGCGCTGGAGTCGGGCGAGATCGTGCACGCGTCGAAGGAGCAGGGCAAGGTCGTGCAGGAGCCGCATCCGGCGGACCTCAAGAAGCGTCTGCGCACCGTCCGCCGCGTGTTCGACGGCGACGACTGATCCGGCTCGGCCACTTGACCGCCGGGGGGCTTTCGGTATAGTGACTGCAGGTACCCCGTTGCGGAAGCCCATCCCGCGGCGGGGACGACCGAGCGTGTTTGCGTGAGCAACCGACCCCTGATAGGGTTCTCGGTTGCGCCCTTGGTCCGGATCCGACCCGCCTGATTTCCCCTTCGAGCCCTGCCGGGAGGCTTTGCTTTGCCTGAAACCACCTCGCCCCGCGTCCGTAAGACCTTCTCCAAGCTCGGGAAGGTGCTCGACGTCCCCAACCTGATCGACATCCAGAAGGCGTCGTTCCGATGGTTCATGGGTGACCCCAGCGATCCCAACTCGCTGAAGACGTCGGGCCTGCGCGAGACAATCGACGATATCTCCCCGATCCGCGACTACTCGGAGCGGCTCGAGGTTGCCCTGGGTGAATACACGATCGGCGACCCGGTCGTACCCGAGCGCGAGTGCCGCGAGAAGGACCTCTCCTACGAGGTGCCCGTGAACGTGAAGGTCGCGTTCACGAACCTGGACACCGGGGAGATCCGTGAGCAGACCGTGTTCCTCGGCAACTTCCCCTGGATGACCGATCAGGGCACGTTCATCATCAACGGCACCGAGCGCGTCGTCGTGACGCAGCTGGTGCGCTCCCCCGGCGCCTACATCATGGAGCCGAAGGACCGCGACAAGCAGGTCTTCACCGCCAACCTGATGCCGTCGCGCGGATCCTGGCTGGAGCTCGAGATCGACAAGAAGGGCCTGGTCAACGTCCGCATCGACCGCAAGCGCAAGCTGCCGATCACGACGCTGCTGCGCGCGCTGCCGGCGGTCGACGAGAACACCGGCTTTGAGATCGACAAGTCGGACGAGGGGCTGCTTGCCCTGTTCGACAACAACCCCTTCATCCGCATGACCCTCGAGAAGGACCCGGCGACTTCCGAGGAGGCGGCGCTGATCGAGGTGTTCAAGAAGCAGCGGCCGGGCGAGCCGCCGACGGT
>JBJMJD010000052.1:0-15203 GCA_045806525.1 Gaiellales bacterium | reverse complement strand
CCCTGATCGAGCATTGGGACGGCCAAGCGTGGCGCGTCTCGCTCAGCCCAGGAGTCCAGGGCCAACTAACCGGCGTGGCAGCGCCCGCACCAAACGATGTCTGGGCGATCGGATCGCGACGCCGAAAACGCCCCGGAGAGCCATGGAAGGACCTGACGATGATCGAGCGTTGGGACGGCCATGCCTGGCATGACCTCACGCCATCCTGGCTCCCCAGCGAAGCGGTACTGACGATGGTCTCCGCATCCAGCAGCAGCGATGTCTGGATGCAGGCAAGACGCCGTGACCGCGGCTTGTTGGAGCACTGGGACGGCCACCAGTGGAGCCAGGTGGCTGAACCGTTTGGTGTCAGCTCCGTGGTTTCCAGCCTCGCTTCCACGAGCTGGACGAGCGCCTGGGCGGTCGCCAGCTATTCCCGGCACGCACATGACCACCCGATCGCCGCTCACTGGGATGGCAACCACTGGACGATCACCCCGACCCCGCATCACAACACGGACTCCGCACTGTATGACGTGATCGCGGCCAGCCCCACCGACGCGTGGGCCGTCGGGGCAAGCAGCCGATTCCATCCCCAGGGAAAACCAGCCTGCGCATGGTGCGGCGCTGGCGGCTACGGCAACGTGCCTGGCGTCTACTACATCCACTGGGACGGAAAGCGCTGGAGCAACAGCCCCGCAGCGAGAATCACTCTCAACGGCGAGCAGCTCGCCCTCGCCCCAGATGGCGCCGCCGTCGGAGTCGGCACGTGCATTGGCGGGGCACCTGAGTTCAATACGGCCTTCATCGTTCGACTAGACGGCTCGAAATGGACACAGGAACCAACCCCACAACACGCTCCCGCGCGCGCAACGCGCACTCCGGCGCGGGCCTGCTCACTAGCTCAGATGCGCCGTCCCCACGCCCCCGCCAAGTCATCCAGCTAGGCGATGACCTTCAAATCCCTAGTCCTCCGAGAAGTCGCCCGCCAACAAGAGCACGGGCGATCCGCCGGCTGGGTAGCGGTGAAAGGCCCCCGCTCCGACGCAATCCGCCAACTAGAAACGGTCGCAGCCGCTACCAGGCAGCTCCGCGGACTCGACGAATACGTGTACGCCCTCCGCCGCGCACGAGCAAGTGCCGGTCACCTGAACACGCTCCCGTCGAAAGTGTCCGCTCGGGGTATTCGAGCCACCCTAGGGACTGTTGGGCAGTAGCCGCCACATGGTCCGTAACGGCGGCCCGCAGTGTGCGAGTCTGAAAATCCTGGGTGGTGCCCACACAGGGATCACGGGACTCCGACGCCTTCTGGATCGCGGCAACGGGTGGAGGGGCGGCTGTCAGGGCGTCCGAGTCGGGATACCTGCGAGTGACACTTTGCGTGACACCCGCGGGCCGGAACGGCCTGTGAGGCGCGCCGTTCGGCTTGGTTGTGAGGTAGCGGAGGAGGGACTCGAACCCCCGACACGCGGATTATGATTCCGCTGCTCTAACCAGCTGAGCTACTCCGCCAGGAGGCGGGATTCTAACCCAGCCAGTTGTGCAGGATCCGCACGCAGCCGTCGATCGCGTCGAGGTGGGCGATCTCGAAGCCGTGGGTGTTCTCGGTGGCCGCGGCAAGGCAGGCGCTGCGCGGCACGCGGCCGCTGTCAAGGCTGGATGAGGCATCGGATCCGTAGCGCGTGACGGCCGCGTGGCGCACGGTCACGCCTGCGGTGGCCGCCGCATCGGCCAGCTCCCACGAGAGTCCCTCGTCGAGCGGCGCGTAGGAGTCGGCGCGGATGATGACGGGGTCCGGGCCGGGGTCGATCGCATACTCCTCGGCTACGGGCACCACCTCCAGCGCCACGATCGCGGCGGCGTCGGTGCTGCGCGCGTAGTACTGCGAGCCCTGGCAGCCGACCTCTTCGCGGGTCGTGAACACGAGGTCGATCGGACGGTTCGGAGCCTCGAGTCGGCCGGCCAGCTCGAGCAGCATCGCGACGGCGACCTTGTCGTCGAGCGCGTGACAGGCCACGTACTCGCCGTCGTCGCCCAACCGCACCGGCCGCTTGCGCCAGCGCGCGGGCACGATGCGCGAGCCGACCGTGACGCCGGCCGCCTCCAGCGCCTCGGCGCTGAGCTTGGTCTCGATCCAGGCGTCCTTCCACTTCACGGGCGCGTCGTCGAGCTGCTTTCGCTGCGGCGACTCGTCGGACACGTGCCGCGCGCCGAACGAGAGCACGCCCAGCACCGTGTCGTGCCGCCCAAGCACCTCGACCGGCCCCTCGCCCCAGATCCAGGGATGCGCGTCGCCGAGCGTCTGGGCGATTAGCCGGCCGCCCTCCTCGACGCGCTTGACCAGCCCGCCGATCTCGTCCTTGTGGGCGAGCAGCGCGACCTTGCCCTCGCCCCCGCCGGCGGGGCGGGCCAGCGACAGGATGATGTTCCCGGCGCCGTCCACCGCCGGCGTGCCGTGGAGCGCCAGCGCCTCCATCAGGTGGGCATCGATCTCGGCCTCGACGCCGCTCGGCGAGTGCAGCTCGAGCAGGGCGCGCACGGTTTCGAACAGCTGGTCGCGGGACATCCGGACAGCAGCCTAGCCGGGGTCGATGGAAGGGGTGGCCCACACCCGAGACGGGGGTATCCCACCCCTCAGGCCGGGGGTTTCCCCGCTGCGAGCGGGTCGCCGGGCGGGGAGACTGCACGGCATGTTCACCAACTCCCAGGAGCCCGCCATGATCAGCACCGACATCTTCAGCCCGCTGCGCGAACTGGCCCACCGATCCGCCGACGGCATCGACGTCACCCTGATGTGGAACCCGGCCGATGACAGCGCCTTCGTGGTGGTCGTCGACCTCAAGGCCGGCACCATGTTCGAGATCGGGGTCGAGGACACCAACCCGATGCACGTGTTCAACCACCCCTACGCGTACGTCCGGGAGGAGCTTGCGGCCTGAGCTCAGGCGCTGCGCAGCGCCGGCGTCGCCAGCTCGGCGAGCGCCGCCTGCACGGCCCGCACCCCGCCCGCATCCAGCGAGTAGCAGATCTGCGTGCCGTGCCTGCGCGTCGTCACCAGGCCTGCCTCGCGCAGCACCCGCAGGTGCTGGCTGACCGTCGGCTGGCTGACCCCGAACAGCTCGGCGAAGTCGCATGCGCACGTCTCCGGCTCGGCCGCCAGCCGCAGCGCGATACCCAGCCGCACCGGGTGGCCCAGCGCCTTCAGGCGCATCGCGCTCTGCAGATGATCGCGATCCATGTTGGCAGTGTACCCCAATCCATAGTAATGTGCCTATATAGCCATCACACGATGGAAGGCAGGACACGATGAGCACCCTCACACTCGATCGCAACAAGATCGTCCGGCTCGCCGCACGGGCCACCGGCGACGAGAAGCACGAGGCGTCGAGCTACTCCACCCTGGACGCACTGCTGGTGCTGTACGGCCGCGTGCTCCACGTCGACCCGGCCGACCCCGCCTGGCAGCGGCGCGACCGCTTCATCCTCAGCAAGGGACACGGTCCCGCCGCCTACTACGCCGTGCTCTGCTGGCGCGGCTTCTTCCCGGAGCACTGGCTCCCCACCTTCACCCGACAGGGCAGCCGCCTGGGCAGCCATCCTGACCGCCTGCTGGTGCCCGGCGTCGAGGCCTCCACCGGCTCGCTCGGGCACGGCCTGCCGCTGGCCGTCGGCGTGGCCCTCGCCCTGCGCGCCAAGGGCGCCGACCAGCGAGTCGTTGTCCTGACCGGCGACGCCGAGCTGAACGAGGGCTCGAACTGGGAGGCGATCATGCTGGCACCCCAGCTCCAGCTCGGGAACCTCACCCTGCTCGTGATCGACAACGGCTCCAGCACCATCGATCTGGTTCCCATCCACGAGCGCCTGGCCGTCTTCGGCTGGCACGCCGAGCCGGTCGACGGCCGCGACCACGCCGCCCTCGAGGCCGCGCTCGGCGCCCGCCACGACCGGCCCGCCGCCGTTGTCGCCACCGTCAGGACGACGCCATGATCGCCATGCGCGCGCAGGCAATCGACACCGTGACCGAGCTGTTCGAGGCCGATCCGCGCGTTGCGGTCGTGCTCGCGGAGATCAGCGTCGACCGCTTCCAGCCGGTCTTCGCGCACGACCTCTCCCGCGCCGTGAACGTGGGCATCATGGAGCAGACCATGGTCGGCGTCGCCGCCGGCTACGCGCTCGAAGGCTTCCACCCAGTGATCCACACGATCACACCCTTCGTCGCCGAGCGTGCGCTCGAGCAGCTCAAGCTCGACTTCGGAAACCAGGAGCTGGGCGTGCTGGTGATCGGCGTCGGCGGCTCATACGACTATGGCTCCGAGGGCACCACCCACCACTCGCCCGGCGACGTCCAGGCCCTGTTGACCATCCCGGCAACGCAGGTGCTGGTCCCGGGTGCCGCGGCCGAGGCCGACCGCCTCGTCCGAGGCACCTACGCGAACGACCGCATCACCTACCTGCGCACGCAGACCGTCACAAACCGCGAGGCCCGCCCCGTGGAGCTGGGCCGTCTGCTGGTGGAGCGCCGCGGGTCTGATGCCACCGTGATCGCAGTCGGCCCCATGCTCGACCGCACGCTCGAGGCGACAGCGGACATGGACGTGACCGTGCTCTATGCGACCACGCTCAACCCCTTCGACGCCGAGATGCTCGGCCACGAGCTGACCGGGGACGACGTGGTGGTCGTGGAGCCGTTCTTCGCAGGCACGCTGGCCGCCCTGGTCAGCGAGGCACTGCCCGACAGGCCCACGCGTCTCCACTTCGTGGGCGTGCCGCGGGCGGTGATCCGCGACTACGGCACCCCGGAGCAGCTCGACCGGCTGCTGGGGCTGGACGCGCCCGGCATCCGCCGGCAGATCGTGTCTGCGATCGGCTGATGCGGGGAATACCCGCAGGGCGGTGCCGTTTCCCTAGCGACCTGCCCATGCCGAATATGCTGATCATCATCGCAAGCACCCGCCCCGGCCGGGCGGGCCTGCCCGTCGCCCGCTGGTTCGAGCCGATCGCGCGCGCGCACGGCACCTTCGACGTGACCGTGGCGGACCTGGCCGAGTGGAACCTGCCGTTCCTCGACGAGCCGAAACACCCCAAGCTGCGCGAGTACACGCAGGAGCACACGAGGCGCTGGAGCGCCGAGGTGGACGCCGCCGACGCCTTCGTATTCGTGACGCCCGAGTACAACCACGGGTTCAACGCCCCCCTCAAGAACGCGATCGACTACCTCCACCAGGAGTGGCAGCACAAGCCGGCCGGGTTCGTGTCCTACGGCGGCGTGGCCGCGGGCATGCGCGCGGTACAGCAGCTGAAGCAGGTGCTGATCTCGCTCAACATGATTCCGGTGAACGACGCCGTCGCGATCCAGTTCGTCGCCAAGCAGATCGAGGACGGCGAGCTGGCCGTCGGGGAGATCCTCGAGCAGGCCGCCGACGCCATGCTGAACGAGCTGGCCCGCGTGGCCGAGGCAGCACGCTCCCTGCGCGAGGCGACGCAACCCGCGTCCTGACCCCGATCTAGGATCTCCGCCGTGCCACGTGTCGAGGACTACGCCATGATCGGCGACCTGCAGACCGCCGCCCTGATCGGCCGCGACGGCTCGATCGACTGGTGCTGCTTTCCGCGCTTCGACTCCGGCGCCTGCTTCGCGCGCCTGCTGGGCGATGCCGGCCACGGGCGCTGGCTGCTGGCGCCGGCCGGCGGCATCACACACGCGACCCGCCGCTACCGCAGCGACACGCTGATCCTGGAATCGATCTACGAGTGCGCGGAGGGCCGTGTGCGCGCCATCGACTTCATGCCGCCACGCGGCGACACGCCCGACATCGTCCGCATCGTCGAGAGCCTCGACGGCGACGTGCCGATGCGCTCGGAGCTGGTGATCCGCTTCGACTACGGCAGCGTCGTGCCGTGGGTGCACCGGGTCGACCATGCCCGCGTCGCCGTCGCGGGACCCGACGCGCTGTGCCTGCGCACCAACATGCCGGTGCGCGGTGAGAACATGACCACCGTCTCCGAGTTCGTGCTCAAGCCCGGCCGGCGAGTCCCCTTCGTGCTGACCTGGTTCCCGTCACACCAGCCACTGCCCGAGCCGATCGACGCCGAGTCCGCGCTCAACGACAGCGAGGCCTACTGGCTGGAGTGGGCCGGCAACTGCACCCACACCGGCGACTACCACGACGAGATCCACAGCTCGCTGCTGGTGCTGAAGGCGCTCACCTACCGTCCCACCGGCGGGATCGTGGCCGCGCCCACCACGTCGCTGCCCGAGCGGATCGGCGGCGAGCGCAACTGGGACTACCGCTTCTGCTGGCTGCGCGACGCCACGCTGACACTGCGCACGATGCTGGCCGGCGGCTACCTCGATGAGGCCCTCGAGTGGCGCAACTGGCTGCTGCGCGCGATCGCGGGCGACCCGGCCGACCTCCAGATCATGTACGGCATCGCCGGTGAGCGGCGGCTGGACGAACGCGAGCTAGACTGGCTTCCCGGCTTCGACGGCTCGCTGCCCGTGCGCGTCGGCAACGCCGCATCCGACCAGCTCCAGCTGGACGTCTACGGCGAGCTGATGGACTCCGCCTACCAGACGCTTGTCCACGGCGTACCGGGCGATCCGGCGGGGTGGTCGCTGCTGAAGATGCTGCTGCGGTGGCTGGAGGACGGCTGGCGACAGGAGGACGCCGGGATCTGGGAGGTGCGCGGCCCGAACCGCCACTTCACATTCTCCAAGGTGATGTCCTGGGTGGCCTTCGACCGGGCCGTGCGGTTCCACGACGAGTTCGGCCGCGACGGCCCTGTCGAGCGCTGGCGACGGCTGCGGGACGAGATCCACGCGCAGGTGCTGAACGAGGCCTGGTGCGAGAGCAAGCAGGCGTTCGCCCAGTCCTACGGCTCCGAGCGGCTGGACGCAAGCGCGCTTCTGATGCCTGCGGTCGGGTTCCTGCCGGCCGATGACCCGAGGATGGTCTCGACGGTCGCCGCGATCCAGGGCGAGCTGATGCACGACGGCCTGGTGCGCCGGTACCTGCCGGACGAGGGCGGCGATGTGGACGGGGTCGGCGGCGACGAGGGCGTGTTCCTTGCCTGCTCGTTCTGGCTGGCCGACGTGCTGGCCGTGCAGGGCCGCGTCACCGAGGCGCGCGAGCTGTTCGAGCGGCTGCTCGACCTGCGAAACGATGTCGGCCTGCTGTCTGAGGAGTACGACCCGGTCGCCGGCCGCCAGCTGGGCAACATGCCGCAGGCGTTCACCCACCTGGCACTGGTCAGCACCGCCATGCTGCTCGGGCACGGTAAGCAGCTGCGCGGCGGCCAGCCCGGAACGGTGGCGGGCTAGTCCACCGCCTCGAACCGCCGCAACACCGTCGGCCCGAGCGCGACCGCCTCCACGCGGCCGTCGGCCCGCCGGTGAAACACGCAGGGCTCGCCCGCCTCCCGCACGTACGGGTCGACCACGAACGCATCCGGACTGTCGGTCGCGGTCAACGTCGGCCGCCAGCTCGCCGTGGTGGGATCCACGAAGGTGAGCCGCCCGTCGCGCCACTCCAGCCGCAACAGCTGGCTGAAGTTGTCGCCGCCGTAGTACCCGAGCAGGTCGCGGTACTGCTCGGGCGTCGGCTGCGGGGGCGTGATCGCAGCCGGCAGCGCGGCAACGGCCTCGCGGCCGATCGTGGCCAGCTGCATCGACAGCTCCCCCGCCGACACCGGCGTGTTCACCAGCGCGATCGCGCCGACGCGGTGCTCGCGCTCGAAGCAGACGTTCGAGCTGAACCCGTGGATGTCGCCGGAGTGCTGCACCCAGACGACGTCGCCGCGGCGGATGGCGTACCAGCTGATCCCCCATGCAAGCTCCCAGGCCGGATCACCGCTGAGATACCGGGGACGCTGCATCTCGGCCAGCGTCGACGTGGCCAGCACCGGTGCCTCGCCTCGCTCGCCGCTCGTTCCGGTCTGGAACGAGATCCAGCGCGCAAGGTCGCCGACGCATGAGATCAGGCCACCCTCGGCCCCGGCGTCCGGCGCCGCCACCGACTCGCTCAGCTCGTCGCTGAACTGCCGCGCCGTGTAGCCGGTCGCCATCCGCGGACGCAGCGCATCGGGCAGCGGCGGGAAGCCCGAGGCGGACATGCCCAGCGGGTCCAGGATCCGCTCTCTGACGTACTCCACGTACGGACGGCCGGAAACGCGTGCCACGATCTCGCCCAACAGCTGGTATCCCATGTTCGAGTACTTCTGCTGCGTGTTGGGGGCAACGCGCACCCCGATCTCCGACGCGCGCGCCAGGTTGGCCGTCACCGACGTCTCGTAGATGGGGCCCTCCCAGTCGGTGCCGGGTGCGTCTCCCATCAGGCCCGACTCATGCGAGAGCAGCCGCCGGATGGTGACGTGCTCGATCGCGCTGACGCCCCGCGCCGCGGCGAGCTCCGGCACGTGCCCGACCACGGCGTCGTCGAGGCCGAGGCGGCCCTCGTCCCGCAGCTGCATGATCGCCGTCCCCGTGAACGTCTTGGTGACCGAGGCCACGCGGTAGAGGGTGCCATCGTCAGGCGTGCGACCGGCGGCGGCGTCGCAGAGCCCGATCCCCGCCGACCAGGCCAGGTCATCTCCGTGGACGACCGCGACCGACGCGCCCGGCAGCCGGTGCTCCTTCACGAACGCTGCCGCGCAGGCCTCCAGCGCCGTTGCCGCGTCTGCAATCGCGGCGCTGCCTCTGCCGGTATCAGCTCCCGGGCTCATCGAGCCGGACCATAGTCGCTAGATTGGCCCCGTGAGCGACCCCCGGGTGATCGTGGCCGGAGCCGGCCTGGCAGGGCTGCGGGCGGCGCGTGACCTGGCCGACGCGGGCGTTGCCGTAACGATGCTGGAGGCGCGCGACCGCGTCGGCGGGCGCGGCTACTCGGTCTCGCTGGGCGGCCGCATCGTCGAGCTGGGCGGCTCCTGGTTCACGCCGGAGCACGAGCAGGTGCGTGCCGAACTCGCGCGCTACGGCATGTCGGTGCGCGACTACCCGCCCGTGCGATCGGCCCGCTGGCTGACCGCCGGCGAGCTGCGCCTGGGTGCGCCGGTGCCGTGGCAGGAGCTGGCGGACATGGAGACAGCGCTTGCCCGCGTCCGCGAGGACGCCCAGCGCGTCGCCGCCGGCGATCAGGCGCTGGCCGCCCTGTCGGCGGCGGACTACGTCGAGCGGCTGGAGCCGAGCGACGCGCTTCGCGACTTCCTGCTCGGATGGTGGCAGCTGATGGGTGGCGCCGCGCCGCAGCAGGGCGCCGCGAGCGATGCGCTCGCGGTGATCCACGAGCACGGCGGCCTGACCGGCCTGCTCACCTGCCTGGCACACGGGCCGCAGCCGGGTTGGAGCGCGCTGGCAGAGGCGATGGCAGGTGACGTCATCGACCTGCGCCTGGGCACGGCGGTGACGACGGTCGAGTACGGCGACGCCGGCGTCGCCTGCACCACTCAGGACGGCGATCAGATCGAGGCGGGCGCGCTGGTGCTGGCCGTACCGCTCAACTGCCTGCCGGACATCGGCTTTGAGCCGGCGTTGCCGCCGCGCGTGGCCGAGGCGGCGGGCGCCAATGCGGGCCGGGCGGTGAAGGTGCTGATGCTGGTGCGCGGAGTGGATCCGCACGGCATCGCGGTCGGCATCGGCCCCGGCCTGAACTGGCTGTACGCCGACACCGCCGAGGACGGCTGCGTGCTGCTCACCGGCTTTGGCTGGCGGGACGATCGCTTCGACCCGGCGGCGCGTGGGCACGTCGAACGCGCGCTCCGCGCCTTCCATCCTGATGCCGAACTGGTGGACTGGGCGCAGCACGACTGGATCGCCGACCCCGCCTCGCGCGGCACCTGGCTGACCGCGCCGGCCGGGCGCATCGACCTCGTCTCCCCCGACCGTTTCGACCCGGTCGGCCGCATCGCATTCGCCGGCTCCGACATGGCCAGGCAGCATGCGGGCTGGTTCGAGGGCGCGCTCGTCAGCGGTGCGGCCGCCGCGGCGCACGTGCGTGGTCGGTATTAGCTCCTCAGCAGCGGCGCCACCCGCTCGGCGAACACGCGCATCGCCTCGCGCTGCCGCTCGTACGGCATGCCTGGCCAGTAGAGCTGGGCCACGAAGTGCAGATCGGGGCCGGCCGCCTCGGCGTAGGCCCGGATGCCCTCGGCCACCTGCTCGGGTGTACCCACCAGCGCATGACGGCGGATCTCCACCTCCGACTCACGACCAAGCGGCGGCGGCTCCGGGGGGTCACCCGCGCGGCCACGAGCCTGATCCATGTCCTCGTATTTCCAGTTCATGTAGTGGCGGTGGTCACGCACCAGCGGCCAGGCGTCCTCGCCCTCCCACGCAAAGGTGGGCTGGTAGATGCTGAGCTCGAACGGTCGTTGCGCCGCGGCCTCGGCCTGCCCCTCGCGCACCCATCCCACCTGCTCGGCGAACTCCACCGGCCCGCTGTCTCCGCCCATGTAGCCGTCGCCGAGCCTGCCGGCGCGGCGCACCGCTGGCTCGGCGACCGCCCCGATCCAGATCGGGGGCCCGCCCGGCCGGAACGGCTTGGGCCGCACGCTCACGCCGGGATAGCGACGGCGCTTGGTGCCGGTCACCAGCCCGTCGCCCCAGGACTGGCGCAAGATCGTGACGGCGTCGATCAGCCTCGTGCGGCGCTCCGACATGGGGATGCCGAGTCCCTCGAACTCCTCCGCCCGCCAGCCCATGCCCAGGCCCAGCAGCAGCCGGCCGCGGGACAGCAGATCGACGGTGGCCGCGTCCTCGGCCAGCCGCACCGGGTCGTGCAGCGGCGCCAGCAGCAGGCCGGTACCGATCTCGATCCGCTCGGTACGAGCGGCGACCGCTGCCGCCACCGCCAGCAGCGACGGCATGTAGCCATCATCCACGAAGTGGTGCTCGGTCAGCCAGACCGAGTCAAAGCCCAGTCGCTCTGCGTCGACCGCCAGCTCGATCGCCTGGCCGTACAGGTCGGCGTCGCTGCGCTCGTCGCCCGGCGGACGCTGGCAGGTGATCAGTCCATAGCCAAGCTTCATGGCGCGATGCTACCAACCTTGGCTGCGCCGTTGCCTATGCTCCGCTCATGACGCTGTACCGCCTGGCGGACGATCCCCCGACGCTCGTCGATCCGGTCATGATCGCGTGCTTCGACGGATGGGTGGACGCGGCGGAGGCCGCGTCCAGCGCCGTCGCCCACGTCGCGGCAGACGCCGAGCCGATGGTCACGTTCGACCCGGATGCGATCTTCGACTACCGCTCGCGACGACCCGTCCTCGACGTGCAGGACGGCCGGCTGTCGGATCTGCGCTGGCCGGAGCTGGCGATCCGCCACGTGTCCGTGGACGGCCGCGACCTGTTGATCTTCTCGGGCGCCGAGCCCGACCTGCGCTGGCAGGAGCTCGCCTCCGACGTGGCCACGCTGGTCGCATCGCTGGGCGTCGCCCTGTGGGTCAGCCTCGGCGCCGTGCCGGGAGCCGTCGCGCACACCATGCCGGTGCCTGTGATGGCAACGGCCTCAGAGGATGGCCTGCTCAGCCCACGCACGCCGCCCGGCCCCGAGGGCTTGCTGCGGGTGCCGTCGGCCGCGCTGTCGGCGATGGAGATGGCGGTCAGCGCATCCGGCATCCCCGCCATCGGATTCTTCGCCCAGGTGCCGCCCTACGCCAGCATCGGCTACACCGCCGCCAGCATCGCGCTGCTGGAGCGGCTCGGCCGCCACCTCGAGGTCGACCTGCAGATGGACGACCTGCACGACGAGGAGCACGAGCAACGATCCCGCTACGACGCGGCCGTGGCCAGCGACGCCATGCTGCGCCAGACCGTCGAGCAGCTGGAGTCGGTGGCGGGCGACATGGAGGAGCACCACCTGCCGTCCGGCGACGAGCTGGCGCGCGAGATCGAGCGGTTCCTGCGACACAACGACCCGGACGGTGAGGCCTGAATGCTGGTTCTGACGCCCGAACAGCTGCTGACGACCACCCGTGCGGTGCGACGCCGGCTGGACGTCGACCGCCCGGTCGACCGCGAGACGATCCGGCACTGCCTTTCGATCGCCACGCAGGCGCCCACCTCGGTCAACCTTCAGAACTGGCACTTCGTCGTGATCACGGACGCGACCGTTCGCGCCGGTGTCGCTGAGTGGTACCGCCGGGCCTGGCGCGACTACTCGAGCACGCCGCTCGACGAGGATCCACCCGGCGAGGCCTCGGGGGCCGCCTCGTCTCGCCATCTGGCCCGGATCCTGCCCCGGGTGCCGGTGCTGCTGATCCCGTGCATCGAAGGCCGCCCGGAGGGTCGGGCGTCGAGCGAGCTGGCGGCGCTCTACGGATCGGTCGTGCAGGCATCATGGAGCTTCCAGCTGGCCGCCCGGGCGCACGGCCTGGGCTCGGTGTTCACGACGTACCATCTGGACTACGAGCGCGAGGTGGCAGAGCTGCTGGGCATCCCCTACGACGACGTCACTCAGGTGGCGCTGCTGCCGGTGGCACACACCACGGGCGGCGACTTCCGGCCGGCGCGGAGACGGCCGCTGGACGACGTCGTGCACTGGGACTCGTGGTGACGGTGATGACTGCACCCGCGCTGGTCGGATCTGACCATCACGGCGCGGCGCGGCGCCCGAAGGTGGATCAGCTCCGGTCATGACAGGCCGGCCCGGCGATGCATATGATCGACTGGTCAACCGACCCATCAGGAGGGAACCATGTCGGCCGCCGAGTCACAGATGCAGGTCAAGAGCTTCGACCAACCGGATGAGGTCAGGCCGTTCAAGGACCACGGCGCGATGCGCGTCGTCCACCTGGGCGACACCGCCGCCGGACTGGGCACGTTCGAGCCCGGCTGGCGCTGGTCGGATGACGTGAAGCCGATCGCCGGCACCGACAGCTGCCAGGCCCACCACAGCCTGTACGTGCTGTCGGGCCGCATGCACGTGGTCATGGACGACGGCACCGAGGCCGAGGTGGGACCGGGCGATGCCGTGATCATCCCGGCCGGCCACGACGCCTGGACGGTGGGCGACGAGCCCTGCGTGTCGGTCGATTTCACCGGCGTTGCCAGGTACGCGAAGCCGCAGTAACGCTTCCGTTTCAGAGATCGGCGGCGGCTGCCGATAACCGGGCAGTGGCAAGGCTGACGATGACGCAGGCGGTGGAACGGCTGAGCTCCGCGGCCGTGACGGTGACCGACGCGCAGGGCAACGCGCTCGAGCTGTCCCCCGTGGAGAGCTCCGGCACGCGCCTGGTCGCGACGGCTGATCGGATGCGGATCGGCGAGCGAGGCTTGCTGACGGCGCGCGTGCACGGCGACGACCTGCGCCCGTGGGTCGTGGGCTTCGAGGTCGAGACGGCCGCGTATCACACCGATGAGCTGGCCCTTGTGACCCTGCGGGCGCGCTCGATCAAGCTCGACCCGCAGCAGCGTCAAGCGGATCGCACGGCGATGGGCGGGCACGCACGCCTGATCGCGTACAGCTGCCAGAACGTGGTGGACGGCGACGTGGTCGAAGGCTCGATCGTTGATGTATCAGACAACGGAGTTGCGTTCATGACGCGTCGGCTGCTGCGCCCGGGTGACCGGCTCAGCTTCGCCGGCCGCTTCTTCGCAACGGTGGTCGAGGCCGAGGTGCGCGTGGCGCGCATCGCGGAGACCGCCGGACAGCTCCAGGTCGGCTGCACCTTCATCGCCATGGAGCCGGCCGAGCGCGTAAAGCTCCGCGCCGTGACCGCGGTGCGCCGGCCCGGCGAGGCAGCGTCGTTCAACATGCTGCAGCAGCTGAACGCCGAGCGGGCGGCGCGCGAACCGGACGTGAGCGGATCGCGCTGGCGCCGGCTGTTCCGCCGCAGCGCCTGACATCGCTCAGTGCAGCCCATGGCTGAGCGCGATCTGGATTGCCAGGTGCCAGCCGGCCAGGGCAGAGACGATCAGCGCGACGGCGATCATTGTGGGTGAAGCCGCGCGGATCCGCTCGCTGAGCTGATCGGGTGCGGCGTGGACGCTGGTATGTGATGTGGTTGTCATGTGCCCAACCTATGGCCGCGGCGCCGCACCGGCATCGGGCGAATCCCTATGCCTGCGGCGCCGACATGTGCCACCCTTCCGGGCATGGCATCGCTCAACAGGCACCTGCTGCGCGCGCGCGACCTGATGGATGCGCGCTACGCCGACCCGCTCGACGTATCCACTCTGGCCCGCGCCGCCCACGTATCGCCGGCTCACTTCTCCCGTCAGTTCAAGGTTGCGTTCGGTGAGACGCCGCACCAGTACCTGTTGACGCGGCGCCTGGAACGGGCGGCGTCGCTGCTGCGCGCCACCGACTACTCGGTGGCGGGCATCTGCATGGATGTCGGCCTCGCCAGCGTCGGCTCGTTCACCTCCAGCTTCAAGCGCGTGTACGGATGCACCCCCACCGCTTACCGCGAGACATTCCCGCCGGCCGCGCAGATGGCCCACATCCCGACCTGCATCCTGATGGCGGCCAGCCGGCCTGCCGGCGGCCGCATGCGAGCGCCCGTACCGCTGCCCGCGATGGAGAGCAGCTTTGAAGAAGACGTGGCGCGCGTCGCGACATAGCCTGCGGCGAGCAACCACACCACAGGAGGACACCATGAAGACCACCATCTCGCACGTCAACGTCTGGGTGCGCGACCAGGACGAGGCGCTCGAGTTCTACACCGGCAAGCTCGGCTTTGAGGTGCGCGAGGACGTCACCGTCCCCGAGTTCAACAACTTCCGCTGGCTGACGGTGGGACCGCCCAGCCAGCCCGACCTGCAGCTGATCCTGTGCAGGACCGATGCGATGCCGGCATCGCCCGAGCTGGCGGCGAAGCTCGCCGACGTGGTCGCACAGGGCGCCGGCGGTGGAGTCATCCTCGCGGTCGAGGACTGCCGCGCCACGGTCGCGGAGCTCAAGTCCCGCGGCGTCGAGATCACGCAGGAGCCCGTCGACCAGTTCTACGGCGTCGACGCCGGCTTCCGCGACCCGTCCGGGAACCAGCACCGCATCACGCAGCGCACGGACGGTTGAGCGCCGTCTAACCCACGGGGTGGGCGGCCGCGGAGTGCCCGCGGCCGTCTACCCAAGCCGGCCAGCCCGCGGTACGCTGAACCATGGATCCGATCCACCAGGACGGCGGCCGGCTGATGATCGAGTCGGTCGCGGCATCCGACCTAGCCGTCCGCTTCGGCACCCCGCTCTACGTCACCTCCGAGGCGGCTCTGCGCGCGAACGTGCGCGCCT
>JBJMJD010000051.1:0-52911 GCA_045806525.1 Gaiellales bacterium | reverse complement strand
GGGCGCGGCCTGGTCGAGCAGGTCGAGAGCTGGCTGCGGCCGTTCGACCGGGAGCGCCTGCTCGTCCGCCATCCGGCGGTCGGCGTGATTGGAGCCTGGGTGCATGCCGCCGGTGGCCGGGCCGAGCAGGCGGATCGCTGGAGCCGCTCCGTCGAGCGTGCCGGAGAAGCTGGCCCGATGCCCGACGACAGCCCGTTCGTAGCCTGGTCGGCGGTGCTGCGTGCGGTCGCATGCCGGCGCGGCCTGGACGGGATGCAGCTTGACGCCGAGCTGGCGCTGTCCGAGCTGTCGCCGTTCAGCCAGTGGCGCGCAACCGCGCTCGTCGCGCTGGGCGTGTCGCACCAGCTGGCCGGCCGGGCGGCCCAGGCCGACGCGATGCTGGCCGAGGCGGCCGAGACGGCGGCGGCAGGCCGCTCGACCGACGTGCACGCGCTGGCCCTGGCCCAGCGAGCGCTGGTGGCGCTGGACGATCGCAACATCGCGCGGGCACGCTCCTTCGTCGACGAAGGGTCCCAGCCTGCGCCGGCGGCGCAGCTGCGGCCCTCGGCCTTTACGCCCGTGCTCGAGGCGGTGGCGGCGCGCGTGTCGATCGCGCAGGGCGACCCTGTCCGGGCGCGCATGCACCTGGCCCGCGCACAGGAGACGGCATCGCTGCTCACCTACGCGCTGCCCTGGCTCGCGGTGCAGTGCAGGCTCCAGCTCGGCCTCGCGCATCTGGCGCTGGCCGACGCGGCCGAGGTGCGAACGCTGCTGCTCGAGATCGACGACATCCTGCACCGGCGGCCGCAGCTGGGCCCCCTGCTGGTCGAGGTCGAGCGACTACGCCAGCAGGTGCGGGGCCTTGCCATGGGCTCGCAGGACGGATGGGCCGCGACGCTGACGACGGCCGAGCTGCGGCTGCTGCCGCTGCTGGCAAGCCACTGGTCGTTCCGGGAGATCGGCGACCAGATGTTCCTGTCGCGAAACACGATCAAGACGCAGGCCATCTCGATCTACCGCAAGCTGGGCGTGTCTTCGCGAACGCAGGCGCTCGAGAAGGCCGCCGAGCTTGGGCTGCTGTCGGAGATGAGCCCGCTGGCGATGCGCACCGGCGACTACTAGATGCGTGATTCCGCGGGCTGCGCCGGACGGGAGACCGCATGCGTGCTCTCCCGTCCGGCGGTTCGCGGATAGTGCTAGGCGCTGACCGGGGCGCCGTGCAGGGCTTCCTGCAGCTTGGCCGTATCTTCCTCGGACAGCGACGTCTTCAGCACCGTGCCGCCGAACTTGCTCATGGCCGCGACGGCCTTGTCCGGCGTGGCCTTCTCGATCACCAGGAACAGCGCCGAGCTGCCGGGCTGCACCATGTCGCGCACCTGCTGCTGGAACTCCTTGTCGATCGTGGACTTCTCGAGGTGCCCGAACAGGGCGCCCAATCCGGCGCCGACGGCCATCCCGAACACCGGGATGAAGAACAGGAGGCCGAACAGCAGGCCCCAGAACATGCCCCAGGTGGCACCGCCGCCGGCCGTGGGGCCGTGCTTGGTTGTGACCTGGTACTTGCCGTCCGCGTGGCGGACGATCGCCGCCGCGGCGTCGGTCTCGATGATCAGATCCTGAGCCAGTTTCTGCGCCTCGTCCAGCGCCTGCAGGGCCGTTGTCTCGTCCGGGTAGCCAATCGCGATCAGCTCAGCCATACGGTCTTCTCCTCGTCGTGGTGCATTGTCGACCAAACCCTCGCCCACAACCCTCACCGGGTCGTCGCCCCAACGGGGTGAACCGCGTTTCATCCGCCTTGGACTAGGCCGGTCGGCCGCGAGCGTGCACAATGAAGGGCGTCGCCGGCCGCCAATGGCCGGAGACGCCTGAGAGGAGCACGATGACAGCTGTCGAGACCGAAGAACGACGGATGACAGAGGTGGAGCATCTCAGCGTGGTGGAACGGGTTGCACTTGGAAAGGCGGCCCGCGCCAGCACGCCCCGTTCCAACCATGCCGAATTCGATCCTGCGTCCGACCGGCCAGACCCGATCGCCCTGCTGGAGCGACAGGCCGAGAGCCGTGTGCCCGAGCTGGTGCCGATTCGCTACGGACGGATGGGAGTGTCGCCGTTCACCTTCTACCGCGGTGCTGCGTTGCTGCAGGCGGCCGATCTC
The DNA here is from genome assembly GCA_045806525.1 of Gaiellales bacterium. Lineage (GTDB taxonomy): Bacteria > Actinomycetota > Thermoleophilia > Gaiellales > JAICJC01 > JAICYJ01. The sequence continues at coordinate 50,777 of JBJMJD010000051.1, read as the reverse complement.
GCGCACACGCCGTCGTCGGGGCTGCAAGTGCAACTCTGCGGCGACGCACACCTCTCGAACTTCGGCGTGTTCGCATCGCCGGAGCGGCGTCTGGTCTTCGACATCAACGATTTCGACGAGACGCTGCCCGGCCCCTTCGAGTGGGACGTGAAGCGGCTGGCTGCCAGCCTCTCGGTCGCAGGCCGGGAGAACGGCTATCCGGAGGCACAGCGCAAGACGATCGTGCGAGACGCCGTCGGCGCCTACCGCGAGACGATGCGCGAGCTCGCCGGCAAGACCAACCTCGAGGTCTGGTATTCGCACCTGGACGTCGAGGACCTGATGGCCACGATGCGCCAGCTGGCGCCCAGGGCGATGCTCAAGCGAACCGAGAAGGCGCTCGACAAGGCCAAGACCAAGGACAGCATGCAGGTCTTCAAGAAGCTCACCCGTGTGGTTGACGGTGAGCCCCGGATCGTCGGCGATCCGCCGCTGATCGAGCCGATCGACCAGATCTTCAAGGGCTTCCACCGTGACCAGATCTTCGAGGAGATGCAGAAGGTCCTGCGCAGCTACCGCTCGACGCTGCAGTACGACCGCAGGGTGCTGCTGGAGGAGTTCCGGCTGGTCGATGTCGCTCGCAAGGTGGTCGGCGTCGGCAGCGTCGGCACGCGGGCATGGATCGGGCTGCTGCTCGGCCGCGACGGGGACGATCCGCTGTTCCTGCAGCTGAAAGAGGCCCAGCCCTCCGTGCTCGAGGAGTTCACCCAGAAGAGCACGGTCAAGAGCAACGGCGAGCGGGTCGTGAACGGCCAGCACCTGATGCAGGCCGCCAGCGACATCTTTCTCGGCTGGGCCCCCGTCACGGGGATCGACGGGGTGCACCGAGACTTCTACGGGCGCCAGCTGAAGGACTGGAAGGGGTCGGCGGAGATCGAGCTGATGGTGCCGCAGGGCATGCAGCTGTACGCGCGCATGTGCGGCTGGACGCTGGCCCGCGCCCATGCCCGCTCCGGCGACCGGATCGCGATCGGCGCCTACATGGGCTCCGGTGACAGCTTCGACCGGGCCGTCGCCGACTTCGCCGAGGCATATGCCGACCAGAACGAACGGGACTACAAGGCGCTCACCGATGCCGTCGCAAGCGGCAGGATCGAGGCCAAGGCCGGGCTCTGATCACCCGAAGCGGATGAGGGCGCCGGCGAGACGCCCTGATTGAATGTGAAGAAGCATGGATCATCACCACGCGCTGCGAATGCTGGCCGTGCGGGACAGGGCGTTCTTCACGCTGGTCGATCAGGATGAGCATGACAACCTCTGCGTCTCGGAGCTGACCGCGCAGCAGGCGTCGCTGGCCAGGCTGGCGGCGCTGGTCGCCCTGGACGGGGCTCAGGTCTCCTACATGCATGTGGTCGAGGACGCGCTGTCCGCCGGCGTCTGCGCGGATCATCTGGTGGGCACGCTGATCGCGGTGATGCCGTCGACCGGCGCCGACCGGGTCGTCTCGGCCGCCCCCAAGCTGGCACTGGCGCTGGGCTACGACATCGACGCGGCACTGGAGGCGTAGGCCGGCTCCGGCGCGCGACGGCGCGGAGCAGCAGCGCCGCCACGGATGAAAACCTGGTCTCCGCTGGGAACGGCGCCAGACTGACTGTGAACACATGGAGACGCCGATAGGCACGGCAGCGAAGAGGAGACGGTTCCCGATACCGGTGTTCGAGGGCATCATGCCGCTCGACAGCGCGCGCGTTCCCGCGGATGTGCTGGCCGGGGTGACCCTGGCTGCGCTGGCAATCCCCGAGACGATGGGCTACACCAAGATCGCGGGCACGCCCGTTGTCACCGGGCTCTACACGATCCTGCTGCCGCTGGCCGTGTTCGCGCTGTTCGGCTCATCACGCCACCTGGTGGTCGGCGCCGACTCGGCGTCGGCTGCGATCCTGGCCGCCGGCCTGGCCGGGATGGCCGCAACCGGCTCCGCCCAGTACGTCGCGCTGGCGGGCCTGGTCGCGCTGCTGGCGGCTCTCTACCTGATCGTCGCCCGTCTGGTGCACCTCGGGTTCCTCGCCGACTTCCTGTCCCGCACGGTGCTGGTCGGGTTCCTGACGGGGGTCGGGATCCAGGTGGCCGCCGGCCAGGTGGGAGGCATGCTGGGTGTCGCCTCCGGCACCGGCGGCACGCTGCACAAGCTGTGGGGGACGCTCCAGAATGCCGGCGACACGAGCGACTGGACGCTGGCCGTGTCGATCGGCGTCGCGGTCGTGATCCTCGGCACCAAGTACGTGGAGAAGGTCGTGCCGGGCGCGCTGATCGCCGTTGTCGGCTCGATCGTGCTGAGCAAGGCGCTCGACTTCCAGAGCCACGGCGTGGCGGTGCTCGGACACGTCCCCGGCGGTCTGCCCAACCTCGGGCTGCCCGATGTCAACTGGGGCTCCGACGCCCCGGCCCTCGCCGCCACCGCGTTCTCGATCTTCATCGTGATCCTGGCCCAGAGTGCCGCCACCTCACGCGCGTTCGCCGCCAAGTACGGCGACCGGTTCAGCGAGGACGTCGACCTGGTCGGCCTGGGCCTGGCCAGCGCCGCCGCGGGTGTGTCGGGCACGTTCGTGGTCAACGGCAGCCCCACCAAGACGCAGATGGTGGACGGTGCCGGCGGCCGCAGCCAGCTGGCGTCACTGACCTGCGCCGGTGTGGTGCTGGTGGTGCTGCTGTTCCTGACCAGGCCGCTCCAGTACATGCCCGAGGCGGTGCTCTCGACGGTGGTGTTCCTGATCGGCATCGAGCTGATCGCTGTCAGGAGCATGAAGCAGATCTACCGTCTGCGGCCCGACGAGTTCATCGTGGCTTCGATCACTGCGCTGGTAGTGGTGGTCGTGGGCGTCGAGCAGGGCATCCTGCTCGCGATCGTGCTCTCGATCCTCGACCACCTGCGCTTCAGCTACAACCCCAACGATGCGGTGTTGGTGCGCGACGCCGACGGCGCATGGAAGGAGCGGCCGCTCGAGCAGGCCGCCCAGACCATGCCCGGCCTCGCCGTCTACCGGTTCGGTGCCAACCTCTACTACGCGAACGCGAACCGGTTCGCGGACCAGGTGCGCACGCTGTCGCTGGGCGGTGCCGGTGGCGCCCCCCGCTGGATCTGCGTGGACGCCGAGGCGATCGGCGACATCGACTACTCGGCCGCGCAGATGCTGCGGGAGACGCACGACCAGCTGGCGGCGCGAGGGGTGCGGCTGGTGCTCGCCGAGGTCAACCCCCGGGTGCGGGCGGAGATCGGCCGGTTCGGGCTTACCGAGGTGTTCGGCGACGGCATCTTCGAGGATCTACCTGCCGCCGTCGCCGCATTCCAGGCGGCCGATCAGGCGCCGTCGCCCGCCTGACCGGCGGTCGCGTGGGCGTGCAGCTCGTCCACCAGCGAGTCGTCCACCTCGCTCTTTGTGACCCGGCCGCTGTCGCGCAGCACGCGGTCGAGCGCATCGATCTGGTCGGTCGGCGCAATCGCGATCACGCCGTATGACCCGGGCGGAAGCGTATTTTGGATGGCGTCTGAGAGCTGCTTGGTGCGGCGGTTCCGCTTCGACCGGACGCCCAGCCCGACGCCGCCGCCGACCAGCGCGCCGGCCAGCAGCGAGGGCGGGAACAGGATGCCCACCGTCACACCCGCCAGCGCGCCCCATCCCACGGGTGCCTTGGCGGACCCCTCGGGCCCGCCGTCGACGCTGATCTTGCCGTCGTGATGGCGGCGCACGACCGTCGCTCCGTGCACCTGGGCGGACTCACTGTCGACCAGCGACTGGATCCCGGCCAGCGCCTCGGCCGCCCCGCTGTCGTGGTCATAGGAGCCGACGATCAGGATCGTTCCGGCTTGTCGTTCAGCGCTGTTCATGGCTTCCCCTCAGGTTCGACGTCGAGCACCAGGTCCGAGCGGGCGATCACCCGCACCGTCTGGCCGATCGCGGCTCCGGTCGCGCAGTGGGCGGCCCAGATCGTTCCCAGTAGCCTGATCTGCCCGTCCGGCCGGCACTCCGAGATCACTGTGCCGGTCTTGCCGATCAGCGTCTCCGCTCCGACCCGCGCCCGGCGGCCCTTGACGGTGCTGTTCCAGTAGGCGATCTCACCGATGAACAGCGCCAGCGCGACCGCGAATCCGATCACGTTCCACGGCCCTGGCAGGAACAGCAGCAGCACGAAGGCGAGCAGGAGAAGCATGTCCGCCTGCGACCATAGCGGCTGGCTGTCGTGGCTCCTTCATCCCGATCGGAGGAGGCACGCCCGCGCGATTCGTGGAAACATGGGCGCCTCACTTCGGAAAGGCGGATTCGATGGCGGTGCTGTCGCTGGCAAACCTGCTCTGGTCGTTGCTGATCCTGTTCTTCATGATCGTCTACTTCATCATGCTGTACCAGGTGATCGTCGACCTCTTCCACCGTCACGACGTGTCGGGCGCCAAGAAGGCGGTCTGGTTCGTGTTCTGGCTGGTGCTTCCGATCGTCAGCCTGATCAGCTACCTCTATGTCCACGGTGACGGCATCGCCCAGCGCACGTTCGACCGTACCGGCAAGGGCCAGGCGGCGCTCGACACCTACGATCGCCCGACCGACTACAACCGCAGCGCGGCTGCCCAGATCGAGCACAGCAAGCGGCTGCTTGACTCGGGTGTGATCGGGCAGGAGGAGTACGACAAGCTGAAGGGCCACGCACTGGAGTACCGCGTGTAGGTGAGCCGGTGGCGCTGCGGGGAATGCCGGCTGAGCGGGATCCCGAACGACGTTTAGAGTCCCGGCCATGAGCTCGCACCGTTCACCGGGGTCGCGTCACTCGATCCTTTCGTTCGTGGGCGACGGATCGATGCTCTCGATCGGATCGACGGTCAGGCGCCTGGTGTGACGGTCGCGGGCAGGCTGGCAGAGCGGGTGCTGGTCGGTGACGGCGGCATGGGGTCGCTGCTCTCGCTCGAGCTGCCCGAGCTGCGCTTCCCCGAGGAGGCGAACCTGGTCGCGCCTGAGGCGGTGCTCGCCGCGCACGTGGGCTTCATCCGGGCCGGCGCCGACGTGATCCAGACCAACACCTACGGCGCCAACCCCGTCAAGCTGGGTGCGCACCGCTGCGAGGATCAGGTCGACGAGATCAACGCAGCCGGAGCGAAGATCGCCCGCGATGCGCGTGAGGTGGCCGGTCGCGACGTGCTGATCGCCGGGTCGATCGGGCCGCTGGGGACGTCGGTCGAGGTGGTCGGCGGCACCAGCTCCAGCGGCGCGGGGCTGTACGGCCGGCAGGCGGCCGTGCTTGAGGGCCGCGGGGTCGACCTGATCGTTCTGGAGACGTTCACGTCGCTGGAGGAGCTGACGGTCGCGCTGGATGCGGTGCGCGCCCAGACGCCGCTGCCGGTGATCGCACAGATCACGGTCCAGGACGACGGCGAGACGGTCACCGGCACCGGTGCCGGGGAGGCCGCCCGGGTGCTGGGGGATCTGGGCGCGGCAGCCGTCGGGATCAACTGCAGCCTGGGGCCGCAGTCGGCGCTGGCCGGCCTGCGCGAGATGTGTCGCTCGGCGGCGACGCCGTTGACTGTCCAGCCCAACGTCGGCCTGCCTATGTACCGGGACGGCCGCGTGCTCTACCCGGACGCATCGGAGGCCTACGCCGCCGAGTTCGCCGCGCAGGCAGTGGCGCTGGGCGCGCGGCTGGTCGGTGGCTGCTGCGGCACCCAGCCGCATCACATCGCGGCCATGCGGCGTGCCGTCGACGAGCATCTCCCCGCCCGCTACACGTTCGCGCGCCGCGGGCCGCCGCCGCCCGCGCCGGCCGCTCCGGAAGCGGATATGAGCCGCCTGGCACGGCGGCTTGCGGCCGGGGAATGGGTGGTGTCGGTCGAGATGGATCCACCCAAGGGCGGGAGCCTCGAGCGGCTGCTGAGCACGGCAGCCGAGATCCAGGCTGGAGGATCCGTCGACTTCTTCGACATCAACGACAACCCGATGGCGCGAGCGCGGATGAGCTCCCTGATGACCTCGACGCTGCTGCAGCAGCACCTGGGCGCGGAGACGATTCCGCACCTGACGCCGCGCGACACCACCGCCCGTGGCCTCGAGTCGCAGCTGCTGGGTGCACACGCCGGCGGGATCCGAAATCTGCTCGCGGTGACCGGCGATTACCCACCGCCGGGCGACCACGGCGGCTCCGACGCCGCCTACCAGGTGGACGCCATCGGCCTCGTCGAGATCGTGTCGGCGCTGAACGGAGGCACCGACCGTGCCGGCAAGACCCTGGACGCCCCCACCGGGTTCTTCACGGGCGTCGCGCTCAATCCGACGGCCGACGACATCGACCTCGAGCTGGATCGGTTCCGGCGCAAGCTCGACGCGGGTGCGCGGTTCGCGATGACGCAGGTGCTGTTCGACCTCGAGCCGCTGCGGGCGATGCTGGACATGCTGGGCGGGAGGTCGCCGGTCCCGCTCCTGGTCGGGCTCTGGCCGATCACCAGCCACGCGCTGGCATTGCGCCTGCACAACGAGGTGCCCGGCATCACGCTGCCGGATGCGGTGCTGGCGCGATTTGCGGTCGCCGAGGCACGGGCGGCGCGGGAGGGCGTTGCGGTGGCGCGGCAGCTGCTGGACGAGGCCCGCGAGCTGGTCGCCGGCGCCTACCTGGTTGCTCCATTCGGGCAGCCGGAACGCGTGCTGGATGTGCTCGCCTAGGGAACCCGCCGGGGCCGCGGAATCCGTGTGCTAGACTCAGATCGTGGCACCCGATCTCCTCACCTGACTGGCACGCGGCCGCGTGCCGCCCGCTATCTGCCGTCCTGTTCGTCTGGAGATCCGTTCGTGACCACTGCACCCACCATCGCAATTCGCCGCCTCGCCGCCAGCCGCGCCATCGCGGTCACCGGCTACGAGGCCGGCTGGATCGCGCTGATGGTCGCGATCTACGCGCGCACGCACTCGACCGTGTGGATGTCGGCCGCGCTGTTCGCGGCGATCGCCAGCTCCAGCCTGGTTGCGCCCGTCGCGGGTGCGCTGGGCGACCGCTACGACCGCCGCCGGGTGATGATCGTCTCTGAGCTGGCGGCCGCCGGCTTCGCCGCGGCGATGGTGGTTGCGCACGCGCCCTGGCTGCTGGTCAGCCTGGCCGCATTGGTGGGCCTGGCCGAGGCGCCGTTCATGCCGGCGTCCAGCGCCGCCGTGCCCAACCTGGTCGCCGATGACCGGCTGGAGTGGGCCAACTCGACGCTGGCCGTGGGCCGCAACGTCGGCCAGCTGCTGGGGCCGCTGGTCGGCGGCGTCGCGGCGGCTGCCGTCGGCTCGGCGGCCGTGTTCGGCATCTCCGCGATCGGTTTCCTGATCTCGGCCGCGCTGGTGGCGTCGGTGTCGGGCCGGTTCTCGGGCAAGCGCGCCGAGCACCACGATCGCCAGCTGCGGGCCGGGTTCGTATTCGTCTGGAACTCGCCGGTGCTGCGCGGCATGACGGTGGCGTGGATGGTGCTGCTGTTCCTGCTCGGCCCGGTGCTCGTGGCCGAGCTGCCGCTGGCGCACGAGTTCGGCCAGGGCGCGGCCGGCTACGGCATGATCGCCGCCTGCTGGGGCGGCGGAGCGATCGCGGGCTCCTTCCTGGGTCGCGTGACCGGCCGCAGGTGGGAGAGCAGGACGATGATCTGGGGCTGCCTCCTGATTGGAGCCGGGTTCGCCGTCGTCAGCGGCGCGCCGGTGTTCGTGGTGGCGATGGCGGGCATGATCCTGGCCGGCGTCGCCGAGGGCGCGGTCAGCGTCGCCGAGCAGACGATCATCCAGCGCTGCACACCCGACAGCGTGCGGTCGCGGGTGAACTCGGCCGGCGAGGCGGCCGCCATGGGCGCGTTCTCGCTGTCGTTCCCGGCCGCCGGGTTCGTCATCAACCTGCTCGGCGTGCGCGGCGCATACCTCATGGCCGCGCTCGGCTGCGTGCTGGCTGCCGCGATACTGGTGCCGGCCATGCGGGCGGCGCGCGCCACGGTCGTCACCGCCGAGGGCCTGGTCGAGGAGCCGGTTGCGGCCTGACTCCGGTGAGCCGCGCAGACCGGTCCCGGCCGGAGCTCACGAGCGCGTGCTGCCGTTGGCATGCACCCGGATCGGCCGGGCACTATTCTCACGGCTATGAGACCGATGTCCACCCGGGTGGCAACCCGGAAAGGGGGGCGGCTGTGAGTACTTTGACTGGAGGAGGACAAATGACCGACTATGCGGTGACCAATCCGGCAACGGGGGAGCAGGTCAAGACATTCCCGACAATCACGGACGAGGAGCTCGCTGCGGCGATCAAGCTGGCACACGAGACGCATCAGCGGTGGTCGCGCACGACCAGCGTTGAGGAGCGCGCTGCGCTGGTGCGCCGCGTCGGCGAGCTGCACACGGAGCGTCGCGAGGAGCTGGCTGCCATCACCGTCCGCGAGATGGGCAAGCCCACCGAGCAGGCGCTGGGCGAGATCGACTTCTGTGCAGACATCTACGCGTACTACGCAGACAACGGCCCCGAACTGATGAAGGACGAGCCGATCAAGCTGCTGGCCGGCGAGGGCTCCGCGATCATCCGCCGCAGCTCGCTGGGTGTGATTCTCGGGATCATGCCCTGGAACTTCCCGACGTACCAGGTGGCGCGCTTCGGCGCGCCCAACATGATCATCGGCAACACGGTGCTCCTCAAGCACGCGCCGCAGTGCCCCGAGACGGCGGCTGCCCTGCAGGCGATCTACCTCGACGCCGGCTTCCCTGAGGGCGCCTACGTAAACATCTATGCCACCAACGAGCAGATCGCCGACGTGATCGCCGATCCGCGGGTGCAGGGCGTGTCCGTGACCGGCTCGGAGCGCGCCGGTGCTGCAGTCGCCGAGATCGCCGGCCGCAACCTGAAGAAGGTCGTATTGGAGCTGGGTGGATCCGACCCGTTCATCCTGCTCAGCACCGATGACCTCGACGCGACCGTCGAGTCGGCGGTGAACGCGCGGCTCGACAACGCCGGCCAGTCGTGCAACGCGGCCAAGCGGTTCGTGGTGATCGACGAGCTGTACGAGCCGTTCCTGGAGAAGTTCACCGCTGCCATGTCGGGGTGGAAGCCGGGCGACCCCTCCGCCGACGGCACCGCGCTCGGTCCGCTGTCGTCGAGCACGGCCGCCGACCGGCTGCAGGACCAGCTCGACCGGGCGATCAAGGGCGGCGCGAAGGTCGTCGTCGGCGAGCAGCGCGACGGTAACTTCTTCGCGCCGATGGTGCTGACCGACGTCACGCCCGACAACGACGCCTACCGCGAGGAGCTGTTCGGGCCGGTCGCGGTCGTGTACAAGGTCGGCTCCGAGGAGGAGGCCGTCAAGCTCGCCAACGACACGCCGTTCGGCCTCGGCTCCTACCTCTTCACGACCGACCCCGAGCAGGCTGATCGCGTCGCCAACGAGATCGACGCCGGGATGGTGTACGTCAACATCGTCGGGGCGGACGGTGCCGAGCTGCCGTTCGGCGGCGTCAAGCGCTCCGGCTCGGGACGCGAGCTGGGCAGGTACGGCGCGGACGAGTTCGTCAACAAGAAGCTGATCCGGGTCGGCTGACCCCGAACGGCGTGCCGGCTGGGCGGGGGAGGCACTCCCCGCCCAGCGTGGTGCGCCTCCCTCAGATCCCCTCGGTGGCCTCGATCTCGCCGGCATCGACGGCCTCCCGCAGCCGGCGGTGGTCGCGCTCGTTCTGATCCGCATAGAGGGCTGAGAACCGCGCGATCGCCCGGTCGAACCTGCGGCCCTTTCCGAGGTAGGCGGCGATCGCCAGACGGTCGCCCGACCGGGCGTGTGAACGGGCCAGTGACCAGGCGCAGGCGCGGGTGTAGGTGAGCAGGCCGTGCTCCGTCATGCGTGACAGGTCGGCCGAGGCCTTCCAATCCCACAGCTGGCGGACGTAGAAGTCTCGCGCGACGCCGAGCAGATCGGGGCTGCGCTGCCAGCTCAGGAAGATGTCGGTCGCCGCCTGCATCATCCGCTGGCCGCGCACCACCCGTTCGCCGTGCGTGGCATATTCGCTGCGGCCCAGGTGCGGCTCGAGCACGGACGTCTGTGCCTCCTTGGCCTGGAGCATGACCGCGTCCTGGCCGCCGCGGCCGACCAGCAGGATCACCCACGCGCGGGTGCCGACGCTGCCGATGCCCACCACCTTGCGGGCCATGTCGGCCACCTCATAGGAGCGGACGAGGTGCTGACGGTCCGCGTGGAGGCCGTCGATGTACTGCTCCAGCAGCCCCCGGACGTAGGCGCGGCGTTCGTTCGCGCCTGCCTGGTAGAGCTCGTGCAGGGGCGTCAACAGCGGCGGGACGCTCACGAATCGCGGCTTCCCGTCGAACACCTCGGTCAGCTTCTGGACGGCCCGGGCGCTTGTCTTCCGCCGCCCCTTCTGGAAGGTGCGGGTGAACAGCTGGTGGCCGTCGGCGTCCAGCTTCGTGCCGAACCGGGCGGTCAGCTCGTCGGCGTCGAGGCGCTCATACCAGGCGTCGAGGAAGCTCTCCTGCGCGAACTCACGCATCCCTTCGCGGTACTCGCACACGGCCCGCTCGATGATCAGCCGTCGCCGGCGGGCCGGCAGGTCGATGTCGCGGCCGGCGATCTCGATGCTGGCGGCCATCCGCTTCACGTCCCACTCCCAGGGGCCGGGCAGCGTCTCGTCGAAGTCGTTGGGCCCGAACACGAGGCGGCGATCGGGCGCCGCGAACCCGCCGAAGTTCGAGATGTGGGCGTCGCCGCAGGCCTGCACCACGAGGCCGGAGCTGGGGGTACCCGCCAGGTCGGCGGCCATCACCGCCGCCGCGCCGCGGAAGAAGGTGAACGGCGTGGCCAGCATCCGCCCGTACCGGATCGGCACCAGGTCTGCCAGCCGCGACGCCGTCTGACGGTGCAGCGTCTCCACGGGGTCGAGCCGGCTGCGCGCCGGAGTCCACTCGGCGTGGCCTGCACGCGGCGCGGTGCCTCGCGCAGCGCGGCCGCGCTCGGCGTCCTCGCCGTTTTCGAGGCGGGCGACACGGTCTGCTGGGGTGGTCACAGCAAAGACGGTAGACGCTGCTCGCGCTCCCGCTGTGATTGTGAGTGCGCTCACCTGCCGGAAACCGGCCAGCAGCAGGGCCGTACTAGGGGGATCGCGGCGCCTCGGGTGGTCGGGCGGGTCACCGCGATCGGCAGCGTGTACCCATCGGAAAGGGAGGACGACCCATGCAGGAAGATGCTTCCATCACCACCGACGACGGCCCTGAGGTCACAACCGCCGAGGAGGACCTGGGTGGGCACTGGAACCGGGTGATCGGCCGCCGCGCATTCCTTCGTGGCGCCGGTGTGGCCGGTGCCACCGCGCTGACCGGTTCGGGCTTGCTGGCCGCCGGGGCCGCCGCCAGCGTCGACAGCCCGACGGCGGGGGACATCGCGATCCTGCGGTTCCTCTGTGCAGCGGAGATCCTCGAGACCGATCTCTGGCAGCAGTACGAGGAGCTTGGTGGTGTCAACGGCGGCAACAGCTCGTACATGCTCGCGCTCGAAAACCTCGACGGCGACATGCCCCAGTACATCAGCGACAACACCGACGACGAGCGCAGCCACGCCGCGTTCCTGAACGCCTACCTGCGGTCGCAGGGGGCAAAGCCCGTAAACCTCGACCGCTTCCGCACGCTGCCGAGCAGCAGGGCCACCGGCGCCAAGCAGATTGGCCGGCTGACCAACCTGAAGACGCTGAACGTCGACACCAGCTGGTACACCCGATACCGGAGCACCAAGAACCCCGACCTCGGAGCCACCTTTCCGCAGGCGGTGCACATTCACAACCAGCCGGCGATCCCGCTGAACGATCACGACACACCGCCGGGTACCGGTCAGCCGGTGCCGCCGACGACCAGGCACGCGCGCCGTATGCAGGCGATCGCCAACGCGGCCGGGTTCCACTTCGCGATGATCGAGCAGGGCGGCTCCAGCCTCTACACCACGATGAGCCTGAAGGCCTCGTCGCTGGAGGTGCTCCGCATCATCGTCTCGATCGGCGGGGTCGAGGTCGACCATTTCGCGGTCTGGCACGACAAGGCCGGAAACGCCGTGGCGCAGCCGTTGGCGGGCGTCACCGACCCCGAGACCGGCACACACTTCCCCGACCTGAACGCGCGGGACAGCGAGCTGTTCCAGACTAACCTGATCTTCCCGGAGCCCTGCGACTTCCTGGACAAGGGGCTACCGGCCTGCTCCGTGATCCGACCCTCCACGACGCAGAACTCGGGCGCCGTGGCGGCGGTGCGCGCGCTCACCGCCGACAACCTGTTCCACGGGCAGACTCCGGCCTTCTTCCGGACGCTGATGCACCTGGCCCAGGCAGCCGACGCGGCGCACCGCACCCGCGTGTAAGCGAGATCCCGTCCGCGTCGCGCCCCGTCGGGGCGCGGCGCGGCCGGCGCCGCGGCTCGCGGCACATCTTTGGGGGGATACCCGTACCGTCGGGCGTCCGCGGCCATCTACAATTCACGGCATGAATACCGCCACCAACAGGCAACGGCTCGCCCACTTCATCGACATCGCTCTGACACCCCGGAAGCTGTACGGACGGCGGATCTCGGCGGTGCCCATCCCCGCCAGCGTGCTGGCCACCTGCGGCGAGGAGATGCACGCCCTGGCGGACGCGCTGCGCGACGAGCGCCGTGCGGTGGATGCCGGGACGCTGCGCGAACTCCAGCACGTGCTCACGCACGGAGCGACGTCGCCGCTGTACGACGGCAGCCACCCACTACGCGCCCTGCACACGCTGGTTGCGATCGAGTCGCGCTTCGGCGACGCCTCGACCCGCGCCGCGTAGTCACACGGCCTGGGAACCTTCGACGGACCGCGCGGGCCGATCTAGGATGCGAACGTAATGCTGGAAAGCCTGGCCCATACGATCCTGCGCCATCGCAAGCTGGTGGTGGTGGTCTGGGTCGTGCTCACCGCGATCGGCGGATTCGCAGCCCCGAAGGCCGCCGACCGGCTGCTGACGACCTTCTCGATCCCCAGCTCCCAGTCCTACCAGCACAACCAGCGGATCGTCCAGGCGTTCGGCAACGGCGACCAGAACCCGATGGTGTTGGTGTTCCACGACCCGACCGGCGACGTGACGCAGGCCCCCGGCATACAGGGCGCTCTCGATGCCGCGCTGAAGCAGAACCCGGGCGCCCGCATCAGCTCCTATTTCAACACCGGCGCCGACTCCCGCGTGTACGTCTCCAGGGACGGGCACACCATGTTCGCGGCCATCTATCCGGTGGGCGAGAACGGCTTCGGCGCGGGCGGCACGATCGCGGCCACCCAGCGGGCGATCGCCGCGAACGCCCCGTCAGGGGTGCAGGCATCGGTCAGCGGCCTGGACGCGCTGGAGCAGGCCGCCGGCAACGGGGCCAGCGGTGGCCCCAGCATCCTGGTCGAGGTCGCGATCGGCGCGCTCGGCGCGCTCATCATCCTGCTGTTCGTGTTCGGCACGCTGCCGGCGGTGGCGATGCCGCTGATCGTCGCCATGGCGTCGATCCTGAACACCTTCACTCTGATCCTGCTGCTCACCTACGTCACCGACGTGTCGGTGATCGTGGAGTTCCTGGTCGCGCTGGTCGGCCTCGGCGTCGCCATCGACTACTCGCTGCTGTTCATCTTCCGCTTCCGCGAGGAGTTGGCCGCGGGCCGCTCCTCCGAGCATGCACTGGTCGAGACGATGGTCCACGCCGGCAAATCGGTGGTGGTGTCCGGCTCGACGGTCGGCATCGGGTTGTTGTCCATGGTGATCCTGCCGATCCCGTTCATCCGTTCGATCGGCGTGGCGGGACTGCTGATCCCGATCGTCTCGGTGATCGCCGCCTGCACGCTGCTGCCGGCCATGCTCGCGATCATCGGCACCGGCATCAACCGGGTGCGGGTGATGCCGCGCCGCTTCATCTCGCAGGCCGACCCGGATGCCGGCCCGTGGGCGCGGTGGGCGCGTCTGGTCACCCACCATGCGGGCGTGATGGCCGCGCTCGGCATCGCGATCGTGGTGGTGGTGATGATCCCCGCGATCTCGCTGAACCCCGGCGACGCGCTGGCCAAGAACATGCCGGGAAGCGGGCCGGCGATCACCGGGCGCGACCAGCTCGCCGCTGCCGGCATCTCCGCCGGTGCGCTCTCGCCGATCGCGATCACGGTGCAGGGAGCCACTCCCGGCCAGATCCCGGCGATCGTCGCGGCGGTCGGGACGTCGCAGGGCATCGCCGGGGCCTCGGCACCGCAGGGGTGGACCCGTAACGGCCTGACCGTGATCGAGGCCGTGCCGGCCACCGATTCCGCCAGCTCAGACGCGTACGGCGCGATCGCCACGCTCGAGAACACCACCCTGCCGGGGCTGGAACGGCAGCTGGCTGGTGGTGTCAGCCTCGGCACCGCCGGCGGGCCGCCGCAGTCACGCGACTTCGAGCACACCGTCTATGACAACTTCCCGTACCTGCTGCTGTTCGTGGTGGTGCTCACCTACCTGCTGCTCGCGCGCGCGTTCCGCTCGCTGGTGCTGGCGCTGAAGGCCGTGATCCTGAACCTGATCTCGCTGACGGCCGCCTACGGCATCATCGTGTTCATCTTCCAGCAGGGCCATGGCAGCAAGCCGATCTGGAACATCGATCCCACCGGCGTGATCATCTCGTGGATCCCGCTCATGATCTTCGCGTTCCTGTACGGGATCTCGATGGATTATGAGGTGTTCATGCTGACGCGCATGCGCGAGATCTATGACGACGTCGGCAACACCAATCGCGCCATCGAACTGGGCCTCGCCCGCACCGGCAAGCTGGTGACCAGCGCCGCACTGATTTTGATGTTCTCGTTCCTGGTGCTGTCCAGCAGCCCAGGCGTTGACGTGAAGCAGTTCGGCATCGGCCTGGCGGCCGGGATCATCTTCGACGCGACCGTGATCCGCGCGCTGCTGGTGCCATCGCTGATGCGGTTGATGGGCGAGTGGAATTGGTGGATGCCGCGGCCGGCGGCACGGTTGCTGTTCCTGCGTCCCGACGAGCCGGCCGCCGCCACCGAGTCCTGACCGGGTGACCTACGGCGCTAAGCGCGACGTCGCCCCGCGCCGACAGACTACGCAGATGGCCGTCATGGCACCCAAGCCCTTCTACCACCCGGCCCGCTACCTACCGCGGTTCCACTGGGAGCTGCTGGCCTGCGGTGCCCGCGGTCACGTGCTGGCGGGCACCGACGTTCGTGAGGTGAGGGAGCAAGACAGCGTGATCGTGCGCGAGATCGACGGCGTGCGCTGGCACCGCTGCCTGCGCTGCGACGCCTGGGTACCGTTGGCGCCTCCCACCGCGCCGGTGCGCGACCGGGTGCCTGCTCACGCCGAGATCGAGCTGCCGCTGCGTGGCCGGGCGATGCGCGACCTGATCGTGCTGCGGCTGATCGCGATCGACCGCTTCATCCACTTCATCGTGCTGGCGGCGCTGGCGGCGGCGGTGCTCGTGTTTGCGAACGACCAGGCCCACCTGCGCCGCCTCTACGACACGGCGCTACGGGCGATTGAAGGCGTCAACAATGGGCCGTTGCCTCGGCATCACGGCCTGCTGGGAGAGGTCGACCGGCTGTTTCACGCCGACTCGAACACGCTCTACCTGATCGCCGGCGGCCTCGGCCTGTATGCACTGGTGGAGGGGGTGGAGGCGGTCGGGCTGTGGATGATGAAGCGCTGGGCCGAGTATCTGACCTTCATCGCCACCGGCGCGTTTCTGCCCTACGAGCTGAGCGAGCTGGTCAGCGGCCCGAGCGTGCTCAAGGTGGGAGCGACCGTGATCAACCTCGCGGTGCTCGGCTACCTGCTGTTCTCGAAACGGCTGTTCGGTGTCCGCGGCGGCGCGGAGGAGGAGGAGCGGATCCGCTACTCCGAGTGCGGGTGGGAGGCGCTCGAGCGATCTACGCCGGAGCTGATCGCCGGCGGTGCTCTCGGCGGCCGGCTGCGCGGTCGTCGACAGGCCTAGACCGGGGCGGTGGCCGCGGCCAGGCGGTGGCGCGTCTCGTCGGCGGCCAGCACGGCCAGGATCGCGAGCACGCAGGCAGCGAGCGCCAGGGCTGTGAGCACGCCGCCGAGCAGCGCCAGGGCGAGGATGGCAGCCGCGGCGACCACGCGCTTGCGGCTGACGTTGTGGATCATGCGAAGCCGAAACAGGGTGTGGCCGACCAGGTAGAGCACCGGCCCGCCCAGGATCACGGCCAGCTCCACGCCCGAGGGGAACGCCCCGGGATGTGCGATCACGAGCTCGTCGCCGACGGCGACGACGATGATGCCCGCCACGATCGGGATGTGCAGGTAGGTGTAGGCGTCGCTGGCGAGCCGGCCGCTGTCATCGGCCCGCGACAGGGTCCGCTGCGCGCGCCATCCGACCTCGTCGAAGTAGAGCCACCACAGCGCCGCGGATGTCCCGAACGCCACCATCAGCGCCGTCCCGTTCGCAAAGTCCAGCACCAGCGACGATGCGGTGGCGCCGGTGACGACGATCGACTCGCCCAGCGCGATGATGATGAACAGCTGGAACCGCTCCGCGAAGTGCGCCGTCTCGATCTCCCAGTCGCTGGTGGCGGAGCGCCCCAGCCGGGGCGTCCAGTAGCCGACGGACGGCGCCACGTAATCGACCGCCAGCGCCGCGATCCACAGCCAGGTGCGGACGCCGGACGGTGCGAACCCACCCGCCAACCACAGCACGCCCGAGACCAGGCTCCACGCCAGGATCCGGTGAAAGACGACGTGAAAGGCGTTGTCGCGCGGCGTGGCGTACACGTTGAAGGCGTTTCGCACCACCTGCAGCAGGACGTAGGAGCTAGCGAACAGCAGCGCCAGCCTGCCGAACGCCTCGGGGATCGCGACCGCCATCAACAGGCTGGATGCCATCACCACCAGCAGTACCAGTCGCACGAGCACCGACTCGGGATCGAACCAGTTGGTCATCCAGGTGGTGTAGATCCAGGCCCACCACACGACCAGCAGCAGGAACAGCGTCTGCAGCGCGCCGTGCAGCGTCAGATGATGCAGCAGCAGATGGCTGAGCTGCGTCACCGCAAACACAAAGACCAGGTCGAAGAACAGCTCCAGCCAGGTCGCCCGTTGCTCCTCGCCGGTCGTCTGGCGGAAGTGGCGTGAGCTGCTCACTTCCGCACCATACCCATCGCCGCCGCCGGCCGGGCCGCGTCCTCGGCGTGTACCGTCCCTTCGCACATGTGGCGAACCCTGGCACTGATCGCGACCGTGACTGCCGTGGCGACGGGATGCGGCCTGGGCGGTGGCAGCGGGGCGCGCTCGACCGGCGGCTCGGCGACCGCCGGCAGCACGCCGACCGGCCCTCCCTATCACTCGGTGGTGGTTCGCGGCACCCGCACCTTCTCGACGGATGACCTGGCGGTGCCGCTGACGGTGCACTGCCCGCAGGCCGGGCCGGGTGGCTTCACGCAGGTGCTGACCGATCCCTGGAAGGCCGGCATGAACGGGATCTTCCACGGCACCAACGGCAGCGGCATGGTGTTCGCCGTCGATGATTCCGGCACGGTTCGGATCAGCTGTTGATCGAGCTGATCGGCGCTGCCTTTGACGGCTTCGGTCGGGTTGGACACCAGGCCCGAGCGGCCGAGGCGCTGCGCGACGCCGGCCTGGAGGGTGCCTTCGGTGAGCGCGAGGTGGGGCGGACCGATTTCACCTTGCCGGACGCCGATCCCGCTCGTGCCGCCGGCTCGGGGTTGATGAACGAGGCGGCCCTGCTGGCGCTGGTCGAGGCGCTATGCGAGCGGGTGGGTGCGGCGCTTGCGGCCGGCCGCTTCCCGCTCGTCTATGGCGCCGAGTGCTCGGTGCTGCTGGGAGCGATCAGCGCGCTGCGCGACCACCACGGCCGGGCCGGCCTCGTGTTCGTCGACGGTCATGAGGATACGACCCCGCTGGATGTGTCGCCCGACGGCGAGGCGGCGAACATGGAGGTGGGTCTGCTCCTCGGCATCACCGGGAAGCTCGCGCCCGCGTCTTTGCGCCGCCGTCTGCCGGCGCTGGAACCCGCGGCGCTGGCGATGCTTGGCCCGCGCGACCATGCGCTGCGCCACACGCTCAACCTCGCAAGCCTGGCCGACCGGGGCGTGTCGTTCCGCGGCTGGGAATCGATCGCGGCCGACCCCGTCCAGCACGCGCGCCGGGCCGTCGACCATGTTCGCCGCACCGCGCCGGCATGGTGGCTGCACACCGACCTGGACGTGCTCGCTCACGACATCTTCACCGCCGGCCGTGTCCCCGACGACGACGATCAGCCGGGTGGCCTCGAGTGGTCGCAGCTCACCGAGCTCACGGCTGCCGCGCTCGCCTGCGGCGGCTGTGCCGGATGGAGCATCGCGATCTACGACCCGGAACAGGATCCCGACGGGACGGAGGCGAGGCGCATCGTCCAGTACGTGACCGACGTCGCCGGTTCACCTGGAACCTTTCCGGGGTGATGCACGAGGCTGCACTACGGCCGGTAGTTCGGGTTGTTACACAGCCGCATGGATTTGCAGACCGGCCTTTACAGTCGGTCGAACCTGGCGTAGCCTGCCCACGGCAAAACGCTCCAAGAGGGGGAGATATGAGACGAACGGCAGTCACGTTCGCGCTTGCCATCGCAGCGCTGCTGGCACTTTCCGGCACAGCATCCGCTGCGACGTGGCACGTGTGGCCCGGGCAATCGATCCAGCGCGCGATCCGGCATGCCTCGCCGGGCGACAGGATCATCGTGCACCGCGGCGTGTACCACCAGAACCTGACCATCCGCAAGAGCCATCTGACGTTGATCGGCCGTCACGCCGTGCTGAGGCAGCCGGCACATCCGCGCGGCTTCTGCGCGCAGGCGTCGGCGCCCGAGGTGGACGGTATCTGCGTGATCGGCAAGGTCGACTCGAACTTCAACCCGCTGCGGCCAACCGTCGGCACGACCATCCGCGGCTTCACGGTGAAGCGCTTCCACGGCGACGGCATCTTCATGTTCAACGTCGCACACTCCCGGATTATCGGCAACGTGGCGGCGCATAACTCCGGGTACGGCATCGCCGGTTTTGTGCAGCATGGCGGTGCGTACCTGTGGAACCGCAGCCACGACAACGCGGAGCCGGGGCTGTACCTCGGCGACTCACCGCATGCCGACTACGTGATCGCCCACAACACGGTGTACCGCAACCAGTACGGCGTGTTCATCCGGCACTCCGCGCACGGCCGCGTGCACGACAACAGGGCGTGGGGGAACTGCGTGGGCATGTTCTTGCTGGACGACGGCGAGCAGGGCGGTCTCCACAACATGACGCTCTGGAACAACCGAATGCGGGCCAACGACAAGGCCTGCGCCGCCGACGACGAGGGTGGACCGCCGCTGTCGGGCGTCGGCCTGCTGATGGTCGGTGCGCGAAGGACGCTGGTGACGCACAACTGGATCACCCGCAACAAGCCGGGCGGTGACAGCGCCATCTCCGCCGGGCTGGTGCTGATCTCGGCCAAGTTCGGTGGTGGCAGCGGCTTCGACCCGCGCCATGACACGATCGCGCGCAACACCATCACGGGCAACTCGCCGCTGGACGTCTTCTACGACGAGTCCGGTAGCGACGTTCACTTCCCAGGCAACACCTGCAACACATCGCAGCCGTCCTGGATCTGCAACTGAGCTGACACGGCTGGGGCGTCGGGTGAAACCGGCGCCCCAGCCGCCCGCGTTTAGGGATACTCACGCCCGATGCTTCGTCCTGTGAGGTTTTCGGTTTGACGTCGGCGGTGGTCGCGCGTGAGGAGTACGCCGCGTTGGAGCGCTGCGTGTACCTGAATCAGGCGTCGCTTGGCCTGGTTCCGCGCCGTTCGACGGAGGCGATGGTGGAGTTCCTGGTCGATGTGGCGCAGCACGGCAACGTGCGGCTCTCGGACGTCGCCGAGGAGCGGATTCTGGATGACCTTCGCCAGGCTGCGGCCGGGGTGTTCGATGCGCCGCCGCGCTCGGTGGCGGTGGTGGGAGGAGCGAGTGAGGCGCTCGGTCAGCTCGCGATCCTGACCGCGCAAGCCGGCGGCGAGGTGCTGCTCGTGGCGTCCGATTTCCCCAGCGTCACGTATCCCTGGCTGGTTGCGCGCGAGCGGTTCGGCATGGTGGTCAGATGGGTCGATGACACGCCAGAGCAGGATCTCACTGCGCTGCTTGTCGACGGCATCCACGGCGGCACCGCGGCGGTGTGTTTCAGTGCGGTCCAGTTCGCGACCGGGTCGCTGGTCGACGTCGGTGAGGTCGTACGGCGCGCTCACGCGGTTGGCGCGCGCGTCATCGTCGACGTCACGCAGATGGCGGGAGCGATGGCGGTGAGCCTGCGATCGTGGTCTGCTGATGCGCTCGTGTGCAGCGGGTACAAATGGCTGTCTACGCATGGCGGCGTCGCGCTGCTGGCGGTCGCCGACGAGCTGCTGGAGGACGTGCCGTCGATCGTCGGCTGGAAAGGCACCGAGCACCCCTTCCAGTTCGAGCCAACGACGCTGCCGCTCGCACCCGACGCGCGACGGTTCGAACTCTCGACGATCGCCTACAGCTCGGCCGCCGGCCTGAGCACCTCGATCGAGATGTTGACCGGAGTTGGCTTTCCGGCCCTCGCCCGACATGCCGAAGTACTGGCCCATGAGCTTGTCGCCGCGACGAGGCCACACGGCTGGACGCCGTTCCGACATCTCGACGCGCCCGGCGCGAGCCACCACATCGTCTCGCTGCGCCATCCCACGCTCGCCCCACCAGCAGTTCAGGCGCGCCTTGCTGAAGAGCACCAGATCGTGGTCAGCTCACGAGCGGGCGGCATCCGCGTGTCCCTTCATGCATACAACGACAGCTCGGACATCGCGGCGCTCGCCGACGCCCTTGGTACCGCCGGCCGTTGAAGCGGCGTCATTTGACAGAGCCTGCCGGGGTTTATACGTTATGCGGCGCCCTTCCCTCGATAAGGAGCGTCCCGTGACGGGATCCACGTTTCGCGTTGGCATGACCCTTCGTGCGGCACTCGCGATGGCCTTGATGGCGTTGGTGGTGGGAGTGGCGGGATCACGCGCCGCGGGTGTTACGTGGCAGGGAGAGTCGATCATCTCCTCGTCGGCGACGGGTGACGGGTGGGAGCCCGCAATCGCCGCCGATCCTTCGGCGCCGTTCGTCTACACCGCCTGGATGCAGTACTCGGGCCCCAGCGTCAGCATCAGCACACGGATGTCGGCTGACGGCGGGTCGACGTGGGGCGCGGTCAAGCCGCTGTGCGCGAGCTGCGGGAAAGGGCAGTACGACATCACGCTGGCGACGTCGAGCAGCGGCGCGGTGTACGCGACATTCATGCAGGGCAACCACATCTCATTCACCCGGTCGACCGATCACGCGGCCACGTGGTCTGTGCCGATCAAGATCTCGGCCGGCACCTGGGCCGACAAGCCCTGGATGACCACCAGCGCCAACGGGCAGGACATCTACGTGATGTGGTCGTCACACGGCAACATCGACGCGACCTCGTCACACGACGCCGGTCTGACGTTCTCCACGCCGGTACAGATCACGAACGAGACGGGCATCTACTACTACCCGAACGGCGGCACGGTGCTCCCGAACGGGACGGCCGTGATCGTCGGATCGGAGTATCCCGAGAAGGGCAACAACACCAAGATCACGGGCCCCATCAACATCGTCGCATTCCGCTCCACGAACGGCGGCGGGAGCTGGCAGCGAACCGTCGTGGATACGCTCAATACCGGCGCAACGTTCGCCACCTCGTCGGTGACCACGGTCGCCTCGGACGCGGCCGGCGCGCTGGTGCTCCTGTACAGCGGGTCGACCAGCGTGGGCGCGAACGGCAAGGTGTACGTCCGCCGCTCGACCGACTCCGGTGTCACCTGGAGCGCGCGGGTCGAGATGACGACGTCGGCGGGCGGCGCCGACGCCACCCAGGTCGCCGCCGCCGGTAAGGCTGCGGGCCAGTTCGTGATCACATGGATGGACAACCGCGGCGGCGGCTTCAACGTGTGGGAGCGGCAGTCCACCGACAGCGGCGCCACCTGGTCTGCCGATGCAAAGGTGTCGAACGCGACGTCCGGTGCGTCCTACAAGACAACGGCCGGCTTCGGCACCCCGTACGGCGACTACGACACCGTCGCCATCAACTCCGCCGGCAAGGCAGTGGCGGTCATGGGCGAAGGCGACACCGGCCAGGTGCACGGCGACATCTGGACGAACCGACAGAACTAAGTGCCCTCAACCGGTCTGGGAGGCTAGGCAAGATGCTGCAGAGACGGTCGTTGCTGATGGGAATCGTGGTCGTTGTGGTGCTCGTGGTCGCAGCTCTGATCATCGGACTGGGACGCAGCAGCGAGGAGCACGAGGGAAAGGGAGATCCGGATAAGGACGTGGCGGGGCGCGCATTGCCGCCTTCCATAACAAGGCGGTGCATCAGCTGCGGGTGCAGGCCGCGGCGACGACGACGGGGTTCGACTCGGAGCGCCTGTGGGGAACCGGTGATGACTGGGAGCCGGCGATCGCCGTGGATCCGAGCTCGTCGTACGTCTACCAGGCGACCACGCGCTACGGGGGGCCGAAGGCCTGCAGCTCGTGTTCCGATCCGGCTATCATCGTGCGCGCTTCGAGCAACGGCGGCACCACGTGGGGCGCCGACACCTACATCTGCGCATGCAAGAACGTGAAGGCGCAGAACGATCCGCAGCTGGCGGTGGCCAGCGACGGCACGGTGTACGCCGCGTGGCTGAACGACTATCAGCCGGGGGTGGTGTTCTCGAAGTCCACGAACCATGGGGCGACATGGTCGACGCCCAAATCGGTTGAGGGTAAGTCACTCAACTTCAGCGACAAGCCGATCCTGGCGATATCGCCGAGCGGCAAGGACGTCTACATCGCCTTCAACTCGAGCGACAGCTATGTGGTCGCCTCGCACGACTTCGGCGCGACATGGGGCACCCGGGTCAAGACCAACAGCGACTCGCTCTACTGGTTCGCCGAGGGCGGCGCGGTCGCTCCCAACGGCTCGATCTACTTCTCCGAGAGCGCCGAGAACCAGAGCGCCACCGGCCAGGTGAAGCTGGCGGTGCTCCGCTCCACCAACGGCGGAACGTCGTGGACGACGACGTTCATCGACACCTCGGAGCAGCAGCCGGCCTGCACGGCCAACGGCTGCACGAACGACTTCCTGGGACCGCAGGCGATGCTCTCGGTCGACTCGGCCGGCAAGGTGCTGGTCGCCTACACGCTCAACACCACGGCGGGTGCGCCGAAGGGGTTGTACGTGCGCACCTCCACCGACGGTGCGACCTGGAGTGCACGGCAGCAGCTGAACGGGCTGGGCGACAGCGGCTTCCCGGTCGTCTCTCATGGCCCGACCGCCGGCGACTTTCGCGTTGCATGGCAGGACAACAGAAACGGCGCAAGCGCATACAACACGTGGTACACGCGCACCACGAACGGCGGCGGAGCCTGGTCGACCGCGGTGCGGCTGTCGGATCTCGGGTCGGGCGCGCCGTACAAGGCAGCCGCCGGATACGCGTTCCCCTACGGGGACTACTTCGAGATGGAGACGGCTGCATCCGGCGTCAACTACGTGATCTGGAGCGAAGGTACGAGCTACGTCGGCCCCGGTGGCAGCTGGTACACCAGGGGGCAATGAGCAGGATCAGAGACCATAGTCGCCCCGCCTAGCCGGTGAGCTGGGGAATGTACGCCGGCGGCAGGGTGTCGCCGAGGCTCGGGTCGGTCGCCGCGGCGCCGACGTAGACGGCGTCGACGACCTTGCCGCCGTTCGTGTAGTCCTTCAGGATCCACCACGAGAAGCTCACGACCTTGACCTGTCCGCTTCCCTGGCCCGGCCAGTTGTTCGACCCGTCCTGGTTGTTGATCACGACGGGCAGCAGCACCAGCTGGCAGCTGTTGGGCTGCAGCAGGGTCACGCCGCTTCCGAAGGTGGCGATCGTGCTCGGCGCCTGCAAGGGGCTGCAGCGTGCGTCGATGCCGGCCGAGGTCGGGCCGGTGTTCTGACCGGTCTTGGTGTCGATCACCTGGTTGACCGTGATCGGGCAGGTGGTGACGACGCCGCCCGTGATCTGCGCCTGGTAGAGCTGTGCTCCGCCGAGGCCGTTGACGTTTCCGGTGGTGCATACGGATGTGGCCGTGTCCCAGGCGGGCAGCCGCACCGCTCCGTTGTTCGGCCCGCTGTTGTCGGTGTAGATCTGGTAGGTGTTCCCCGGCACGTAGGTGTTGTTCATGACCGCCCAGGGCAGTGCCCCTCCGCCGTTCTGCACCATCGTCGCCTTGGCGCTCGCGGTGAGGTTGACGCTGGTCTTGCCAAAGATCTTGGCGAAGAAGGTCTGAGCCTGGCGGTTCACCGTCACCTGAATCGTGTCGCCGGGGATGTACGTCGTGCTCTGGCTGTAGGTCGCGGTGTCGCCGCTCGCCATGTTCTTCGTGAACTGCGATGACGCGTTCGTCTGGGCAGTCGACCAGTTGACTCCCAGAAACGCCGCACCGGCAAGCGCGGACGCATCGGCCGAGTTCTGTGCCGCTCGCTTGCCCTGTGCCCAGAACCCCACATCGATCGCCAGCGCGCACATCCCCAGCAGGACGACCAGGAACACCACGAACAACGGCAGCGTCTGGCCGGCCTGGCTGTCGCAGCGATCCGACACACGCGGGCGCGCCGGTGCGCCTGCTGTTGCCTCGAGGGATGTGTGGTGGGGGGCCATGATCCTTGGGTCGACCTGAGACGTGTCCTCTACGTCACAGGACCCCCCGGGAGGCCACATCCTGCGCTCATGACGGCAAGATCACCCCTTCAGGTGACCCCTGGCGCGACGGCTCGGGCAGCCCCGTTACTTGGTGAGTTCGACGGAGGTGGCGCCGCCGGGAAGCCCGGTATATGCGCCGAGGGTGGCGTTGCCGTCGGAGGACGCGATGCTGATGAACTCGCCCGTGACGGTGACCTTCTGGCCGTTGCCGCTGACGCCGGTGATCACGAACCAGGCGAACCCGACGATGCGTACCTGCATCGAACCGCCTGTCCAGTTGGTGGTGCCGTCGGTGTTCTCGATGATCGGGATCAGCACCAGCTGCTTCGAGCTGCTGTTCAGGATGGTGGCGGTGCCGTTGGCGCCGATCGTGACGATCTGATCGGCGGACTGGAAGTTGGGGATGCGGTCGGTGATGCCCTGCTGGGTGGGGCCTGGCACCGAGCCCGACTGCAGGCCGAGCGTCTCGCCGACGGTGAGCGGGCAGGCGACATTGGTGCCGTTGATCATCTGGCGGTAGTCGTTGCTGCCGCTGGCGCCGCTGCAGCCGCCCTCGTAGGGCACGTCGAGCGCGCCCGACTGCGACGAGCCGTCGTTCGCGATCTTCATCGAGTAGGACGATCCCACCGTGTAGGAGCCGCGCATGATGCCCCACGGCATCACGTTGCCGGTGGAGGCGTAGCCGACCACGCTTTCGATGGTCGCCGTCGCGCTGCCCGAGACGGTGACGCCCGAGAGCCCGAACACGCGCGTCAGGTAGCCGGGCGCGACCCGCGAGGCGCTGACCGTGACCGAGTCGTTTGCGGCCAGGTCGGTGGTGTTGGTGATTGAGGTGCTGTCGCCGGCCTTGCCGTTGTTCGTGTACTCGGTCTGCGCCGTCGACTGGGCCGTCGACCAGCCGACCGGCAGCCGGTTGGCGCCGGCTAGGGCACTCGCGTCGGCAGCGGCCTGCACCTGCCGCTTCTGCAGGTACCAGCCACCGACGTCGATCACCAGCCCGGCCACGCCAAGCAGCGAGACCATGAAGAACGCCATCATCGCCAGCGTCTGGCCGCGCTGACCGCGATGCCTGCGCGCCCGCGCCGGCACAGCCGTCTCGACGGCAGACCGCGGGAGATCTCTATGGTGGGCCATGGGCCGGTAGCGCTCCATCTGTGAGACAGGGTCGACATATAGACACCCAGACCCGAGCGAAACCTCCGGTTCCGCGCGTAGAACCCCCCATAGGGGTGACAGGCTGCGCCGGTTCCGTGGTAATTGCTGCAAACCGGGCGCGCGAGAACATCCTCGTCGCCGCGGAACCTATTTCGAGTCCGGCTGGGCACCCGTGCGGGCGTGGATGGCCCTGGTCAGGTCGAGGATCTGCTTGGAGAGGGCGAGCAGCTCCCGGTTCTGCTTGTCCTCTTCCTGGACGGTCATCCACTGCTGGCTGGCGATCACCTGCCGCTTCGCGTCCGCTCGGTTCTGGCTGATCATCACAAACGTGGAGAGGAAGATCGCCTCCAGCGACACGATCATCGTCAGCAGCCCGTACGGATAGCCCTCGACGCCGAAGCCGATCCAGCATCCGAACCAGATCAGGTGGATGTAGACGAACAGCATCGATCCCGCGAACGTCGTGATCGTGTCCGCGATCCGGTTCTGGGCGCTCGCGGCTCGCTGCTTCGCATGTTCAACCAGGGCCGGGTTCGGCTCTAGCGGCAGATGTATTGCGCGCTCGGGGTGGATGGCGTTCCTGATGGTCGCGTTCCTCATGGTCAGGCTCCCTCCTAGGAAGTCCGCGATCCGCCTCGATGGCTGGATCCTGCCGCCCAACCCTACAGTCGACCGCGCGCGCCGCCCCTATGAGGCCGCGGAGTCGCAGCCGCTGGACTGGTCGGCAGCCCGATAGGCGGCTGGTGGCTCAGGCGGCCACTCGGCCGTCGCCAAGCAGGCGGCGGAAGCGGTCGACCGCGTCGGCGACTCCCTGCTCGAACGGCAGCTCCTCGACCGTCCCGATCACGGCGGTCAGCGACGCCGCGTCCACCGCTTGGGGGAATGGGAGCGTGACGTCCTCGTAGCTGATCAGGCCGCGGGCGTCGGGCGCGGACGTCTCGATCGCCGTCACCACGGCCTCCATCGAGACCGCCTGTCCGGCAAGGTTGTGGACGGTGGCGCCGTCGTAGTGCGCCAGCGCGGCCTGCACGAATGCGCGGGCCACGTCAGGGGCGTACTGGAACTGGCTGGTGCCGCCGTAGGGGATCCTGAACTCGCGGCCGGCCGCGGCTGCCAGCATCGCACTGGTCGGGGCGGAGGTCAGGCCCTGGTCGCGGCCCGGGCCGTAGACGGTGTGCGGCCGCAGGCCGATGCTGGCCACGCCGTGCTCCTGGTGGTACACCCAGGCGCTCCCTTCGTTGGCTCGCTTGTACACACCGTAGATGGTTCCCGGAACGCCCGACATGGCGGGGCCGTCGCCCGCGTCGATCGCGTCGTAGGCGGCGATCGATGATGCGTACACGACCGGCCCGAGACGGTGCGGTCGGCGCGCCACCGCCTCGAGCACGTTGACTGTCCCGACAACGTTGACGCGCGCTCCCAGCGGGGGGTCGGCGCGGCAGAACGGCACCTGCAGCGCGGCGAGGTGGATGATGTTCGTGATCCGCTCCGAGTCGATCACCGCCTCCAGCGCCTCCAGATCGGTGATGTCGCCACGCACGTGCCGGACTCGTGCCAGCTCGTGGTCGTCCATGATCAGGGCCATCCGCCGTGGGTCATCGCCGAGGTCGTAGGCGATTACCTCGATCCCGCGGTCGACCAGATCCCTCGTCACCCAGGCGCCGATGCAGCCGTACGCACCGGTGACCAGCACGCGGGTCAACCGAAGCTCCGGCCGGGACCACCTCTGGTGCGAGCGGCGGTCGCGGCCGGGACAACCTCCGGCTGCGGCTCGTCGGCCTTCTGGTGGGCGACGCCGGCGGCTGCATAGGCCGCGTCCTCGTCGAGCGTCTCGTGCTCGAGCAGCGCGCCGGCCAGCGAGTCGAGCTTGCCGCGCTCGGCGGTGAGCAGGCGTACGACCCGCTCGTGCGCCTCGTCGACGATCCGCCGCACCTCCGTATCGACGAGCTGCTGGGTCTGTTCGCTGACCTCGGACACCCCGGGGAACAGCGGCCCCGCTGCGCCGTCGCGGGCGATCACCGCCAGTGGCCCGACCGCCTCGGACATGCCCCAGCGGCCGACCATGTGGCGCGTGATCTCGGTCAGCTGCTGGATGTCCGACTCCGCGCCGGTCGTGATGTCGTCGAACACGACCTCCTCGGCGACGCGCCCGCCCAGGGCGACGTCGATGCGGGCCAGCAGCTCCCGGTACTCGTAGTTGAAGCGGTCTGCGTCCGGCGCCGAGAACGTTACGCCAAGCGCCACCCCGCGCGGGATGATCGAGATCTTTCGCACCGGGTCGGCGCCCTCCGTGAGCATGCCGACCACCGCGTGACCGGCCTCGTGGTAGGCGGTGCGGCGGCGGTCTGCCTCGCTCATCATCACCTGCCGCTCGGCGCCGAGCACGATCCGCTCGAGGGCATCGGTGAAGTCCGCTTCCTCGACCTGCTCGTGCTCGCGGCGAGCCGCCAGCAGTGCGGCCTCGTTGACCAGGTTGGCGAGATCGGCGCCGACCATCCCGGGGGTCGTCGCCGCGATCCGCCCGAGATCGACACGCGGGGAGACCGGCACCCCGCGCGTGTGCACCTCGAGGATCTCGCGACGCCCGTTTCGGTCGGGTGGCTGCACCGCCACCCGACGGTCGAACCGGCCCGGCCGCAGCAGCGCCGAGTCGAGCACCTCGGGACGGTTGGTGGCCGCGATCACGATCACACCCGTCGACGAGTCGAACCCGTCCATCTCGGTCAGGATCTGGTTCAGCGTCTGCTCGCGCTCGTCGTTGCCGCCGCTGTAGCCGGCGATGCCAGCGGTGCGTGAGCGGCCGATCGCGTCGAGCTCGTCAATGAACACGATCGACGGGGACGACTGCTTGGCCTGGACGAAAAGGTCGCGCACCCGCGCCGCTCCCACGCCGACGATCGCCTCGACGAACTCCGACGCCGCCATCGAAAAGAACGGCACATCCGCCTCCCCGGCCACCGCTCGGGCGAGCAGCGTCTTACCTGTGCCGGGAGGTCCGGCCAGCAGCACGCCGTGGGGGATGCGGCCACCCAGGCGTCCGTATTTCTCGGGGTGGCGCAGGAAGTCGACCACCTCGCTCAGCTCGGACTTGGCCTCCTCGATGCCGGCCACGTCGGCGAAGGTGACGCGGTCAGCATTGGGCGCGTACCGCCGCGCGCGCGACCGTCCAAAGCTGCTGAGGGCGTTCTGCATGCCGCCCGCGCGGCGCAGCAACAGGAACAGCAGGCCGAGGAACAGCAGGGTCGGGCCGAACCCGATCAGCACCGTCTGCCACCACGGGGCGCCGGTGGAGAGCGGCTTGGCGTTCACAACGACGCCGTTGGTCTCGAGCAGCTGCGAGAGCGAGACCGTGTCCGCGAACGCCGGCACCTCGGTTTCGAACCCGGTCGTCGGTTTCTCGCCATCGTACGTCGTGGGTTTCTCGAACGAGCCCTGGATCGCGGTGCCCACCGACGTGATCTCCTTGACGTTGCCGGACCGCACCTGACCGAGGAAGAACGGGCTGTAGGGGACGCGCACCAGCTGGGGCCCCTGCATCGCGTTGGATCCCGCCCAGAAATTGAACGCCAGCAGGACGAGACCGACGATGATCCAGGGTGGGCTGATCCGGAAGCGCGGCCGCTTCGGAGGCGCCGGCCCGTCGGGCGGCGTCTGGGTGCGCTGCGGGGGCTGACTGTCCGTTGCGTTTGGCACCGTCCGCACAGGCTACCTTGCCGGCTCCAGGAGCTCAGGCGACGAGGACCACGTTCAGTGGAGGGGCATTTCGCCCGGGTGCTTTTCCACCACCCAGTAGTGCTCGTGCTGCTCAGCAACGAACTCGACGTCTGGGTAGACGTGTCCGGCCTTGACGACGAACCGGTTGGGCGTCGAATGACCGGCCTCGTACTGATCGACGGTGACCAGCAACGCGCCGATGCAATCCGCGCTACCGCACTCACATACGAAGGGCACGGGTTCGTCCTCGACGCCGTCGACAGCGACGGCCTGCTGCTCGATCTCCACCCGCCGATTGTTGTAGTCGCGAAACGCCAGCTCGTTCTTCACGAGCCGGTCACGGCGAATGGCTTCCCGGTCATCGTTGCTCACGCGCCACTCCAATCCCCAGACTGTACGGCATGTCGCGAGGAGCATGGTACCGCGGCGCGGCGAAGCGCTGTTCGCGTCAGATCCATCTCCGCAGCCGAGCGATGGTGAGCGTTGACGCGGCGATCAGGATGATGGCGCTGACCACGAGCCAGAACAGCAACGAGTCCAGGAACGTCTGTGCGCCGAAGTTCACGTTCATCCCGGCCACGCTGGCGAGCAGCGCGCCCGGGAGCAGCAGAATCGATGCCAGCGTGAGCACCTTCATGATCTCGTTCGTCCGGTGTTCGGTTCGCACGATCAGGACGTCGAACGAGCTTGCGATGCCGTCCCTGGCGTCGCGTGCCGAAGCAAGCGCGGCGTCGACCCGTGCGGTCAGCGCACGGAACCGCTCCGCCGATTCCTCCGAGGAGAGCGGGTCGAATTCCGAGTGGCTGAGCGCCGTGAACACGTCTCTATGAGGTGCAAGCGTCCGCCGCAGGCGCCCGACTCGACCGCGGGCGGTGCTCAGCAGCCGCATCTCCTCCTCCGGGTCCTTGCTCGGATTGGAGAGCGCTTTCACGTCGAACTCATCGAGCGACTCTTCGACTTCGTCGAAGGCGTCGAGGTAGCTGGTCACGACCCATTCCAGCACCGTCGAGAGGAACGAGGGCGCGTCGAGCATGCCGATCTCGCCGCGGCCTTCAGCTACCCGTCGAAACTCGTCGAGCGCGGCGATGTCGGCCATGTGTGCAGTCAGCAACCAGTTGGACCCAAGAAAGCAGTCGATGACGGTCCGCTCGCGATCCGGGTCGCGCTCGGCTTCCGAGACGGCGACGGCCGTCACCCGCAGATGGCCCTCGTGCTGCTCGACGGCCGGAGTCCTGTCCGGATCGGCGATCCCCGACTCGCCAATATCGCCCAGGTCGAGCGCATCGAACACCGCGGCGGCCTGCTCCGAGGACGCATCCTGCAGGTCGATCCAGAGCATCTGGCTCTTGCTGAGATGCTGAAGAGACCCGGCCCAGTCCTCGATCATCTCGCCCTGGCGCTTGTCGAAGAGGTAGGCCTTGACCACGCCGTGCTCACTCCTCGGCGACGAATCTTCGATCATCTCGGATACACCACCAGTGAGCCGTTCGTGGTTGCCAAGCCTTCTCCTCCAAGCGCGTGCGGTTTAGGCCGGGCGCCGGGCGGGTAGGCGCCCTGCCAGATGATCCTTCTGCTACGCCTGCTTCGCACCACCGTTGGTATGGCGATACTCCGATTCGCCTGGCGCCGCCGGGCTCCGCTGATTGCCGCAGCCCGACGCGTCTTCGCGGCGACTGTCAGCCGGATCCCATCGACCCGGTGGCGCTGATCGGCGGAGAACGCTCGGCCGCCACTGACGTCAGTCGATGTCGATGGTGGTGGAGCAGGTGGCGTGCGCGCTCTAGCTCGGGCTGGCGTCAGCGAGCTGCGAGCTTCGAGGTCGAGGCGGTGCGCGACAGGGCGTCGGCATAGACGTGCTCGTAGGCGGCGCAGACGGTGCCGACGTCGAACCGCTCCACCGACCTGCGACAGCGACGGGGGTCGATTTCATGGAGGCGGTCGATCGCCGCGCCCATCCCCTCGACATCCGATACGAGAAATCCGTTCTCGCCGTCGATCACGATCTCTGCTGCCGCGCCGCGCTCGAAGGCGATCACCGGCGTCCCGGTCGCAAGCGCTTCGATCATCACCAGCCCAAAAGGCTCCGGCCATTCGATCGGCATCAACAGGCACTCCGCTCGTGCCAGAGCCTGCCGTTTCTCATCGCCCCCGAGCGGTCCCAGGTACCGCACATGGTCGTCATCGAGGTGCGGCTCCACCTCGCTGGCGAAGAACTCCTCGCCTTCCGGCTGCACCGGGCCTGCCAATGACAGCCGCCGGCCGGCCCGGTGTGCCGCCTCGATCGCGCGGTGCGGCCCCTTGTCCGGATCGATCCTGCCCAGAAACAGCAGGCCGTCCTCCTTTTCAGCCTGAAACGGCCACTCGTCGAGATCGATTGGATTCGGCACCACATGGGAGCATTCGACGCCCTCCGGTGCCTGCGAACGCTGCGACTCACTGATCGCCACCAGCGTCGCCTTGTGTCCCTGCCGGCGGTAGAGCTCGGCCCGCTCGTCGTCGAATGGGCCGTGCAGTGTGTGCACGAACGGTTCCCTGAGCCGATCGGCCATCGCCAGCGCCACGGCCGGGCAGTGGTCGTGCACGACGTCAAACCCGGCCGCGCGCACCCGCTCGCGGTCGATCCGGCCGAACACCGAACCCACATGCGTCGCCTCGATCAGCGAGTCCTCGATCTGATCGGGGTGCGCCTCGTCCAGCACCTCCACCACGCGCGCATCCGACTCGGAGTCCGGTGCCGCGTACAGGGTGACGTGGTGCCCCCGCGCGACCAGGCCCTGACAGAGCAGTCGCACGACCTCCTCGATACCTCCGTAGGTGGGCGCCGGAATCGAGATCCAGGGCGGGGCGAGCATCGCGATCCGAAGCGGATGATCCGTGCTTGCCACCGCACGCTTCGTCGTCGACTGCATGCACCAGCGATACCCACTCGGGCCGCGCAACCAAACCCGGCGGCCTCTCGGTGCGGTTCACAACCGCGTTTTGGCTGCGCTGAGGTGGGTAGGAAGAGGGCTCACGCAACGGAGGTGCAGCATGAGCACGATGGATAGGACGACGATCTGGGTATGGCGAGACGACGCTTGGAGCGATGATCGTGGCAATCTCGACGGCTTCAGTGTCGAGGCGGTCGATGGATCGATCGGAAAGATCGATGAGGCGACCTACGAGGTCGGCGACAGCTACATCGTTGTCGATACGGGGCCGTGGATCTTCGGCAAGAAGGTTCTGCTGCCGGCCGGCGTGATCGACCGGATCGATTACGACGATGAAGTCGTCTACGTCAATCAGACCAAGGAGCAGATCAAGAACTCGCCCGAGTTCGATGAGTCGACGTACCGCGACGACGACTACCGCTCGCGGGTGGGCGACTACTACCTGAGGTAGGACGGTAGGGCGGGTCGCGCGCCACCGGCGTGCGACCCGCCCTCACCGCGCGATGCGCCTGCGGGCGGTGGCCGCGGTGGGTGGCTTGGCGGTCAGGCGGGCGCCTCGTCGACGGGGCGTCCGCCGGCATCGCGACCGGCCCGTGACGAGGCTCGCACTAGGCTCCGGCGTGAGGAGGTTTTCCCTGGCCGCCAAACGGGTCACGATCCTGTTCGACATCGACGGCACACTGATCAACTCCGGCGGCGCAGGTGCGGCCTCCTGGCGGTTGGCGTTCGACGAGCTGTATGGCATCCCGGCTGATATCGGTGAGTTCACCGATGCGGGGATGACCGATCCCGAAGTGGGACGCATGACGTTCGAGGCGGTGATGCACCGAGCGCCGGAGCGGGCCGAGTTCGCCCGGCTGCTGGAACGGCGCCTGCATTACATGCATGAGACGGTCGAGCACTCGACCTCCTACCGGGTCCTGCCGGGCGTTGAGGAGATGCTGCCCCGGCTGCTCGACGGCGGTTACCTGCTGGGGATCGTGACCGGAAACGTCGAGGCCGCCGCGCACATCAAGCTGCATCGGGCACGGCTCAACCGGTTCTTCTCGTTCGGCGGGTACGGCTCCGACTCGAGCGATCGGGGCGAGATCACCCGCATCGCGCTCGAGCGGGCGGCCCTGGTCTACGGGGCAGACGTCATCGCGAAGCAGGCCATCGTCGTGGGGGATACGCCGCGCGACGTGGAGGGTGCGCACGCCGCGGGCATCGAGTGCGTCGGGGTGGCGAGCGGCCACTACACCGTCGAACAGTTGCGCGAGGCGAATGCCGACTACGCCATTGGTTCGCTGGAGGAACCGTTGCCCATTTGAGGAAGGGCCAGAGCCTGCCGCCTCAGCGTCGGTCGAGTTCGAGCTGCGCTTCCAGCGCGGCCTGCGATACCTACTCTCCCAAGCCGGGATCTTCCTGGCCACCACTTGCGGCGGTCGCGCTGACCGGGTCGTGATGATGCGCCTCCGCGGTAGGAACCAGCGACACGGAACGAGTGACACGAGAACCAGTCAAGCAGCTTGACATGCCGTGTAGCTTGGAAGTGGCTCTGTGGCTCCAAATCGAGCGGGCACGAAGAGGGGATGCCGGTGGCAAGGATTCGGCGCAGTTCGTCGCGCGGCGGTGCCGGGCGTTGAAGTACATGGTGATCACCCTGTGGCTGGTCGGTCTGGCGCTGATCGCGCTCCTCGGCATGCTCCTGATCCGCCGACCCGACCGGTTGTCGCTGGTCAGGCGGGTCTCAGACAGGCTTCCGACGAGCCGGCGCGCCCGGCGCGGCACGCTCGAGGGAGTCGCCACGCTGGTCGCGGTCTCCGTGGCAGGCGCGGCCATCGCGTTTGTGATCATGCTCGTGCTGGGCGCCGCCTGGGTCGTCCATCACGGAGCATCGATCGATCAGCCGATCTACCGCTTCACGATCCATCATCAGGTGCACGACTGGATGCGGGTGATGGCCCGGCTGACGAAGATCGGGAACACCTGGACGACATGGGGTGCGGTGCTCGCGTCCGCCGCGGTGCTGGCCGCGTTCTGGCCGGCGCGGCGCAGGTGGATCCCGCCGGTGGTGCTGGTGACCGCGCTCATCGTCGACCACTACGAGACGCTCGCCATCCGGCACGTGTTCGGCCGGGTGGGGCCGCCCAACTCGCCGCACGGAACCTATCCCAGCGGCGGCTGTGAGCGGGTCGTCCTGTTTTACGGGTTGATCGCGTACCTCGCGTGGCGCGAGGCCAGCGGCCGGCGCGCGAGCGGCATCTGGGCCGGTGTCGGCATCGCGATGCTCGCCTTCAACGAGGCGTACAGCCGGTCGTATCTCACGCTGCACTGGTTCACGGACGCCGTCAGCGGCGTCCTGTACGGCCTGCTGATGCTGTTGGCTTTCACGATCGCGGTACGGATCGTCGCGGGGCCGGTGCGCCGCCCCCACGACCCTGTCGCCGTGCCGCTCGAACGGTCGCTTGAAGCTGATCCTGCCCCGGTCGGATGACGGCCTTCAGCGACGGTGCGACCGCCGCTGACCGCGGCCGGGCCGCCTTCCTCGACGAGGTCTGCACCACGCTCTGGCCGGAGCAGCCGGCGGATGCCCCGCGGACGCGCATGCTGCTGCTCCCGGGCCGCCGCCGGCCGCGGCTGGTCGTGCCCTGCGAGCCGCGCGCCGCGGCCGCTGCAGTGCGGTTGTACGGCGAGCCGCGCTCCCGGCACGCCGCGCTCGCCACGCGCGCGCTGTCGCTGGTGCTTCGCTCGGGGGTTGGCGGCGCGGTCTTCCGAGATCGGGTGGAACTCCCTGCGTCCGACCAGGTGTCGAGTATCGAAACGTATCTGCGCGCTGAGGTGGATCCCGACCTGCGCATCAGCATGTACCTGGGCGCACCCCGCGCGAATCGAAAGCCGGTGTTCCAGCTTCTCACCCGGTCCGGCGAACAGATCGGTATCGCCAAGGTCGCCATGAGCCCGCTCTCCCGCCGGCTGGTGGAGGCGGAGTACGAGACGCTGGTCATGCTCGACCGTGCCGATCTTCACGGCGTCCGGGCCCCCCGCGTGCTGCACTACGGAAGCTGGCGCGGCATGCCGGTGCTGGTACAGCGGCCGCTGCCGATCCACGACCGTCGGGTCGCACTGACACCCGGCCGGCTCAGGGCGGCAATGTGGGACGTGGCCATGGTCGGCTATCCGGAGCCGGCGTGGAGCGATGTGGCCGACGTGGTCGGCTCGATCGGGACACAGCTCGACGGAGCCCCTGACTCCGTTGCATGTACGGAGCTTCGCGCATCGCTCGACGCGCTTGTCCGACGCTGGGGGGAGGTGCGGCTGCGAGTCGGTCGGTGGCACGGCGATTGGACGCCGTGGAACATGGCCAGCACGCGCAACGGCCTGCTGCTGTGGGACTGGGAACGCTCAGCCGCCGGTGTCCCCGTGGGATTCGACGCGACGCACTACTGGCTGCAGAGCAGGGTGGTCCACCGGCGTGGCGAGCCGCGCCGGGTCGCCGGTGAGTGTCTCGCCGAGGCGCCCGGCATCTTGACCGGGTTCGTCGACGACTCCGCCGCGGCCCGGGTCACGGCACTCCTCTACCTGGCACAACTGGCCGCGCGCAGCCTGGCCGACGGTCAGGCCCGGAGCGGGGCGCGCCTCGGCGATCCCGGCTGGTGGCTGCTGCCGGCGATCCGCGAGCACGTGGTGACAGGTTGATGCCACGCACAGGCGGACCGGGCACGAAGTCGATCGCGCAGACGGCGTCGCTCACCGCCGGCAGACTGTCAAGCGGGCTGCGGATGCTGCCCGGGTTCCTCATCGTCGGTGGCCAGCGCTGCGGTACCACCTCGATGTACCGGGCACTCGCCCAGCACCCGCTGATCCAGAAGCCGATCTGGCACAAGGGCGTCCACTACTTCGATCTGCACTACGACCGCGGCCTGGGCTGGTATCGCGCCCACTTCCCCCTTCGCGCCGGTGCCGGCCGGATGGAGCGAGCCTGGGGCCGGCCCCCGCTTGCCTTCGAATCGAGTCCCTACTACATGCATCACCCGCTCGCTCCCGGCCGGATCGCTCACGACCTTCCGGGCGTCAAGCTGATCGTGCTCGTGCGTGACCCGGTTGAGCGCGCCCACTCGGCGCACGCGCACGAGCTGGCGCGTGGCTTTGAGGACGAGCCGTTCGAGCGAGCGCTTGCCCTGGAGCCGCAGCGCTTGGAGCGAGAGGAGGACCGGATGCGAGCCGATCCGGCCTACCGCAGCCATGCGCTCCAGCACCAGGCATACGTGACCCGCGGCCAGTACGCCGACCAACTCGACCGCCTCGCGGCTCTGGTCGGACGCGAGCGGCTCCTGGTGCTCGACAGCGGCGCGTTCTTCTCCGAACCAGAGGCCGAGTACAGCCGAGTGCTCGCGTTTCTCGAGCTTCCCCGTTGCGGGACGACGGTCTTCGAGCGCCACAACGCACGGCCGCGTCCCCACGTCCCCGATGCAACCCGGCAGCGCCTGTCAGCTCATTTCGAACCGTACGACGCCCGCCTCGAGCCCTGGCTGGCCGGCGTGCCGAGCTGGCGCCGCCGGCCTGTTGTCTGAGCGGTGACTGCTCAGCCGGTGTAGGGCATAAAGCAGATGCCCGCGTGCCCGGAGACGCCGCCGCACGCCTGGGAGTTTCTGAGGTTATCGCTGGCGATCCACAGCCCGTCGTTTGTGACGAGCATGTCGTCCGCACCGAGTCCCCGTGAACGCCCGGGGTTGAAGGTGACGGAGCCGTTGGTCGGTGACAGGCCGACCATTCCGGGTGCCGGAATCGCCCCGGGGCCGGCGAAGTCGCAGCCGTTCGTGTTGTTTGCCCACCGTTCGTGACCGCCGAAATAGGCGGTGCTGGCGTCGGCCGCGGTGGCATACAGCGAGTCGCAGCCGGCGTAGTTGACCCAGGTGTGCAGCACGTATCCGGGCTGGCCGTTGGGCTGGGCCGGCGGGCTGACGGTGCCCGGGAACGCCGCAGCCACGTCGCAGAGCCCGGTGCGCGGGAACGAGCCGGTGGGGAAGCCGTTCGGGTGGTAGCCGGTGGTCGCGATGTAGATCTGTCCGTCATCCGGCGACCACGAGGCCGCCTGGAGGTAGAACGGCTCGCCCACGAAGCACTGGTACGGGTACCCGCCCGGATTGGAGGCGCTGAGCTCGCCCAGGCTGCCGTCCCACTCGGGTGACGTCCACCCGGTGACGGTGGCCGGGCTCGTGGTCAGGTCGAGCATGAAGATCTGCTGGCGGGGCAGGCCGCCGGCGGATGTGAAATCCCCCATCACCAGGTCGTAGTTGCCCGAGTGGCTGAGCTCCTGGTTGTAGACGCGCGTGCCGTTGGGGTTTGCCCAGCTGTAGTTGCCCGAGATGCCGAGCTGCAGGAACTTGTCGTCCTTGCCGGTGGTCGGGTCGAGGCTTGCAAAGTACGGCTGGGCGCTGCCGTTGATGGTCTTGAAGTAGCCGCCGACGAGCATATGCCCGGCCGCTCCGAGAAGTGTCTGCACCTGGGCTGATGCGCTGTGTGCGAACGTCGGCACGACTGCACCCGTGGTGGTGTCGATCTCGGCCAGATTCTGGACCGACATGCCACCGACCGACGAGAACTTGCCGCCGACATAGGCGTGGCTGCAGTCGCCGCCGTTGAATGCGATTGAGTTGACGATGCCGTTCACGTTCGGGTCCCACGCACTCACGGTGAAGGGCGCAGTGGCCTTGAAGCTGAAGGCGTTGTTGCGGGTGTAGGTCGTGCTCCCCTTCTTGATCGTCGTGAACGATCCGACCGCATACATCGTGTCGCCGCACTGGACGAGCTGCCGCACCTTTTGCGTCTGCGATCCGAGGTTTGCAAGCACGGGCGTCCCCACTGCCGGCGTCGCCGAAACGGGACCGATCGGTGCCGCGGCCGCCGGAACCGCCAGTACCGCGCCCACAACCAGCACCGTCCCCAGCGTGGCCTGCCGGTACCAACGACCTGCGCAAATGCGTCTCATGATCCGCCTACCCCCGCGTGTTGATCAAGAATGGAGCCTCAGTCAGAGGTTCACCGTTTCCGGTGCCCGGCCATTATTACACCGAATGTCACACATGGCGAGTGGTCTCGACCAGAACGCGTGTCAAAAGATCCGAGCAGATCGATCCAGCATGGCATGAAATGAGGGGTGTCGCGCGACCGCGAGCGAATCCGGCCAAAACGGTGAGATGACTTGACGGTTCGCATCGGCGCCCGTATCTCCTAACGGTAGACACACGCGCCCGTCGTGAGGTTGTCAGGATATTTGGCGTGTCGGTCGGCAGTTCTGCCGTCACCGGCCAGCCCGGCTCCTGGTGCCACCTGGGTGCGCGGCTCCCGCAAGTGAGGATTATGGGCTCTGTTCAGCAAACTGAGTTGCTGACGCTCGGTGACTATGTCGCGGTCATCCGGCGGCGCGCATGGATGATCGTGATCATCACGCTCGTCTGCCTTGGGCTCGGCGTGTTCTACGCGGCCCACAAGGGCGCGATCTCCACGGCCACCGTCCCGGTCCAGACCAGCTCCGTGCAGCCGCCGAGCGTGACCGGTTCGGCGAGCGGCGTTTCGCCGAACTCGACCTACGCCGCTCGGTTCCTCGCCAACCAAGCGACGTTCGCTCGTTCCATCACGGTGCTCGACACCGCCGCCAACAGCGCGCTCGCCCAGCACGCCCTGCCGGGCATCACGCCGGTGCAGCTGGCACGTGCTTCATCGGTCACGCCGAGCACCACGGCGGACGTGCTCGATTTCTCCGTGACGAACCGGCATGGAGATGTCGCCTCACAGCTCGCGCGGGCATACGCGTTCGCCTATGTCGCCGAACGGCGGACGTCCCTGGAAAAGCAGTACCAGGCGATCATCAAGGGCCTGCATCAGCGCCAGACGAATCTTGAGGCGCGACTCGCCGATCCGAATGCAAGCCAGGCAACGATCAGGTCGACCCGACCGACGCTCAGCCTCGTCACGCACTCGCTGGATGCCTTCGCCAACTACATCCAGCAGGCCGACGCCGCCGTTCAGGTCGAGCAGACGGCCTCCGGCCCGGCCGCCACCAGCGCCTCGCCTGTCAAGTACGGGGCGGTCGCCCTGTTCGCCGGCCTCGTAATCGCCCTGGTGATGGCCTTCATCCGAGACGCACTCGACAGCCGGATGCGTTCGCAAGGGCAGCTCACCGCCAGCCTGGAACTGCCAGTGCTCGCGACCATCCCCACGCCCCCGCGTCAGCTGCGACGTGCGAACAAGCTGGTGACGGTGACCGGCACCGACGCCCAGGCGGAGCCATTCCGCATGCTCGCGGCGCGCTTGAAGTTGCTTCCACCCACGCGCGACATGCGAGTGATCCTCGTGACCAGCGCACTCGAAGGCGAGGGCAAGTCGACGACCGCCGCGAACCTGGCCGTGGCGTTGGCCGAGATGGGAGAGTCGGTTGTGCTCGTCGACGCCGACCTCGTGCGCCCGACGGCAGCCCGCTTCTTCGGGCTTGGGGCGGGCGATGGGCTGGCCGATGTGGCCTCCGGTCACGCGGAGATCGCCGATGTCACGGTGCCCGTCCAGCTCGAGGGGAGCGCGGGATCGCTGGCGGTTGTCTCGTCGGGCCGGTCGACCGGTGACCCCACGTCGCTGCTCGCGTCGGAGTCGCTGCGTTCGTCCCTGCGGGCGCTGGCAGACGGCACTCGCTATGTGATCATCGACTCGCCACCCATCCTGACCATCAGCCATGCCACCGTGCTCACGGCGTCGTCGGACGCCATCCTGGTCATTGCCCGAGCAGACAACTTGCGGGTCGACGTTGCGAACGACCTGAGGTTGACCCTAGATGCTCTTTCCACGCCCAAGCTCGGCGTGGTGCTTACGGCCGCGGACAAGATCCGTGCCTACGGCTACTACGCGCCCACCTTTGGCTCCTTCCAGCATGCGCCGTCGGTAAACGGCGGAAACCATGCACCCCCGACAGCGGCCGCAGACGATCCAGCCGAGGAGCTCTTGAGATCGGAGAACGATGTCGGTCGGATCCACCACGCAACTTAGGTCTGAGGGGCTGCTACTCGAGCCCCAGTTCTGCTTCGGCAGCCTGCGCCTCACGTCGATGGACGAGCATGCGGGCGTCGCATGGGTCGTGGCGAGAGCACGGTCGGGATCGCCGGCCGTGGTCATCACGTCGCATATCCATCACGTGCGAATGGCATCGAACGACGCCGCGTTCCGCGGGGTGGTCGAGCGAAGCGAGTTGAACCTCGCCGACGGGTGGCCGTTGGTCGCGGCCTCACGCCTGCTGCGCCCGCGCCTGCCCGGCCGCGTGATCGGCATCGACCTCGTCGATCGCGTCCTGGGGTCGGGACAGCGGTTCAACCTGGCCATCCTGGGCGGTCCGCCTGGGGGCGCAGACGCGCTGGCCGACCGTGAGCGATGGCGCCACAACGTCGTTCTGGTCGAGCCTCTCGCGATGGGCATCTGGGAGGATCAGCACGAGCTCGATGCGATGCTGGCGCGAGTCGGCCAGGCGCGGCCAAACCTCGTGCTGGTCGGACTCGGCGCGCCGCGGCAGGAGCTCTTGGCCGACGAGTTGCGTCCGTATATCAACGGGCCAGTTCTCTGCTGTGGCAACTCCATCGCAGTGCTCGCCGGGACCTGCCGGCGAGCACCGGCCGTCGCTCGCCGGTTCGGCATGGAGTGGCTGTTCCGGCTGTTCCAGTCACCGCGAAGGCTCGGCCCCCGGTATGTCGCAGGGGCGGTGTGGTTCCTGTGGATCGCGGCGTGC
Source organism: Gaiellales bacterium (assembly GCA_045806525.1). GTDB lineage: Bacteria > Actinomycetota > Thermoleophilia > Gaiellales > JAICJC01 > JAICYJ01. Next base: position 9,456 of record JBJMJD010000051.1, on the reverse strand, counting down.
GAGACGGTCGACCGAATGCGAGGATCCGGCCAGGCGCCGCGCCGGCTCGGGCGATGAGCGGCGGCCGCCGTCCGTCGGTGTCGGTCGTGGTGCCGACCCACGATCGTCCGGCGTTGCTGGCGCGTACCGTGGCAGCCGTCGTGGCGCAGGACTACGCCGGCGACGTCGAGTGCATCGTGGTCCACGACGGAGAGCCGGCCGCGCCCATCGCGCATGCCCGCGACGGGCGGGTGCGTCTTCGGCACATCCACAACGCACGGACGCCCGGTTTGCCGGGCGCTCGCAACACCGGCATTCTTGCTGCTGAGGGCGAGCTGATTGCATTTTGCGACGACGACGACGTGTGGAGCCCGGCCAAGCTGCGAAAGCAGGTCGCCGTCCTCGACAACGACGGCTCGGCGCTCGTCGTCGGCTGTGGCAACACGGTGGTCTTCGGATCGCACCGCACCGTTCGAATCGGTAGCTCGGACGTGGTCCGTTTTCATGACCTTCTGCTGACGCGGGTGGCGGTACTGCATTCGAGCACCATCCTGGCGCGGCGAGATGCCGTCATACACCGCATAGGCCTCACCTCTGAAGAGATTCCCGGCGGCGCGTCCGAAGACTACGAGTGGCAGTTACGGGCGGCTCGGCTCGCACCGATCCGGCTGGTCAATGAGCCTCTGGTCGACATCGAATGGCACGACGGATCGATGTATGCGCGGCGCTGGGATCTGTACGTCGCAGGGCTCCGCTACATCCTCGACCACTACCGAGAGTTCGATGACGCGCCCAAGGGGCGGGCGAGGCTCTGCGGGCAGATCGCATTTGGCTATGCCATGTGCCGTGATCTGCGTGACGCGATGCGCTGGGCGGCACGCTGCTTGCGAGACGATCTGGCCCAGCCGAGAGCGTATCTCGCGGTGCTCGTGACGCTGCGGCTGTTGCCGGCACACGCGATGCTCCACTGGCTGCACAGGCACGGGCGGGGGATCTAGGTGACGCTGTCTTCGATCGCACGGCCGCTCGCCTACCGTCGGACGTTCCTGCTCTTCCTGGTGGCATACCCGCTGCTGTGGGTGCTCGGCCTCGCATACTTCATGTGGCCGCTGCTTGCCATCGGTTTCGTGCTCGCCGTGGCCGGTCGCCGGCCGGTACGTGTGTCCCCCGGCTTCGGCATCTGGGTGCTCTTCCTGATGTGGATGCTGGCTTCGGTGATCGAGCTGTCGTCGCATCAGCGCTACCTGTTGTTCAGCTGGAGGGCGGTCATCTACCTCACCGCCACCGCACTCTTTCTCTGGGTGTACAACGCATCCGAGAACGAGCTGCCCGCCGATGCCGTGGCCCGGGCGCTGACCGGCTTCTTCGCGATTGCCGTCGTGTTCGGCGTGCTCGGTGTGATCGACCCGACCGCCTCGATGGAGTCACTGGCCCAGCACCTGCTGCCCCGATCGTGGCTGTCCAACACGACCGCGTACGCCTACGTCCACCCAGCGCTCGCTCAGATCCAGTTCAAGGCGCTCGGTCACCCCATCGGCCGCCCGATGGCGCCGTTCGCCTACACGAACCAGTGGGCAGCGACGGTCGGGGTGCTGATGCCGTTCGCGGTGCTCACCACGCTGCGGTCGCGACCCGGCGTGAGGCGCCATGCGCTGGTCGCTCTGCTTGCGCTGTCGGTGGTTCCGATCGTCGTCTCCCTCAACCGTGGACTGTGGATCGCGCTGGCGGTCGCCGTGCTGTACGGGTGCGTCCGGCTCGCAGCCATCGGCTACCGTAGCCAGCTGGCGGTCGCGCTGATGCTCGGGGCCGCCATCGCCGTGGGCGTTGCGATCTCCCCGCTGGGAGGCATCGTGCAGAGTCGTGTCAGCTCCGAGCACAGCAGCAACTCGAGCCGCGCCAGCCTGTATCAGCAGTCCTTCTCGGGCGTGGCGCAGTCGCCGGTGCTCGGATACGGATCCCCGCAACCGTCCACGAGCGGCGGCACCGGAGAAGCCCGGGTCGGCACGCAGGGCCAGTTCTACCTGATTCTCGTGTCACATGGCATACCGGGGATCGTCTTCTACCTGGGGTGGTTTGTCTTCACGTTCCTGCATGCGTGGCGCCGGCGGACGGTGGAGGAAGTGCTGTGGTCCTGCGTTCTGGTGATCTCGTTCGTGGAGATGATGGTCTACGACTTCCTGCCGCTGACGATCTACGTGATCATGATCGCGTGCGCACTGCTGTGGCGGAGGCGGATGCGCCAGCCACGCCCGACCGGCCAGGTCGCTGCGGCGATGCCCCGCTCGCTGGTGCGGGCGACGTCATGACGTGCAATGCGGTGGATACCCGCATCCCGGCCGAGCGCCGCGCCGGCGCTCCGACGCCGGTGGTGTTCATCGGCGGGCTCGGACGCAGCGGCAGCACGCTGCTCGAGCTGCTGCTGACCGGAGTGCCCGGAATGGTGCCGGTCGGGGAGGTGCGGCACCTGTGGGCGCGCGGCCTGCGCGACGACGATCGCTGTGCGTGCGGAGCACCGTTCTCGGCGTGCCCGTTCTGGGCTTCTGTCGGTGATCACAGCTTCGGCGGGTGGGCGAGCGTCGACGCTGACCGGACGATCGCCCTGGCGCGACGCGTCGACCGGCACCGGCAGCTGCTGTCGACGGTGCCCGCATGGAGGGAGCGGAGTCATGCGCTGCGCTGCTACGGGGAGATGCTGGAGCGGCTCTTCGCCGGCATCCTGGCGGTCAGCGGCGGTGAGGTCGTGGTCGACTCGAGCAAGGATCCGCCGCACGGTTTCGTCCTTGGGCGGACACCGGGGATCGACCTGCGGGTCGTGCATCTCGTGCGAGACAGCCGGGGCGTCGCGGATTCCTGGGCGAAGACCGTGTCACGACCGGACGCGGTCGGCGGACCGGCGATGATGACGCGGCTGGCGCCATGGCGGACAGCCATGATGTGGGTCGACACCAATCTGCTCGTCGAGGCGCTCGGCCGCGGCCGGCGGTCGCTTCGGCTCCGCTACGAGGACGTCGCCACCCGTCCCGACGAGGCCGTTCGGCGCGTCGGCGCGCTGGCCGGGCTCGCGGCTCCGGGCGAGATCGACCCGCAACGTCGCGAGCACCATGCGATCGGAGGCAACCCGGTGCGGTTCCATCGCGCACCGCTCGACGTCTCGCTCGATGACCGTTGGCGGGCGACGATGGCGACCGCCGACCGGAGGGTCGTCACGGCCTTGACGGCCGCGCTGCTGCGACGCTACGGCTACCGCCTGCGCAGCACCGGCTAGGTCGCTACGCGGAGCGCGCCCGCCCCGGGGACAGCCGTAGGCGCAGGCCGCCCGCCAGCTCAGGCAGCGACAGCGGATCGCGGAACCTGGCGAGCAGTGGCACGTAGAGCAGGGTGCCGACCAGCGTCGTCAGGACCACCAGCGGCAGCTCCCAGCCGGCCACGCTGCGGACGACCAGCCCGAGCAGCCCGAAGCACACGAGCGGCAGCACGCAGGCCAGCGCGTAACCGCGGCCGAACGGCTGCAGCCCGGTTGCACGGCGCACCTGGATCACGCTGACCAGGTTCGTGCCCACGATGCTGACCGACCACGCGATCGCCGCGCCGGTGATGCCGAACGGAGGGATCAGGAGCAGATTGAGGGCCAGGTTGGCGATCATCGATCCGGCCGAGTCGAGCAGGTTCCACGAGCTCTTCCCGGCCATCAGCAGCAGCACCATCGCGTTCCCCGTTGCCAGGTTGACAAGGCCGGCAACTGCCAGCACCGCAAGCGCCGTCGCGCCGCTGCGGTACTCCTGCCCGAAGATCCGGGCAAACAGCGGTGCGAACACCACCATCAGCAGGTACAACGGCCACGAGACGATCACCGCCCACTTGGTGGCCGACTGGTAGAGATGGTCGAGGCTGGGCGTGTCCTCGACCGCCATCAACGCGCTCATTCGGGGAGCGACCACCATCCCGATCGTCTGCAGGCCGTACGCGCCGATCACCGACAGGCGGCTGATCGCTCCGTAGACGGCCGCGCTGCGCGTGCCGGCGATCGCTCCCACAAGCAGCACGTCGACCCAGTTCACCGTCACGGCGCACCCCACTGCAAACGCCCTGGGAATCGAGAAGCGCCAGAGCTCACCGGCGACATCAGATCCGGCGATCGTCACGGGCCTGCGTCGCAGCTCGCGCCGCACGGCGGCAGCGGCAACGGTGATGCCGATTACCAGCGGCACTGCCCAGGCCAACGCCAGCGCTGCCGGGTCAGACCCGATCAGCACGATCACCGCTGCCACGGCGATCAGGCGCGCCCCGGGCACCCACACGTTGGTGATCAACACGAATGGGCGCATCCGCCCGAACCCGCGCGTGACCGCCAACAGCACCGTCAGCACGCAAGCGAACGGCAGCGCCGGCGCCAGCACGACCAGAAACGTCTTGCCCGACTGCGCCTGAGACCCGAACAAGACGTGGCTGGCCGGACCTGCCAGCACCAGCATGAACAGCGCGGCCGCAGCTCCGGCCAGCGCCACCGGTACCACAGCCGCGCGCACGAGCGCGCGCAGGTCGCCCTCCCGCCCGGTGGCCCGCAGGCGCGGGACCATCCGCACAACCCCGGTGTCCGCGCCCAGCTCGGTCAGGTTACTGAGGATCATGAACAGGGCGACAGCCTCGAGAAATGCGCCCGCTGTGGCGCGCGGCAGTCCGTGGGTCACGACCAGCACGAGGGCGAACTGGAGCACGGCCGAGCTCGCGACGCCGACCAGTGCGAACGCCCCGCCCCTGGCCACGCGTTGCATCTCGCCGGGCGCCGAAGTGGGTCTGGCCTCGGCAATCAGATTTCTCGCCATCTTGACAGTATCCGTGTATGACAAGGGAATGGAACGATTGCGGCCATCTGCGATCACGCGGCCAGATATCGCCGCAGGCGCGGCCGTGACGTCGACGCACGCTCCGATTCTCGTCACGGGCATGCCTCGATCGGGCACCACCTGGACGGCCCAGATGCTCGCCGCCGGCGGCGGCCTGGTACGCGTCAACGAGCCGCTCAACCCACAGCATCCGCCGGGTGGGTTTCCGGGCATCCTCGACGCGGCCGTTGAGCACCGTTTCCAGTACATCTGCGCTGACAACGAGGCGGGCTTCCTGCGCGCCTACCGCGACATGCGGCGGTACCGGTACCGGCTCTGGCCGGAGCTGCGGCGCAACCGGTCGCTTCACGACGTGCCCCGCCAGCTCAACCACATGCGGCTCTTCCTGGACGGGCGCCTCACCGGCAAGCGGCTGCTGGTCGCCGATCCGTACGCCGTCTTCTCGATCCCCTGGTTCATCGAACGGCTCGGGTTCCGGGTGGTCGTGGTCGTGCGGCGCCCGGCGGCGACGGTATCGAGCCGGAAACGGCTGGGGTGGAGGTTCGACGTCGCGGAGCTTGAACGTCAGCCGCTGCTGGTGCGTGACGTCCTCGACCGCCTCGCCATCGAAACGACTGTCGACGCGGTTGGCGACCCGCTGATCGCGTCGGGCGCACGGTTGTGGTCGGTGATCCATCGGGCGATCGACCACTACCGCAGCCGCGGTCTGCCAATCGAGGTGGTTCGTCACGAGGACCTCTCGAGCGACCCGCAGGAGGCGTTTCGCGACCTCTATCGCCGGCTCGGGCTGGAGATGACCTCGCGGGCGGCGCGGCTGATAGAGCGATCGACCGCAGCCGGGAATCCGACCGAGGTCCGCGCTCGCGACCCCCACCGCGTGCGGCTCGACAGCCGAGCCAACCTCGACGCATGGAGGACGCGTCTGAGCTCGGCTGAGCTCGACCAGATCGCGAGTCTGACCGGACCCATTGCGGGTCGGTTCTACGACCCAGACGAGCTGTCGTGATCGGTGACGACGATGTACGCGCGGCGACTGACGGCTCGGCGATGAGCGCCGGCGCGGCCGTCGACAGGGCGGCGGCACCGCGGCTGCTGTTCATCGGTGGGCTGCACCGGAGCGGCACCTCGCTGATCCATCGTTGCATCTCGGCGCATCCGCAGGTGGCCGGGTTCCACGACACCGGCTCGCTCGAGGACGAAGGCCAGTACCTGCAGAGCGTGTACCCGATCGGCCAGGCGCACGGCGGCCCCGGTCGGTTCGCGCTCGATCCCCGCTGCCACCTGACCGAGTCCTCGCCGCTCGTCAGCCGGTCGAGCCGCGAGCTCCTGCTCGCGCAATGGGGCGCCTTCTGGGAGCCGGGCGCCTCCGTCCGGGTCGAGAAGTCGCCGCCGAATCTGGTTCGCATGCGCTTCCTGCAGGCGCTGTTTCCGGAGAGCGCGTTCCTGATGGTTATGCGCCATCCCGTCGCGGTGGCCTGCGCGACGCAGAAGTGGTCGCATACGCCCTGGACGACACTCATCCACCACTGGGTTGCGGCGCACGAGATCATGCTGGCGGACAGCGCACACGTCTCGCGCGTGCACGTCATCCGTTATGAGGATTTTGTCCGCGCTCCGGAGGAGACGCTGCGTCCGGTCTGGAGCACGCTGGGGCTGCCGTCGCAGCCGGCAGGCGAGCGCGTGCGGAGTGATGTGAATCGCACGTACTTCGAGCGATGGTCGAAGACGCGCAACCCCGTCCGCGTGCTCGACCGGCGACGGGCCGAGCGCCACGACGAGGCCGCCCGCCGGTTCGGGTACAGCGTGCGGGATCTCGCCTTTAGCGGTCGGAATACGCCGCGCGCAGCTGAACGCCGGCCGGGCTCATGCGACCCGCCGGAGTGACCAGGCCGTAGCCGCCGCTCGAGCTGAGCTGCCAGCGTGCGTTGCTGAGCCCGGCCCGGCGGAACATGTCGACCATCTGCGTCTGATAGTCGGCCGCGCCGGGAACCGTCTGGTTGATCCCCCACTCACCGATCAGCAGTGCGACGTGCCAGTGCCGGGCCCGGTCGACCGGCCACGCGATCACGCGCTTCTGGTTCTCCTGGGTTCCCGTGTACGTGCCCGTCGCCTGGTTGTGCGTTGCCGTCCACGACGGCACCCACTGGTCGCCGGAGGCGTCGAGACCGGCGCCGTCCTGTCCGTTGAAGTAGTCGTGCCAGTCGAGCGCGAGCAGGTTCGGAGAGCCGAGCAGCCTGAGGTCGGCCGTTCCTACGCCGCCGCCTCCGCCGTTGCACATGACGACGACGGTGCGGGTGGGATCGACGTGGCTGATCACCTCCCGGATCCGGGACTGCCACTTCAGCATCGTGTTGGTCGCGGCGGTCGTGAGGCCGAGGTTCCCCGCATGGGGCTCGTTGAACAGCTCGTACCCCAGCACGTTGGCGCTGCCGGCATACCTGGCCGCCATCATCGCCGCGAACGCCGCGTACGCCGCCTGCGAGCTGCGAGCCTCGTGCGTCCAGAACGCGGCCTCGGCCGACTTGATGCCGTCGTGGTTTCTCGCGAACCGGCCGTTCGCGTAGTACCACGCGGGAATGCCGCGCGGCTGGCATGACGCCAGCCGGCAGGGGAAGCTGGAGGCGAAGTACGGCGACCAGCGAAACTGGTGGAAGTCGATCAGCACGTTGATGTCGTGCCGGCCGAAGAAGCGGACCTCCCGGTCAAGCTGGGCAAGCGCCGAGCTCGACCAGTGGTGCACCGAGCCGGTCGGTGCCCGCGTCTCGAACAGGCTCCACGGCGCCACGATCCGAACGAAGTTCACGTTCAGCCGCAGCGCCTCCGCGTAGACGGCGGGGTTCGACACCTGGACGTTGACGCCGTGCAGCGTGATCGTCCGGCCGGCAGATGTCACGAAACGGCCGTCACGGCTGGTGACCAGGGGTGGCACGATGTGCTGTGCGCGTCGCAGCCTCGGGAAGGGCACGTGCGGCGGTGGCCCCGCAGCCGAGTCGCACCCGCTCAGGGTCGGAAGCAGCAGTACGAGGGCGAGAAACAGCGCTGATCGGAGCCGGAGCACGCGTCCTACTCGGTCGATGGACACCCCTCGCTGGACCGCGACGCGCCGGGAGCGCAGGGATTACCTCACCAATGTACGTGCGGTCGTTGCCCGGCAGAACCCCCGCGGCGCTGCGCCCGCCGGCGGGGCGGGTGATCCGGCTGGTCGAGTCTGCGCCGCCGTGATACTTGAGAGATCAAGTACGATGTGGTGGATATGGACCATCCAAAGACGATCGGCTTCCTCTCGTTCGGCGCATGGCATCCGGGTGGCGGAAGCACGCATACGGCGGCGGACGCGCTCCGCCAGACGGTCGATCTCGCCGTCGCGGCCGAGCGGATCGGCATCGACGGAGCGTTCGTCCGCGTTCATCATTTCGCACGCCAGCTCTCGTCCCCGTTCCCGCTGCTGACGGCGATCGGCGTCAGCACGAGCCGGATCGAGATCGGCACAGGTGTGATCGACATGCGCTACGAGAACCCCCTGTACATGGCCGAGGAAGCCGCGGCGGCCGACCTGCTGGCGGGAGGTCGCCTCCAGCTCGGCGTCAGCCGCGGCTCGCCCGAGCCCGCCTGGCAGGGCGCCGAGGCGTTCGGCTACTCCCTCGATGGTGAGCAGGCACGTGAGAAGACGGCGCTGTTTCGGGCGGCGATCGCCGGCGCAGGGGTGGTCCGGGCCGATGTCGGCGGCCGGCCGGGCGAGGCGATGCTCGCCGTCCAGCCGCAGTCGCCGGGACTCGCGGATCGCATCTGGTGGGGCTCCGGCACACGCCAGAGCGCCGTCTGGGCGGGCGAGCAGGGCATGAACCTGATGAGCTCGACGCTGCTGCTGGAGGACACGCAGGTGCCGTTCGATCAGCTCCAGGCCGAGCAGATCTCGCTGTTCCGGGAAGCCTGGGCGAAGGCGGGCCATGCCCGGGAGCCGCGTGTGTCCATCAGCCGCAGCGTGATGCCGATCACCTCCGAGCTCGACCGCCGGTACTTCGGCGGCGATGCAAACGAGGATCAGGTCGGTTGGCTCGACGGCGCCATCAGCCGCTTCGGCCGCAGCTACACCGGGGAGCCCGACCGGATCGCTGACGAGCTCGCCAGGGACGCCGCCGTACAGGCCGCCGACACCATCCTCCTGACGGTGCCGAGCCAGCTTGGTGTCGACTACAACGCGGCCATGCTGGAAACGATCGCCCGCGATATCGCGCCGGCGTTCGGCTGGAGCCCGCGCGTCTCGGACCCCGGAATTGTGCGATCCTGATCACGGCGATTTGACCTCCAGGCCGTTCCACAAATGACCGCCGACACACGAGATCGCAAACTGGCAGCGGCAGCCGATCCCAAGGCGCGGGAGTTCCTGCGAAACGCGGATCCTGTGCTCGCGCAGCTGATCGATGCGCGGCCGGCCTTCCGGCCGCGGGCGTGGATGGACGAGCTGACACCGCTCGACGCGTTCACAACGCTCGTCTTCCAGGTCGTGGGTCAGCGCTCGACTGGCTGCACGCGCTCGGCTCGCGCGAACCGCCATTCCTGCACGACCAGGTGATCGGCCTGATCAGCGCCGCCGGCGGCACCCAGGGACTGCAGGCGATAAACACGATGGAGT
>JBJMJD010000050.1:0-85990 GCA_045806525.1 Gaiellales bacterium | reverse complement strand
CTGGGGCCGAGGTCAGCGGCTGCTGCCGCTTCACCAGCCACAGCTTGCCGCTGCGCTGGAACCAGACCTTGTAGACGCTGGTCTCGGCGGCCGTGGCATGGGCGGCGCCGGCCGCCACGGCTATGGCGGCCGCCGTCACGGCCAGCAGGGTGCGGAATCGCATGCGAAGTCCTTTCGTCGGATTGGCGCCAAGACTGCATGCGGTCCCCATCAGCTGTCAGTCACGAGCGGTGCCGGATCCGTCACGAACCGCCGGCCGGTGGGCGCGGCCGGCGCGAGACACGGTGCCTGGGCCTTCCAGTACCCTTCGCGGCCATGCAGGTCACGGTCCTGAACGGCGTCAACCTGAACATGCTCGGTCGCCGTGACCCGGAGCAGTACGGCGACATGACGCTGCAGCAGCTGGAGACCCGGATCTACGAGTGGGCGCAGGAGCTGGACCTGTCGGCCCGCTGCTCCCAGACCAACCATGAGGGCGCGTACGTGGACATGATCCACGAGGCCTGTTCGGGCACCGATGCGCTGGTCGTCAACCCCGGCGCCTGGAGCCACTACAGCTACGCCATCCGCGATGCGCTCGAGATCTTCACGGGCCCGATCGTCGAGGTGCACCTGTCCGACATCGAGCGCCGCGAGCAGTGGCGGCGCCACACGGTGATCGCGGAGGTGGTCTCGCACCGCATCAGCGGGCGAGGCGCGGAGGGCTACCGGGACGCCTTCACCTACCTCGCGGAGAACGCCTCATGAACTATCGCGCGCGCGTCGAACGTCTGGTTGCCGGCCTGGCAGGCCACGAGATCGATGCTCTGCTGATCACGGATCTCACGAACGTCCGCTACCTCACCGGGTACACCGGCAGCAACGGCGCCGTGGTGGTAACGCCCGCCAGATCCGTGTTTCTGACCGACTTCCGCTATCTGGAGCGGGTTGCGCCGCTGCGCGAGTTCATCGACGTGCACCAGGCGAACCAGGACCTGATCCGCTTCGTATCAACCCGCTGGGCGGAGCTCGCGCCCGGCGCCGCCAGGGTCGGCTTCGAGTCGGTGCACCTGTCCTACGCCGCTCACGCGCTGCTTGCGGAGGCGTCCGGGGAGGTCGAGCTGGTGGGAGTGGCCGGCGCCGTCGAGGGCCTTCGGATCGTCAAGGACGACGACGAGATCGAGGCCATCCGCCGCGCCGCTGCGATCCTCGAGCCGGTCTACGCGCAGCTGGTGGGCGACGGCCTGGCCGGGCGCACGGAGTTCGACGTGGCCTGGCGCGTCCAGGAGCTGGTACGCGAGCACGGCGGCGACGGTATCGCCTTCGACTCGATCGTGGCCTCCGGCGCTGCCGGCGCCCTGCCGCACGCCGAGCCGCGGCGGGAGGCGATCGCCGCCGGCAGCCTGGTCACGATCGACATCGGCGCCGTGCTCGACGGGTACCACTCCGACTGCACGCGCACCTTCGCCACGGGCCCCGTCCCTGAACCGCTGCGCGAGGTCTACGACCTGGTGCTGAGGGCGCAGCTGGCCGGTCTCGACGCGGTGCGGCCCGGCGTCACCGGCAAGGACGCCGACGCGGTCGTGCGCGACGTCATCACCGAGGCCGGCCACGCCGAGCACTTCCAGCACGGCACCGGTCACGGCGTGGGCCTGCAGATCCACGAGGACCCGCGCCTGTCGGTCACCTACCCCGCAACCCTCGAGCAGGGGATGGTCGTCACAGTGGAGCCGGGCGTCTACCTGCCGGGCGTGGGCGGGGTGCGCATCGAGGATCTCGTGGTGGTCACCGCAGACGGCTGCGAGCGCCTCACCGGCTACCCTAAGGAGCTGATCACGGCCGGCTGACGGCCTCACCACCATGGCTGAAACCATCTCCACCAACCAGTTCAAAAACGGCATGCACGTCGAGGTCGACGGCACCGTCTACCGCATCGTCGACTTCCAGCACGTCAAGCCGGGCAAGGGCGGCGCGTTCGTCCGCACCAAGCTGAAGGCGCTGGAGTCCGGCGGCGTCGTCGACAAGACCTTCCGCGCCGGCGAGAAGATGCCGCGCATCCACACCGAGGTCGTCAACGTCACCTACCTCTACAACGACGGCAGCGACGTGCACCTGATGAACTCCGAGACGTTCGACCAGCTCGCGTTCCCGGCCGACACCATGCGCGAGGAGCTGCAGTACATGCGCGAGAACGACACCGTGCAGCTGCTCACCGTGGACGGCAAGCCGACCTCGCTGCAGCTGCCGGCGGCGGTCGAGCTGAAGGTGGTCGACACCGAGCCGGGCGTCAAGGGCGACACCGTCTCCAACGTGACCAAGCCGGCCACGCTGGAGACCGGCGCCGTGGTCGCGGTTCCGCTGTTCGTCAACGTCGGTGACGTGATCCGTGTGGACACGCGCGAGGCGCGGTACATCTCACGCGCGTGACCCGCATCGTCGACACCACGATCCGCCTGCTCTCCCAGCAGCCCCTGGTGGGCACAATCTCGACCGCGCGGGTGCTGGAGGTGGCCGAGATCCTCGATCAGGCCGGCTTCGCCGCACTCGAGGTGAGCGGCGGCGGCTGCTTCGATGCCGCCGTCCAGAAGGGAACCGAGAGCCCGTGGGAGCGGATCCGCGGCGTCAAAGTGCGCTGCCGCACGACGCCGCTGCAGATGGCGCTGCGCGGGCGCTTCCTGGTCGGCTCACGGCCGCTGTCCGACGATCTTGTGCGCCGCTTCATCCTCTGCGCGGCTGAGAGCGGCATCGAGATCTTCCGGCTGCACGACCCCCTGAACGACGTGGAGAACCTCGAGTCGGCCGCCGCGGCCGTGCGCGAGGCGGGCGGCCGCCTGTACGCCGGCCTGGCCTTCTCCGGCTTCATGCCGAACCTGCCGCGGGTGGTCGACAAGGCGCGCCGTCTGGCCGAGCTGGGCGCCGACCACGTGCTGGTGCACGACCCGGCCGGCGCGCTCGATCCGGGCACGTGCGACCGCGTCATCAACGAGCTTGCGGAGGCGTCCGGCCTTCCGGTCGGCCTCTACTGCCAGGGCACCGGCGGAAACGCGTTGGCGATGGCGATCGAGGCCGCCCGCCACGGCGCGGAGCCGATCGCCACGGCCGTGCTGCCGGTCGCCTACACCCTGCACCGGGTCGCCGGGGAGGTGCTGTGCGACTCGCTTACCGGACTGGGGCTTGAGCACGGCGTCGATGCCGACCGCGTCTGGGAGGCGTCGCAATTCATCGACGAGCACGTCACGTCGCAGATGCCGGCGCTGCCGATCCCGCCCCGCATCACGCTGCGCACCGCCTTCAACCGGCTGCCCGTGGGCCTGGTCTCCGAGCTGGACGCGCGGCTGCGGATGCTGGGCGCCGGAGACCGCCTGGACGAGGTGCTGGAGGAGTTCAAGCAGGTGCGCCTCGACTGCGGGATGCCACCGCTGGCCCAGCCGGTGGGCGGCATCCTGGCCGGCCAGGCCGTGCGCCATGTGCTGTCGGCCCGGCGCTGGGACGAGGTGTCGCCTGACATGCGCGACTACCTGTCGGGGATCTACGGCAATCCACCCCAGGCGATCGCGCCGGCTGCGGCCGTCCACGCCGACCCCGACGCGACCGTCGATCCGTCACCCGACCTCGACCAGATGCGGGCCGAGGGGCTGGCCGCCAGCGAGGAGGATCTGCTGCTGGTCGCGCTGTTCGGCGACGACGCCAGCCGGCTGCTGGCCACGCTGCGCGGCCGCGGGGATCGGGAGGATGCGGAGCGCGACGGGCTCGAGCGCAGCCAGTCCGAGCGCATCCGAGAGCTGATCGAGATGGTCGAGGGCTCTGACGTCGGAGAGCTCACCGTCGAGGACGCGGGCGTGCGAATCACGGTCCGCCGCCAGGACGACCGGCCGCTTGCTCCCGTCGCGTCCGCCCCCGCCGTCATGTCAGCCGACAACGGCGCCGCGGAGTCAGCCGCACCGAGCGTGTCGCAGACGGTCACGGTGCCGTCGCCGATGGTCGGGACGTTCTACCGCTCGCCCTCGCCGACCGCTGAGCCGTTCGTCAGCGAGGGCGACACCGTCGCCGTCGATCAGGTGCTGTGCGTGCTGGAGGCCATGAAGCTGTTCAACGAGCTCAAGTCCGAGCACGCGGGCGTGATCCGCGCGGTGCTGGTCGGCAACGCGGAGCCGGTCGAGTACGGCCAGCCGTTGTTCGAGCTGGAACTGGCGTAGATTTGCGATGTTGCGCCGCGTCCTGATCGCGAACCGCGGGGAGGCGGCCGTGCGGCTGGTGCGCGCCTGCCATGACCTCGGCGCGGAGGCTGTGGCCGTCTACTCGACCGCCGACAGTGAGGGCCTGTGGGTCGAGCTGGCCGACGGCGCGGTATGCATCGGGCCGCACGCGGCGACCGACAGCTACCTGCGGGTGCCGAACCTGATCGCGGCCGCCGAGACCACCGGCTGCGATGCCGTCCATCCCGGCTGGGGGTTTCTGGCCGAGAACGCCGGCTTCGTGCGTGCCTGCGAGGACAACGACCTGGTGTTCGTCGGCCCGTCCGCCGAGGCGATCGAGCTGATGGGCGACAAGAGCCGCGCCAAGCAGACCATGGCCGGCGCCGGCGTGCCGCTGGTGCCGGGCAGCCAGGAGCGGCTGTCGGGTGCCGCCGAGGCGGCCGAGCTGGCCGGCGAGGTCGGCTATCCGGTGCTGCTGAAGGCGTCCGCCGGTGGTGGAGGCCGCGGCATGCGCATGGTCGCCGGGCCGGATCAGGTCGAGGAGGCCTACCGGATGGCGTCGGCCGAGGCCGAGAGCGCCTTCGGCGACGGCAGCATGTACCTCGAGAAGGCGATCGTCGAGCCGCGCCATGTCGAGATGCAGGTGCTGGCCGACGGCGAGGGCGGCGTGCTGGTGCTGGGCGAGCGGGACTGCTCGGTGCAGCGCAGGCACCAGAAGCTGATCGAGGAGGGGCCGAGCCCGGCGCTGGACGAGGCGACCCGTGCCGCGATGGCCGAGGCCGCGGGCCGCGCCTGCAGCGCCTGCGACTACGTCAACGCCGGCACCGTCGAGTTCCTGGTCGACCGCGACGGGGCTTTCTCGTTCATCGAGATGAACACCCGCCTGCAGGTCGAGCACCCCGTGTCGGAGCTGCTCACCGGCATCGACATCGCCGTCTGGCAGCTGCGGATCGCCGGCGGGGAGCAGCTGCCGGCCACCGGCCTGGCGCCGCTGGTCGGCCACGCCATCGAGTTTCGCATCAACTGTGAGGATCCCCGCCGCGGGTTCATGCCGGCGGCCGGCACGGTCAGCCGCTTCCGCCCGCCGCTCGGCGCCGGCGTGCGCGTCGACACCCACGCCTACGAGGGCTACCGGGTGCCGCCGTTCTACGACTCGCTGCTGGCCAAGGTGATCGTCCACGGCGGCGACCGCGAGCAGGCCATGGCGAGAGCCCGCCGTGCGCTGGGCGAGCTCGAGATCGAGGGCGTCGCCACCACTCGCGAGCTGTTCCTGGAGATCCTGGACGAGCCCCGCTTTGGCTCCGGCCGCTACACGACCGCATACCTCGACGACGCCCGCGGCGCGCTGCCGTCGCTGGCGGAGCAGGTGGCATGAGCGTGCAGCTGGCGAACGCGACCATCGCCGACGAGGCACTCGTCTCGATCGTCCGTGGCGCCGTCGGTCGGGTGGAGGGCGTGCGCCTCGATCAGCCCGGCCGCGTGTCGCGCGTGCTGCCGGGCCGGCGGGGCGCGGTCAGCTGGGAGCTGGACACCCGCGGGGTCGCTTTCGACGTGGATGTGGCGGCCTCCTACGGCGTGCCGTTGCGCCGCGCCGCCGCGGACGTGCGCGAGCAGGTGGCGGCCGCCGTGATCGGCATGACCGGACTGCCGGTGCGCTCGGTGGACGTCACCGTGACGGGCGTGGAGCGATGAGCCGTCGCGGCGAGCGCAAGGCGGCAGCCTTCCTGCTCTACCAGCACGATCTGATGGACGAGCCGTTCACGTCGCTCTACGAGGCCTACCAGCGCGACACCGGCGAGCCCGTCAGCGACTTCACCCGTGTGCGTGCGGAGGGCGTCTGGGCGTCCCGCGAGCGCCTTGACCATGCCATCGACGAGGCCGCGCAGGGCTGGACGAGCGAGCGGATGGCCGTGCTGGAGCGGAACATCCTGCGGCTGGCGGTGTGGGAGATGAGCGACGGGGACGTGCCGGCCGCGGTGGCCATCGACGAGGCCGTGACGCTCGCCAAGCGCTACGCCTCGCCCGAGGCGGCGACGCTCGTGAACGGTATCCTGGGCCGGATCGCACGCACCGAGGGGGTGGGAACCTGAGCGACGACGTGCTTGCAGAGTTGGCGACACAGATCGAGCAGCTGCGCGGACGGCTGGACGGCGAGCAGCTGGACCCCGCCGAGACGGCCGAGCTGCTCGAGCAGATCACGCAGCTCGCTCAGCAGGCGCTGGACGAGATCGAGCGCCGCGCGGAGGGGCTCGAGACGACGGAGCCCTCGCCCTGATCGAGCCGTACCTGGAGGGCCTGGCCGCCCAGTCCCAGCTCGACGGCATGGACGACGCTGTCCGCTACTCGCTGCTGTCGCCGGGAAAGCGGGTGCGACCGCGGCTGTGCCTGGCCGCGGCCAGGGCCGCGGGCGGCGATCCGGAGCGGGCGCTGCCCGCCGCCGCCGCCCTGGAGATGATCCACGCCTTCTCGCTCGTCCACGATGACCTGCCGGCGCTCGACGACGACGACCTGCGGCGAGGCCGGCCCGCCAGCCACGTTCGCTACGGCGAGGCGGTGGCGGTGCTGGCCGGGGACGCGCTGCTGAACGCCGCCTACAGCCACGTCATCCGGCACCTGGCCGAGCCCGCGGACGTGAGGCTGGCGGTGCTGGGGGAGCTCTCGGATGGCGTGGCGGCGATGATCGACGGGCAGTACCTGGACGTGACCGCGGCCGCCCCCACCGAGGACGACCTGGCGCGGTTGCACCGGCTCAAGACCGGCGCGCTGATCGAGGCGTCGGTGGCCTGCGGCCTGTGGGTGGCGGGGCTGCCGCCCGACGATCAGCTCCCGTACCGCAGGTTCGCCGCCGAGCTGGGCCTGCTGTTCCAGATCGTCGACGACGTGCTCGACGACGGCTCCGACGGCGAGCCCAGCTACGTCACGCTACTCGGCCGCGATCGGGCCCGCGAGATGGCGCACGAGTCGCACGAGCGCGCCCTCGAGCTGCTGGCGGCGATCGACGGCGACCGCTCGCAGCTGGCGGAGCTGACAGAGCTGATCGCACGCCGCAGCGCGTGATCGCCGTCGTGCCCTACGACGCCGCCTGGCCCGGCATGTACGCGTCAGAGCGCGACCGTCTGGCCGCGGCGCTGGGCGACGTTGCGGTGCGGATCGACCACATCGGATCGACGGCGGTGCCGGGGCTCGCGGCCAAGCCGTGGATCGATATCCAGGCGCAGGTGCGGTGGATGAGGCCCCGGGGCGCATACCGCGACCCGCTGCTGGCGCTCGGCTACGTGCACCACCCGGACGACGACGACCACGAGTTCTTCGACCGCCGGCCCTACCATGTCCACGTGTGCGCTGCGGGCGGCGACTGGGCCCGGCGCCACCTCGCCTTCCGCGACCTGCTACGGCGCGACGCGGCTGCGCGGGCCGCCTACCAGGAAGAGAAGCTGCGCCTGGCCGCGGAGCATGAGGACGTCCTTGCCTACACGGAGGCAAAGACGCCGATCATCCGCCGCCTCCAGGACGCTTCTATCCTGCCGCCATGACGTCGCGCCGTCGCCTGGACGCCGAGCTGGTCGAGCGCGGCCTGGCCGAGAACCGCAGCCGTGCACAGGCGCTGGTGATGGCGGGGCGCGTGACCGTCGGCGGGAGGATGGTGGACAAGGCAGGCGCCGCCGTCGCAGCCGGCGCCGACATCGCCGTCACCGAGCGTCCGCGGTACGTGTCCCGCGGCGGCGACAAGCTCGAGACCGGCCTGCGCCGCTGGCGCGTGGACGTGACCGGCGAGCGCTGCCTGGACGTGGGCGCCTCGACCGGCGGCTTCACGGACTGCCTCCTGCAGCACGGCGCAGCCGAGGTGATCGCGCTGGATGTGGGCCGTGGCCAGCTGCACGAGCGGCTGGGCTCGAACCCCTCCGTGCACGTGATCGAGCGCATGAACGCGCGCGCGCTGACGGCGGCCGACCTGTCCTACCGACCCGGGTTCGTGACGGCCGACGTGTCGTTCATCTCGCTGCGGCTGGTGCTGCCGCCGGTGGTTGCGGCCGCCGCCCCGCAGTGGCGTGCGATCGTGCTGGTGAAGCCGCAGTTCGAAGCCGGACGTGAGCTGGTAGGGGACGGGGTGGTGCGCGACCCGGCGGTGCGCGCTCAGGTGTTGCACGATCTTTGCGCGTTCGTGACGCGATCGGGCTCCGCCATCCTGGGCGTGTGCGATTCTTCCCACCCGGGGCCGGCGGGCAACCGCGAGTACCTCCTGTACCTCGCCTCGCCCGGCCATCCGGTGAGCGAGGAGCGCGAGGTCGATGTCGACGCGGAGATCCGAGATGCTGTCCACAACCCCGGCTAGCGGGCCGGTGACGCGGGCGGCCGTGGTCACACACGGCCGCATCGAGCGGATCGGCGACGCGGCCGACCGCCTGCGCGCGGTCGCCGAGCGATGCGGCGTGGAGCTGGTCGAGGACACGAGCGCGGAGCTGGTGGTCGTGCTGGGCGGCGACGGCACCACGCTGCGGGCGCTGCACCGCTACCTCGGCACCGAGGTGCCTTGCCTCGGCGTCAACTTCGGCCGGGTCGGCTTCCTGACGAGCGTCGACGCCGACCAGCTGGAGCCCGGGATCGAGCAGGCCTTCCGCGGTGGCTACGAGGTGATCGACCTGCCCACGCTGCGCGGCCACGACGGCCTGCACGACCTGGTGGCGGTCAACGACATCGTGCTCACCAGCGGCATTTTGGGCCGGATGGTGATCCTCGAGTGGTGCGTCGACGGCACGTCGCTGGGCGAGGTCGGCTGCGACGGCGCGATCCTGGCCACGCCCACCGGTTCCACCGCCTACAACCTCTCGGCCGGCGGCCCGGTGCTGGCGTGGGGGGCCGACGCCTTCGTGCTCTCGTTCGCGTCGCCGCACTCGCTGCACGCCCGCTCCATGGTGCTGGGTGAGGAGCACCGGGTCGAGGTGCACAACCGCTCCGACGACGTCCCCCTGCAGGTGGTGCAGGACGGCCACACGATGGGCGACGTGCCGCCCGGCGGGCGCATGACGGTGGGCATGGGGGAGCAGCGCGCGCGGTTGGCGCGGCTGGCCGGCACCTCGTTCTTCAGCCGCTACCGGGAGACGTTCACGGCGTGACCCTGCTGCGCCTGCAGATCGACAACCTCGCCCTGATCGACCACGCCGAGCTGGAGCTGGGGCCGGGGTTGAACGTGTTTACCGGCGAGACGGGCGCCGGCAAGACGATGCTCGCCCAGGCGATCGGGCTGCTGGCCGGTGCAGCGCCGGCTGCCGGCACGGTCGGCCCGCACGGAGCGGAGACCTACGTCGAGGCGGAGTTCGCGGTCGCCGACGGGTTCTTCGATCAGCACGCTCCGGAGGCGGTGACGGCGCTGCGGCCCGAGGGCGAGACGACGCTGGTGGTGGCGCGGCGGATCGCCGCCAGCGGCCGCAGCCGGGCGCTGGTATGGGGGCGGAGCTGCGCCCGCGACGACCTCGCGCAGCTGGGCGAGCTGCTGCTCGAGGTGTCCTCGCAGCACGAGGCGCGGCGCCTGGCCCGTCCCGCCACCCAGCTCGACCTGCTCGATTCTGCCGCCGGCAACGACGCGCTGCGCTCCGCGATGGCCGCCGCCTGGCGCGAGCTGCGCGCGGCCCGCGAGCAGCTGGCGCAGGCGCGGCAGGCCGCCGCCGACGCCGAGCGCCGGCGCGGCGAGCTCGAGCAGCTGGTGGGTCGCGTCGGTGAGGCCGCCATCGATCCCGGCGAGCCCGGCGCGCTCGCCCAGGAGCGCGAGCGGCTGCGGCATCTGGACGAGCTCGTGGCGGCGATCGCCGGGGCGGCCGCGCTCGTCAACCCGGAGGACGGTGACGGCGCGCTCAGCCTGGCCGCGCGCGCGGCCGAGCTGCTCGCCGATGCCGAGCGCTACCAGCCGGAGCTGGGGGCGGTGGCGGCCGAGCTGCGCGACTCCTCGCTGCGCATGCAGGAGGCGGCTGTCGAGCTGCGCGCCCAGCTGGACGGCCTCGAGCCGGAGCCCGGCCGGCTCGAGCACGTCGAGCGGCGTCTGCTCCTGTTCTCGGAGCTCGAGCACCGCTTCGGGGCCCGCGCCGACGACCTACCGGCCCGCTGCGCGGAGGCGCAGGCAGCGCTCGACCTGATCGACACCGGAGGACGCCGGCTGGCCGGGCTGGAGGCCGCCCTGGCCGAGGCCACGACCGCGGCTGAGCGCGCGGCCGCACGCCTGCACGCCGCCCGCCGCAAGGCCGCGAAGCAATTCTCGCAGGCGGTCGAGGCGGAGCTGGCAGGCCTCGGCATGGATGGCGCACGGCTGCAGGTGCAGATCGAACCGGTCGAGCTGGGTGCGCGCGGCGCCGACCGGGTGACGCTGCTCCTGGCCGCCAACGCCGGCCTGCCGCCGGGCCCGATCGCGAGCGTTGCCTCGGGAGGCGAGCTGTCGCGGATCGCGCTGGCGGTGCGGGTCGTGGCGCGGTCGGCGGGCGGTGCTGCCACGCTGCTGCTGGATGAGGTCGACGCGGGCGTGGGCGGGCGCACGGCCCACGCGGTGGCCGAGAAGCTGAAGCGCCTGTCGGCCGGCGCGCAGCTGCTGTGCATCACCCACCTTCCCCAGATCGCCGGGTCGGCCGACGTGCACTTCCGGGTCGAGAAGGCCCAGGGTGATCCGGCCGTGACGGCCGTCGCCCGGCTCGAGGGCGACGCGATCGTCGAGGAGGTTGCGCGCATGCTGGGCGGCCTCGAGGGCGACGAGACCGCGCTGCGCCACGCCGCCGCGATGCTGGGCTGACCGACGCGTGGGCCGCCGTCGTGGTGCTCGCGTATGATGCCTTCCCGGGGCCGGTCACTCTCGGAAAGGTGGACACCAGGTGAGTAAGCAGGTCAAGTACGTGTTCGTGACCGGCGGGGTCGTCTCGTCGTTGGGGAAGGGCATCACCGCGGCCTCACTGGGCCGGCTGCTGAAGTCGCGCGGCCTCAAGGTCTCGCTGCAGAAGTTCGACCCCTACATCAACGTCGACCCGGGCACCATGAGCCCGTTCCAGCACGGCGAGGTGTTCGTCACCGAGGACGGCGCCGAGACCGATCTCGACCTGGGCCATTACGAGCGGTTCGTCGACGAGTTCCTGTCGCGTAACTCGAACCACACGACCGGCTCCATCTACAACGCGATCATCCGCAAGGAGCGCAAGGGCGAGTACCTGGGATCGACCGTGCAGGTGATCCCGCACGTCACCGACGAGATCAAGCGCCGCATCCAGCGGGTCGCCCAGTCCGAGGAGGTCGACGTCGTCATCACCGAGATCGGCGGCACGGTGGGCGACATCGAGAGCCTGCCGTTCCTGGAGGCGATTCGCCAGTTCCGAAACCAGGTCGGACGCGACAACGCGATGTACATCCACTGCACGCTCGTGCCCTTCATCGAGGTGGCCGGGGAGCTGAAGACCAAGCCCACGCAGCACTCCGTGCAGGAGCTGCGCCGGATCGGTATCTCGCCAGACGTGATCGTGTGCCGGTCGAAGCACCCGCTGGGCAGCGACATCCGGGAGAAGATCGCGCTGTTCGCCGACGTCCCGGCCGAGGCGGTGATCTCGGCATCCGACGCCGCGAGCATCTACGAGATTCCCCTGATGATGCAGGAGCAGGGTCTCGACCGGCTCGCCTGCGAGCGGCTCGGGCTGGTCACGGGCCCGGCCGACATGCGTGAGTGGGAGGCGGTGGTCGACCGCGTGCACGCCGCGGAGGGCAGCGTCCAGATCGCCATCGTCGGCAAGTACGTGCAGCTGCAGGACGCCTACCTGTCGGTGGTGGAGGCGCTCAACCACTCGGCCATCCACCACGGCACGCGCCTCGAGGTGATCTGGGTGGACGCCGAGACGCTGTCCAAGCAGGAGGCGGAGCGCAAGCTGGCGGAGGCGGACGGCGTGCTGATTCCCGGTGGCTTCGGCATTCGCGGCATCGAGGGCAAGATCGCCGCGGCACGCTTCGCACGTGAGAACGAGGTGCCCTACCTGGGAGTCTGCCTGGGCATGCAGGTGGCCGTGGTCGAGTTCGCGCGCCACGTGGCCGGCCTGGACGGGGCCAACTCGAGCGAGTTCGACCCGGAGACGCCGTACCCCGTGATCGACCTGCTGCCGGAGCAGAAGGAGGTCGAGGACATGGGCGGCACCATGCGCCTGGGCGCCGACTCGGTGACCCTGGTCGAGGGCAGCCGCGCCCACGCCGCGTACGGCGAGCGGGTCGTGCAGGAGCGTCACCGTCATCGCTACGAGGTCAACAATCAGTACCGCTCCAAGCTGGTGGCCAGAGGCCTGCTGGTGTCCGGCACCTACCAGGACGAGCGCCTGGTCGAGGTGATCGAGTTGCCCGACCATCCGTGGTTCGTGGCCAGCCAGTACCACCCCGAGTTCAAGTCGAGACCCAACCGGCCGCAGCCGCTGTTCCGCGACTTCGTCGGCGCCGCCGTCGCCCGCCGCCTTGGCGTTGCGCCGGCCGTGGAGAACGTGCCCGCGTGAGCGGATCGCGAGCGGACGAGCCGGGCATGACCACGGTCGACGACACCTGGTCTGAGCTGACCGCGCGCATGCGCGGGTTCGCCGACCTCAGCAACGTCAACGCGCTGCTGGGCTGGGATCAGGAGACCTACATGCCGCTGCGCGGCAGCGACGCCCGTGCCCGCCAGATGGCGACGATGCGTGTGATCCGGCACGAGATGCTGGTGAATCCGCGGCTGGGCGAGCTGCTCGACCGGGCCGGCGATGAGCCGCTCGACCGGCCGCGGCGGGAGATGGTGCGGCTGCTGCGCCGCGACCGCGACCGCGCGGTGAAGCTGCCGCCGGAGTTCGTGCGGCGCCTGGCACTGGCCGAGGGGCGGGGCGCGGTGGCCTGGCGGGTGGCGCGTGAGGAGGGTGACTTCGCGCTCTACGAGCCGGCGCTCGAGGAGATCATCGCCGCCAAGCGGGATGAGGCCGACCTGGTCGGCTTCGACGGGGAGCGCTACGACGCGCTGCTCGACCAGTTCGAACCGGGCATGCGGGTCGCGCGGCTGGAGCCGCTGCTGGCGCCGCTGCGCGCCGAGCTGGGCGAGCTGCTGGCCGCGATCGTGGCGGCGCCGCAGCTCGAGCCGGCGCCGTTCGAGCGGCGGCTGTTCCCGGACGCGCAGCAGTGGGATCTGACCATGCGCCTGTTGGGCGATCTCGGATTTGACCTCACCGCCGGGCGCCAGGACCGCTCCGCGCATCCGTTCACCCAGACCATGGCGCTGGGCGACATCCGCGTCACGACGCGCATCGACGAGCGTCACCCGCTGAGCGGGATCTACTCGACCGTGCACGAGGCCGGCCACGGCCTGTACGAGCAGGGCTTCGAGCCCCGGTACGAGGACACGCCGCTGGCCGCCGCGCCGTCGCTGGGGCTGCACGAGTCACAGTCGCGGCTGTGGGAGAACATCGTGGGGCGCAGCCGCCCGTTCTGGGATCACTACGCACCGGTCATGCGCGAGATCTTCCCCGACGTGGCGGCGGACATCACGGCGGAGCAGCTCTACGTGGCCTGCAACCGCGTGCAGCCGTCGCTGATTCGCGTCGAGGCCGACGAGGTCACCTACAACATGCACATCCTGATCCGCTTCGAGCTGGAGCTGGCGCTGATGCGCGACCAGCTGGAGGTGGCGGAGCTGCCGGGAGCGTGGGGCGACGCCTACGAGCGAACGCTGGGGCTGCGCCCCGAGAACGACGTGCTGGGCGTGATGCAGGACATCCACTGGTCGCACGGATCGTTCGGCTACTTCCCGACCTACACCCTGGGCAACCTCTACTCGGCCCTGCTCTGGGATGCCTACTGCAAGGACGACCCCGCGGCCGAGGAGCACATCGCAGCCGGTGAGTTCCAGCACGTCCTGGGCTGGATGCGCGAGCACGTGCACCGAGCGGGCGCGATCGACCAGGGCGAGGATCTGATCCGGCGCGTGACCGGCTCCGGGCTCGACCACGCTCCGTTCATGCGGTACCTGTGGGCGAAGTACCGGACGCTGTACGGCTTGGACGGTTGACTGGAGTACGTTCGAAGGCCATGAACTCCACCGACTCCGTCCTCGACATGTTCCTGGAGCTGGCCGCCATCAGCAGCCCGCCCGGCCACGAGCGGGCGGTCGCCGATCGCGTCCACGGCTTCCTGCACCAGCTCGGCCTCGAGACCGACGAGGACGAGGCCGGCGCGGCGATCGGGTCGGAGATCGGGAACATCATGTGCCGCCTGCCGGCCACCGCTCCCGGCACGCCCATCTTCCTGAACGCCCACCTGGACACCGTGCCACCCACCGATGCGATCGAGCCGGTCGTGAACGACGGCGTGGTCACCAACAGCCGGGACGCGATCCTGGGCGCCGACAACAAGGCGGCGGTGGCGTCGATGCTGGCGGCCGTCCGCGACCTCGTGCAGCGCGGGGATGAGCACGCCGGGCTGGAGCTGGTGTTCACGCCGATGGAGGAGATCGGGCTGAGGGGCGCCAAGCGGTTCGACGTCTCGCGGCTGCAGGCCGAGTTCGGCTACTGCTACGACCACGCCGCGCCGATCGGCCAGATCGTGCTGGCCGCGCCGTCCCAGCGGACGCTGCGGCTCACCTTCCGCGGGCGACCATCGCACTCGGGCATGGTGCCCGAGCAGGGACGCAGCGCGATCCTGGCCGCGGCCCGCGCGATCGCCGCGATGCCGCTCGGGCGCATCGACCCGGAGACCACCACCAACGTCGGTCTGATCGAGGGCGGCGTGGCCGGCAACATCGTCCCGCCGCTGTGCGTGGTGAGCGCGGAGGCTCGCAGCCGCAGTGCCACCCGGCTGAGCGAGACGGTGCAGGCGATCCTCGACGCCTGCACGGCGGCTGCCAGCGAGACGGGATGTGAGGTCGAGGCGGCGGTCTCCAGCGAGTACGAGACCTACCGCTTCTCAGGTGACGAGCGCCCGGTGGCGCTCGCGGTGCGCGCGCTGGCCGCCTGCGGCTACGAGCCCGGCTTCATCGAGTCGGGCGGCGGCGCCGACGCCAATGTGTTCAACGCCGCCGGCATGCCCTGCCTGAACATGTGCAACGGCGCGGCCGAGATCCACACATCGACCGAGCACATCTCGGTGGCCGATCTCGAGGGGATGACCGAGGTCACGGCCGCGCTGATCGATCTTGCCCATACCGGCGGATGAGGCCGTACAATCTCCGGGTTTGACCGACCGCACCCGTGGGATCTTCGGGCGCCCGGGTTCCCGCCATCCAAAGAGGGTATGTCCACATGAAGATCGGCGTTGCAAGGGAGATCAAGCAGGACGAGTACCGCGTCGCGCTGACGAACGCCGGCGCGCGGGAGCTGGTCACCCGCGGGCATGAGGTCGTGATCGAGACCGCGGCCGGCGAGGGCAGCGCCATCTCGGACGACGACTACGTGGCCGCCGGCGCCTCGATCGTTGACGTCGACACGGTCTGGGGCGAGTCGGAGATGGTGCTGAAGGTGAAGGAGCCGCTGGACGGCGAGTACCAGAAGCTCTCGCCCGGCCAGGTGCTGTTCACCTATCTGCACCTGGCGGCGGCGCCCGAGCTGACGCGGGGCCTGGTCGAGAGCGGCGCCACCGCGATCGCCTACGAGACGGTGGAGACGCCCGACCATCGGCTGCCGCTGCTGGCCCCGATGAGCGAGGTGGCCGGACGGCTGTCCGCGCAGGTCGGCGCCTACTACCTGATGAAGCCCTTCGGCGGCCGTGGCCGGCTGATGGGCGGCGTGCCGGGCGTGTTGCCGGCCAAGGTGCTGGTGCTCGGCGGTGGCATCGTCGGGTACAACGCCGCGCTGATCGCCCAGGGCATGCAGTGCGACGTCACCATCTTCGAGCGCAGCGTCGACCGCATGCGCGAGCTCGACGTCAGCCTGGGTCGCACGGTGCTGTTGCAGATGTCCAGCCGGCACGCCATCGAGGAGGCGTTGCCCGAGGCCGACCTGGTGATCGGCGGGGTGCTGATCCCCGGCGCGAAGGCACCGCACCTGATCACGCGGGAGATGCTGGGCACGATGAAGGCGGCTTCGGTGCTGGTGGACGTGGCGATCGACCAGGGCGGATGCTTCGAGACCTCGCGGCCGACCACCCACACCGATCCCACCTACGTGGTCGACGACGTGCTGCACTACTGCGTTGCGAACATGCCGGGAGCGGTGCCGATCACATCGACCGGGGCGCTCACGAACGTCACGTTGCCCTACATCGAGGCGATCGCCGACAAGGGCCTCAGCCGCGCCATCGCGGAGGATGGTGCCCTCGCCAAGGGCGTCAACGTGATCGACGGCAAGCTCACGTATGAGCCGGTGGCCGAGGCGGTGGGCATGGGGTACACGCCGCTCGATCAGGTGGCGCTGCCGGCCTGACCTGCCGGGGTGGGCGCGCCGGTTGCCGCTTGCGCGGAGTCGTATGCTGCACGAAGAGGGATCGTTGCCACCGCGACGAAACCCCCGTACGTGATGCGCACCTACGACACCAAACTTGCGGAGTTCCTGACGAGCCTGCAGCTGGAGCGGGGTGCCTCGCCGCACACCATTGAGGCCTACAAGCGCGACCTGATCGATCTCGGCGACTTCGTGGAGCACGTCGACCCTGACCAGATCGAGGTGGGCGTGCTGGACGACTACGCGCTGGCGCTGCAGGACCGCGGCCTGTCACCGGCAACGGTGCGGCGCCGGCTCGCGGCCGTGCGCGCCTTTCTCAAGTACCGGGCCCGCGAGGGCGGCCGACCCGATGCCGGTCGCTCGGTGCCGCTGCCGCGGCTAGGCCGCAGGCTGCCGGAGCCGCTGACGCCAAATGAGGCGGAGGCGATCGTGACCAGCCCGGACGCGTCTCCGCGCGGCCTCCGCGACCGCGCCATGCTGGAGCTGATGTACGGAGCCGGGCTGCGGGTGTCCGAGCTGGTGTCCCTACGGGTGTCCGACATCGACCTCGAGGAGGGGCTGGTGCGCTGCATGGGCAAGGGCGCCAAGCAGCGCGTCGTGCCGACGGGCGGCCGTGCGATCGAGGCGATCCGCATCTACATGCAGCGCGGCCGGCCCTACCTGGGCCGCATGCAGCGCGGGGACATCCTGTTCCTGAACCACCGCGGCCAGGGCATCACCCGCCAGGCCGTCTTTCAGCTGGTGCGCGAGCACGCCCGCGAGGCCGGCATCGAGAAGATCGTCACGCCGCACACGTTGCGCCACTCCTTCGCGACGCATCTGATCGAGAACGGCTGTGACCTGCGAAGCGTGCAGGAGATGCTCGGCCACGCGTCGATCGAGACCACACAGGTCTACACCCACGTCTCCGTCGAGCACGTCCGCGAGGCGTACCAGAAGGCGCACCCCCGGGCTTGAACCCCGAGGTCAGGACGCTCCGGGCGCAAGACGTCGCCTGGCTGGCCGACCTCCACAACGCTGCCTTCGCCGACTATCCGGTGCCCGCCGTGCTGGATGCCTCGTCGCTCGGTTTCTACCTGACCGAGACCGACGTCGACCCTGCGCTGTCGCGGGTCGCGTTCGTCGACGGTACGCCCGCCAGCTTCTGCCTCGGCGCGCTGCGCGGCGACCGCGCCAGCATCCGCGGCGAGGGCACCGCGCCCGGTTTCCGGCGATCGGGATTGGGCCGGCTGGTGCTGGAGCAGACGCTCGAGGCGCTGGCCGCCGCGGGTGCGCGAACCGTCACGCTGGAGGTGCTGAACGGCAACGACGCGGCCGTCGGCCTCTACCGGCGCAGCGGCTTCGAGCAGCGCCGCCGGCTGCTCGGCTACCGGCTGGCGCGCCCCGGTCGCCGTCTTCGCTCACGCCTGTCGGCAGGGCTGTCGGAGTGCGACACCGATACCGCGCTCGACAGGCTGTCGCGGTGGGGCTGGCGCGACCCCCCGTGGCAGCTGGAGACCGAGTCGCTGGCGCACATCCCGGCACAGCATCTGGACGGACACGCCGTGGTGCTCGGCAAGCGGCGCGGCGACCACTTCTGGCTGTATGCGATGGCGGTCGACCCCGAGCGTCGGCGAAAGGGGTTGGCGACCCGCGCCGTCTCGCTGCTGCCGGCCGCATGGGTCGGCGTTCCCGCGCTGGTACCCGAGGAGTGGTGGGAGATGGGGGCGCTGCTGCGCTCGCTGGCGGCCGAGACCGAGGGACACTGGCAGTGGGAGATGCGGCGGTCGCTCGCATCGGGCTGACGCGAGCCCACGCTCACGATAGAGATCGATCGGTCATCTAGATTGCCCGGGATGGCCCGAGCCTGCGTGATCGTGCTGGACGCCGTCGGCGCCGGCGACCTGCCCGACGCCGACCGGTTCGGCACGGCCGGGTCGAACACGCTCGGGCACGTGGCTGAGGCGGTCGGCGGCCTCGAGCTGCCGGCGCTGCAGCAGCTGGGGCTGGGCAACGTGCTGCCGCTGGCCGGGTGCCCGCCCCGCGCGGATGCACCGGCGGTCTGGGGCCGGCTGACCGAGCGCAGCCTCGGGATGGACACCACGACGGGGCACTGGGAGATGATGGGGATCATCACCGAGCACCCGTTGCCAACCTTCCCCGGTGGCTTTCCGCAGGAGCTGCTCGACCGCTTCAGCGAGGCCACAGGCCGTGGCGTGATCGGGAACGTGGCCGCCTCCGGCACCGAGATCATCGAGCGGCTGGGGGAGCAGCACCAGCGTACCGGCGCCTGGATCGTGTACACGTCCGCCGACAGCGTGTTCCAGGTGGCGGCGCACGAGCAGACCGTGCCGCTGGAGGAGCTGTACGCCGCCTGCCGCACCGCCCGCGACATGCTGACCGGGCATCTGGCCGTGGGACGGGTGATCGCGCGGCCGTTCGTGGGCGAGCCGGGCTCGTTCGTGCGCACGCCCCGCCGTCACGATTTCTCGCTGCTGCCGCCGAGGCCGAACCACCTGCAGCGCATGCGTGCGGCGGGCGTGACCGTGCATGGGGTCGGCAAGATCTCCGACATCTTCGCGGGGCAGGATGTGGACACCTCGAGCCCGACCGAGTCGAACGGGCAGGGCATCGCCCGCACGATCGCCCGGCTACGCGATTCCAAGGACGGCGACCTCGTGTTCACCAACCTGGTCGAGACGGACATGATCTGGGGCCACCGCAACGATCCCGCCGGGTTCGCCGACTGCCTCCGCGAGTTCGACGTTGAGCTGCCGCGGCTGATGGCTGCGCTGCGGCACGGAGACCTGCTGATGCTGACCTCGGATCACGGCTGCGACCCCACCACCGACTCCACCGACCACTCGCGCGAGTACGGGCTGCTGCTGGCCCACATCGTGGGCAGGCCCGCCACCGGCCGGCGGCACGACGGCGACACCTTCGCCGACATCGGAGCCACCGTGCAGCGGCATCTCACGGGCAGCCACGATCTCGGCCTGCCGGGCACCCCGGTGATCTGAGTGGCCGCGCGCATCACCGACCTGATCGCGCGCAAGCGCGACGGCGGAGAGCTGTCGGCCGCCGAGATCGCCGCCATGGTCGCGCCCGACGTAGCCGACTACCAGCTGTCCGCCTTCCTGATGGCGGTGGTGCTGCGCGGCATGAGCGAGGACGAGACGCGCGGGCTGCTGGAGGCCATGGTGGCGTCCGGGCAGCGCGTGTCGTGGCCGTGGCCGGTGGCCGACAAGCACTCGACGGGTGGGGTCGGCGACTCGACGACGCTCGTGCTGGCGCCGCTGCTGGCAGCCTGCGGCGTGCTGATCGCCAAGATGAGCGGGCGCGGGCTGGGGCACACGGGCGGGACGCTCGACAAGCTCGAGGCGATCCCGGGCATGCGCGTGTCGCTGTCCCTGGCGGGGATGCGACGGCAGGTCGAGCAGGTGGGCGTGGCGGTGTGCGGTCAGACCCCGGAGCTGGCCCCGGCCGACGGTCGTCTGTATGCGCTGCGCGACGCAACCGGCACCGTCTACAGCCTGCCGCTGATCGCTGCCAGCATCATGTCGAAGAAGGTCGCGGCCGGCGCGTCGCGGCTCCTGCTCGACGTCAAGGTGGGAGAGGGCGCGTTGCTGCCGGATGCAGACGCGGCGCGGCGGCTGGCCGGTCTGATGGTGCGGCTGGCCCGCGACCACGACATGGACGCGCGCGCGCTGCTCTCGAACATGTCCGAGCCGCTGGGCGCCGCCGTCGGCGACGCGCTGGAGGTGGCCGAGGCGGTGGACACGCTACGCGGCCAGGGGCCGGCCGACATCACGGAGCTCTGCGTGCACCAGGCGACGGTGCTGGCGGGCGACGAGGCGGTGGTCAGGCGTGCGCTTGACTCGGGTGCGGCGTACGAGCGATACCAGCGCTGGGTGGCCGCGCAGGGTGGCGACCCCGAAGCGCCGCTGCCGCGGGCGCCGCTCGTGGTCGACGTGCCCGCGCCACGCTCCGGTGTCGTCCAGCGCTGTCACGCCCGCAGCATCGGCGAGCAGGTGATGCGTCTGGGGGCCGGACGCGGTACGAAGGAGGGCGAGGTCGACCACGCCGTCGGTGTGCTCGTGCGCCGCAAGCGCGGCGACCGCGTCGCGGCCGGCGATCCTCTGGCGACGGTGCACGCCCGGGGCGAGGCCGACCTGGACGCGGTGGCCGCATGCTTCGAGATCGGCGACGCACCGGCCGACCGCGAGCCACTGCTGCTCGGGTACGTCGATGCCTGAGCTGCCCGAGGTGGAGACGGTGCGGCGAGGGCTGGTCGAGGTGCTGGTCGGGCGCGAGCTGGTCGGTGTCGACATCCGCGACGGACGCCTGACGGCGCCGGCCGATCCGACGGCGGTCGCGCACGAGCTGCTGGGCGCGGTGGTGACCGGCGTCGGGCGGCGCGGCAAGTACCTTGCCATCGGCCTCGATGACGGACGCACGCTGGTCTGCCACCTGCGCATGACCGGATGGTTCCATCACGTCGCCGAGCTCAGCGAGCGCCCGCATCTGCGAGCGGTGTTCGAGCTGGACGACGGCAGCTGGCTGCTCTACAGCGACCAGCGGCGGTTCGGTACGATGCGCCTGATCGAGCCCGGCGGGCTCGAGGACTACTGGCGCGGCCGAGTGGGTCCGGAACCGCTGGACGGCGATTGGACGGCTCCTCAGCTGCGCGCAGCGCTGCGCGGACGCACGGCGCCGGTAAAGGCCTTGCTGCTCGACCAGCGAGTCGTTGCTGGAGTCGGCAACATCTACGCGGACGAGGCGCTGTGGGAGGCGCGGGTGCACCCGTTGACCGCCGGCGGCAGGCTCGGCGCCATGCGGGCGGCCCGCGTGCACGACGCCGTGATCGCCGTGCTCGAGCGCGGGATCGACGCGCAGGGTGCCAGCATCGACACCTACCGGTCGGTTGATGGGACGCCCGGCTCGATGCAGGAGCGCTTCCACGTGTTCGACCGTGCCGGCGAGCCGTGCCCGCGCTGCGGATCCGTTATCGTCAAGACCCGCGTTGCCCAGCGCGGCACCTACCTATGTCCGAGATGCACCCCACGGCCCTGAGGTTCCAGGAGCGCGCGCAGGCGGCTGGGCTGGACGTGCGCGCGCAGGAGCTGTCGGAGTCGACGCGCACGGCGGTGGAGGCGGCCGGCGCGGTCGGCTGCGAGCTGGGCCAGATCGTGAAGTCGGTGGTGCTGCAGGACGCGAGCGGCGACCTGCTGCTGTGCCTGTGTGCGGGCGACCGGAGGATCGACCTGGAACGGGTGGGCGAGGGCGTCACGATGGCCCGCGGCCGCGACGTCAAGGAGCAGACCGGCTACGCCATCGGCGGCATCCCGCCGCTCGGGCACGACCGGCCGCTGCACACGGTGGTCGACAGCTCGCTGGGGCGGTTCGAGACGGTCTGGTGCGCCGCGGGAACGTCCAACGCAGTGTTCGAGGTGCGGCTGGACGACCTGCTGGCGGCGATGCCGGACGCCGACGTGCGTGACGTGTAGGGCGGGGAACTTCCGGCGCACCGCGAGCGTCCTACGGCCGTGAAGCTTCACGAGTGGATGGCCGGAATCACGGTCGCCGCGGTGGCGGCACTGTTCGGCATGGTTCAGGCGCCCGACCGGGCGGGTGCCTCGTGCATCCCGATCGTGGTCTGGCATGACACGGCCTACGCAGGTGAGGGCTGGAATGCCGCGGAGCTGCCGGATGTCCACACCGGGAGGCAGCTGTCGGGAGCTGTCGAGCCGGACTGCGCCGATACCGGCGGCCCGGCCGCCGCACCCACGCCCGTGCGGGCATCGGCGATCAACGGCGTACCGACCGACGTGGCAATCTGGGCGTTCGGCGGGCCGATGGTCGCATCCGGGTACCTCCCCAGGCAGCCGGGGTTCCCGATCGGTCCGGCCGGCAGTGGATTCGACGACGAGACGGTCGGGTGCCGGCTGGGAAACGCGGTCACCGTCGACGGCAGAGCCGAAGCGGGATTCGACGGGCTCGCCGTCGTGGTTTCGCGCAGCTCGCAGCCTCTGCGCCTGATCGGCGGCCGCGTGCTGACGCTGTTCCTGGACGGTCACACGCGGATCGCCGGGTCATCGCGCGAGGGGGTGCCGTACATCGGCGGGGGGCAGAAGGTGCACGTCGAGGCTCGCACCTGTCAGGTGCAGGGTGCGGTGGGGCCGAAGATCGTCGCCCGCAGGGTCGTCGCGTCCGGACCGATCCCTGCCCCACCCAGCGCCGAGGCCGTCCTCGGCGCTGACTGGGCCGGCTCGCCCGGCGGATCACGGCGCCGGATCGGCATGATCCTGATCGCGATCGCCGCAGCTGGCACGGTGGCGCTCGTGATTCGCCTCCGACGCGACGCCTAGACTGAAGCTGCAATGGGCCGCAGCTACAAGACCGACGCCGTGGTGCTGCGCTCGATCCGCTTCTCGGAGGCCGACCGCGTGCTGCACCTGTACACGCTCGAGCGGGGGCGCGTGAACGCGATCGCCAAGGGCGTGCGCAAGACCGGCTCGCGATTCGGCGCGCGGCTGGAGCCGCTGACCCGATCGGCGCTGATCCTGCACGAGGGCCGGGGCGAGCTGCACACCGTCTCTGGGGCCGACATCATCAGCTCGCAGGAGCAGGTGCGGGCCGACGGCTACGCGCTGGCGGTCGGCCAGATCGGGGCGGAGGCGGTGTTGAAGCTGTTCGCCGAGCCCGAGCCGAATGCGCGTGCCTACGAGGGCCTGTGCCGGTTCCTGGAGCTGCTTTCCGGCCCGCCCGAGCGCGCCCATGACCCCCAGCACGACGGTCTGGGACTGTCGTTCCAGCTGAAGCTGCTGGCGCTCTCGGGCTACCTGCCGCACCTCGACTCGTGCGCGTCGTGCGGGTCGGCCGGCCCGCTGGCCGGATTCTCGGCGGCGGCGGGCGGCGCCGTCTGCACGGGCTGCATGGTGGCGAGCGGTGGCTTCCGGATGGCGGCCGGCGCGATCACTGCCATCGAGGGGCTGCTCGAGCGTCCGCTCGCGCCCGTCGCGCTGTCGCCCGACGCCGCGGCCGGCGCACTGCGGGTGGTCGAGGAGACCTACGCGCACCACGGCGGCTTTCGCCTGCGCACCCTTCAGCCGAGCTGAAACAGCAGCTGCACGTTGCTGCCCAGGATCCGCACGGCCCAGCGCTCGCGGCCGTGGCCCGGGATGCGGATACTGCAGACGTGGTCGGGTGCCGCCGTCGCGGTCGAGCCGGCCGGTGCTGCGGGCGAGCCCGCCCTGCAGCGCGCCTTGGCTGCCGTCCCGCCGTTCAGGAGCGCCATCTCGGCCGAGAACAGCCTTGCCACGTCGACGGTCACGGCCGGCTGGCCGTCGCCGTTGTGATCGGTCCGGTAGAGCAGCTGCACGGGGTGGCTGGCGCCGAGGTCGAGCACGTTTACCGCCCACACCTGCGTGGGCGTGCCGTTGCTGAACGTCACGGTGCAGGTGTGGTCGGCGGTCACCGTCCCCAGCCCACCGGCGACCGTGTTGGCCGGCGGCGCCTGGTCGCTGCAGTCGACCGATGAGACGACCTGCCGACCGCCCTGCTGGGCCACCACGGCGGCCTCGACCTTCGTGTCCAGCGCCTTGCCGCTGGGAGCTCCGCAGGCGGTCGCCGCCAGCACCAGGAGGGGGAGAAGCGCGTATCCGCCACGTCGCATGGAGCGGTTATCGGCAGGTTGCTGTCCGGGATCAAGCGTCTGATAGCTTGCGCCCTCGATGGCGACCTTCCAGCAGACGATCGCGCAGCTGCAGGCCTTCTGGGAGGCCGAGGGGTGCGCGATCATGCAGCCGTACCACACGGAGGTGGGGGCCGGCACGTCCAACCCCGCGACGCTGCTCCGCGTGCTCGGCCCGCGGCCGTGGCGCACGGCCTACGTCGAGCCCTCGATCCGCCCGGATGACGGCCGCTACGGCGAGAACCCCTACCGCTTCCAGCAGCACTACCAGTACCAGGTGATCCTGAAGCCGGCGCCCGACGACAGTCAGGACGTCTACCTGCGCTCGCTGGCCGCGATCGGCATCGACCCGCTGGAACACGACATCCGCTTCGTCGAGGACAACTGGGAGAGCCCCAGCCTGGGCGCGTGGGGGCTGGGCTGGGAGGTGTGGATGGACGGCATGGAGATCAGCCAGTTCACCTACTTCCAGCAAGCGGGAGGGATCGAGCTGGAGCCGGTGTCGGTGGAGATGACCTACGGCCTCGACCGGATCGGCATGCACCTGCAGAAGGTGCGGCGGGCCCAGGACATGGAGTGGGCCCCGGGCGTGTCGTGGGCCGACGTCTACCTCGAGAACGAGCGCCAGTTCTCGGCCTACAACTACGAGCTGGCCGACACCGGGATGCTTGCGCGGCACTTCGACGACCACGAGGCCGAGGCCCGCCGGTGCCTGGAGGCGAACCTGCCGCTGCCCGCCTACGACCAGGTGCTGAAGTGCTCGCACGCCTTCAACCTGCTCGATTCGCGGCGGGCGATCGCCGTCACCGACCGTCAGGCATACATCCTGCGCATGCGGCACCTGACGCAGGCCGTGGCGCGCGCGTACCTGGCCATGCAGGAGGGCGAGGTTGCCTGACCTGCTGATCGAGATCGGCTGCGAGGAGCTGCCCGCCGCCGCCTGTCGCGAGGCCGAGCGCCAGCTCCCCGAGCTGCTCGTCCGCTCGCTCTCTGAAGCCGGCCTGGACTCACGCGACACCCGCGTCCACGTCGGCCCGCGGCGGCTGGTCGCGATCGCGAGCGTGCCGCCGCAGCGAGATGCCGTCGCGACGCAGCAGCGAGGTCCGCGTGCCGACGCGCCCGAGGCGGCCAGAGCCGGGTTCGCGCGAAAGCACGGGCTGGCGGTGGACGAGCTGGAGCAGCGCGATGGCTTCGTGTGGGCCATCAGCGACGGCCGTGCGGCATCGGCCGCCGAGCTGGTGCCGGACGCCGTGCACCGCGTGGTGGCCGGGCTGCAGTTCGCAAAGACGATGCGCTGGCCGGGCGGCCGGTTCTCGCGGCCGATCCGGTGGCTGGTGGTCAAGCTCGACGACGAGGTGGTCGAGATGGAGCTGGCGGGGCTGGCCAGCGGCACGGAGTCCCGCGGCCACCGGTCGCTGGGCGCGGTCCGGGTGGGATCCGCGGCGAGCTACCTGGACGACCTGCGCGGCGTGCACGTGCTGGCCGACGCGGCCGAGCGCCGGGAGCTGATCGTGGAGGGGCTGAACACGGCCGGAGAGTGGATCGATCCGATGGGCAAGCTGGACGAGGTCGTCCACCTGGTGGAGTGGCCCGTGGTGCTCGAGGGCCGGTTCAACGAGCGGTACCTGGAGCTGCCCGAGCGCGTCCCGATCACGGCGATGCAGTCACACCAGCGCTACTTCCCGATCGTGCGCGAGGGACGCCTCGATGCGCGCTTCACGTTCGTCGCGAACGGCGGCGACCCGGCGGTGGTCGCGGCCGGGAACGAGGAGGTGCTGGTGGGGCGGCTGGAGGATGCCGTCTTCGCGCACGACCAGGACCAGGCCCGCGGCATCGCCGCGATGCTGGCCGAGCTGCCCCGCGTCAGCTTCCTGGAGGGGGCGGGGTCGCTGGCCGACAAGGCGGAGCGGGTACGCGAGATATCGCGGCAGCTGTGCGACCGGGTCGAGGTCGAGCCGCCACTGCGCGAGGCGGTGGCGCGGGCGGCGGAGCTCTGCAAGGCCGACCTGGTGTCGAGCCTGGTGGCCGAGTTCTCCGACCTGCAGGGGTACGCCGGGTCGCTGTACGCGCGCGATGCGGGTGAGCCGCCCGAGGTGTGCGCGGCGATCGCGGAGCACCACCTCCCGATCGAGGCCGGCGGGACGCTGCCCGCGGACGAGGGCGCCGCGCTGCTGTCGGTATCCGACAAGGCCGACACGGTGGCGGTGGCATTCGCCCTGGGCGCGCAGCCCACCGGCAGCCGTGATCCCTACGGGCTGCGCCGGGCGGCGGCCGGCATCGTCGCGATCGCGCTCGAGCGCGGCTACGAGCTGGGGCTGGTCGACCTGATGGCCGAGTCCGTGCACATGCTGGTGTCGCAGGGCCACGAGCTGCGCCGAAAGCCGCTCGAGGCGGTGCCCGACGCCGTCGACTTCGTGCTCGACCGGGTCGAGCCGCTGATGGCCGAGGAGGGTGTGACCGTGGATGAGATGCGCGCCGCGCGCGGCTCCGGCGTGACCGGGCCGCTGCCGCTGGCCGCCCTCTGCCGGGCGCTGCGCGACGCGCGCGGCGCCGATTGGCTGGCGGCCGTCCGCGACGCCTACGGACGCTGTATCCGGATCACGGCCAAAGCCGCCGAGCAGGCGGCCTCCGAGGTGCGCACGTCGATGTTCGAGATGGACGAGGAGCGGGCGCTGTGCGCGGCGCTGACGGCCGCGGACATCGAGATCGCCGACGCGGCCGCGCGGCGCGACTACGCGTCCGCATTGGACGCGGCGGCGCTGATGGTGGAGCCGATCAACGCGTACTTCGAGCACGTGATGGTGATGGCCGAGGATCCGGCCCTGCGCGGAAACCGTCTCAAGCTGCTGGCCGACGTCGTCTCGACCCTGCGCCTGGTCGGCGACTTCGAGCAGCTCCCGGGGTAGTCGCTACACCGGCGGATGCCGGTCGCCGCCACCGGTGGCCCCTGTATACCGCACCCGCGGCTGTGGCGGGCGGTAGAGTCCGGGCCGTGGCGGACACGCTCGAGATCCACATCATCTCCGACTCGACCGGGGACACGGCGGCACGGGTGGCGCGGGCGGCCCAGTCGCAGTTCGGCGATTCCGAGATCGAGCTGCACCGCCATGCGCGGGTGAAGTCGCGCGAGCAGCTGGCGCGCGCGCTGGAGGCGGCCACCGGCCGCCGCGCCGCCGTGTTCTACACGCTGGTCGACTCCGGCCTGCGCGAGGCCGTGGTCGAGATCTCGCGGCAGCACCGGCTGGTGGCGCTGGACGTGCTCGGGCCCGCGCTGAACGCGATCACGACCGCCTCCGGCATGCAGGCGATGCAGGTGCCCGGCCGCCAGGCGCCGCTTGACGCGCAGTACTTCCGGCGGATCGCGGCCATCGAGTTCGCCGTCAAGCACGACGACGGCCGCGGCGCGGACGACCTGCAGCAGGCCGACGTGGTGCTGGTGGGGGTGTCGCGCACGTCCAAGACGCCGACCTCGATGCACCTCGGCTACATGGGGCTGATGGCCGCCAACATCCCGATCGTGAAGGGCATCGACCCGCCCCCGGCGCTGTTCACGGTCGATCCCTGGAAGATCGTGGGGCTGACCATCGACGCCGACCGTCTGGCCGAGATCCGCCGCCGCCGGGTGCGGGCGCTGGCCGCCGGCTCGTCGGCGCGCTACGCCGACCTGGCCGAGATCTACGAGGAGCTCGAGACCACCGCCAACCTGCACAAGCGGCTGGGCTGCCCGGTCATCGACGTCACCAAGCTGGCGATCGAAGAGGCCGCCGCGCGCTGCGCGGAGCTGGTCGAGGAGCGGCGCCGGGCCGCACTCGAGGGCGCGCTCTCGCGCGGATGAGCCGCTACGTCTACGACTTCTCGGAGGGGTCGGCCGAGATGCGCCGGCTGCTCGGCGGCAAGGGCGCCAACCTGGCCGAGATGACCTCGATCGGCCTGCCGGTGCCTGACGGCTTCACGGTCACCACCGAGGCATGCCTGGCCTACCTGGCGAACGGCGGCCGTCATCCGGACGGCCTGGACGACGAGCTGGGCGCGCACCTGGCGGCGCTCGAGCAGCGCGTCGGCAAGCGGCTGGGTGCGCGCAACGACCCGCTGCTGGTGTCGGTGCGGTCGGGCGCCGTGGTCTCGATGCCGGGCATGATGGACACGATCCTGAACCTGGGCATCAACGACCAGTCGGTGCAGGGGCTGGCCGAGGCCGGCGGCGACGAGCGGTTCGCATACGACTCCTACCGGCGGTTCGTGCAGATGTTCGGGGACGTGGTGGCGGGCGTCGACGGCCACCTGTTCGAGAATGCGCTGGGGCGGATGAAGATGGCCCGCGGCGCGGACGCCGACGTCGACCTCTCGGCCGACGACCTGCGCGCGCTGGTAGGCGAGTTCCTGGAGATCTACCGGCACGAGACCGGCGAGCAGTTCCCGCAGGACCCCGGAGCGCAGCTGCAGCGGTCGATCGACGCCGTCTTCGGCTCGTGGAACACGCCGCGGGCGCGTACCTACCGCCGCGAGTACCACATCGCCGACGACCTGGGCACGGCGGTGAAC
Organism: Gaiellales bacterium; assembly: GCA_045806525.1. Classification (GTDB taxonomy): domain Bacteria; phylum Actinomycetota; class Thermoleophilia; order Gaiellales; family JAICJC01; genus JAICYJ01. The sequence continues at coordinate 57,206 of JBJMJD010000050.1, read as the reverse complement.
GTCGTGCAGATGGTGTTCGGCAACATGGGCGACGACTCGGCCACCGGCGTCTGCTTCACCCGCAACCCCTCGACCGGAGAGCGCCAGCGCTACGGCGAGTTCCTGGTGAACGCACAGGGCGAGGACGTCGTGGCGGGCATCCGGACGCCCCAGCCGCTGGCCGAGATGGATGCGGTGATGCCCGATGCCTATCGCCGGCTGGGCGAACAGATGGACCGGCTCGAGCAGCACTACGGCGACATGCAGGACATCGAGTTCACGGTCGAGCGGGGCGCGCTCTACATCCTGCAGACCCGGGCCGGCAAGCGCACCGCCGCCGCGGCCGTGCGGGTCGCGCGGGACATGGTCGAGGAGGGCGTGATCGACCGCCCGACGGCGCTGCTGCGGGTGGACCCGGGCCAGCTCGACCAGCTGCTGCACCCGGCCATCGATCCGTCCGCGCCGCGGGAGGTGCTGACCCGCGGCCTGAACGCCTCGCCGGGCGCCGCCGTCGGCGCTGTCGTGTTCGACGCCGACACGGCGGAGGAGCGCGGCAAGGCGGAGCAGCCGGTGATCCTGGTGCGGTGGGAGACGACGCCGGACGACATCCACGGGGTGCTGCAGGCGCAGGGGGTGCTGACGGCGCGCGGCGGCATGACCTCCCACGCGGCGGTGGTGGCGCGGCAGATGGGAAAGCCCTGCGTGGCCGGGGCGGAGCACCTGCAGATCGACGCCGACGCGCGCACGTTCACCGTCGGCGAGACGGTCGTGTCCGAAGGCGACCAGATCACGATTGACGGCGGCACCGGAGAGGTGATGCTGGGCGCGGTGCCGCTGGTGCCGGCCCAGCTGAACGAGGACTTCGAGACGATCACCGGCTGGGCCGATGAGGTGCGGCGGCTGCGCGTCCGCGCCAACGCCGACACGCCGGCCGACGCTGCCAAGGCGCGCGAGCTGGGCGCCGAGGGGATCGGTCTCTGCCGCACCGAGCACATGTTCTTCGGGGACGAGCGGCTGCCGGTCGTGCAGGCCATGATCATGGCCGCCGACGAGGCGCAGCGCCGCGTGCAGCTCGACCGCCTGCTGCCGTTCCAGGAGGCCGACTTCCGCGGCATCTTCGAGGCGATGGCCGGCCTGCCCGTGACGATCCGGCTGCTCGACCCGCCGCTGCACGAGTTCCTGCCCGATGCGGGCGACCTGGCCGAGGAGATCGCGCGCGGCCGCGCCGAGGGCCGGCCGCCGGCCGAGATCGCCGAGCTGGAGCGGATCGCCGGCCGGGTGCGGTCGCTGGCCGAGCAGAACCCGATGCTGGGCACGCGCGGCTGCCGTCTGGGGCTGATGTTCCCCGAGATCTACGAGATGCAGGTGCGGGCGATCGTGCGCGCGGCGATCGCCGTCTCGGCCAAGGGGGTCGAGATCATGCACCCGCTGATCGGCTTCGCCGAGGAGCTGCGGCGGCTGCGGGCGCTGACCGAGGACGTGATCGAGCAGGAGCAGGGCGGCGGGCTGGGCATCCACATCGGCACCATGATCGAGGTGCCGAGGGCGGCGCTCACCGCCGACGAGATCGCGGGGGAGGCCGACTTCTTCTCGTTCGGCACCAACGACCTCACCCAGATGACCCTGGCGTTCTCGCGTGACGACGCGGAGGGGAAGTTCCTGACGTACTACCTGGAGGAGGGCGTGCTCGACCGCAATCCGTTCCAGACGCTCGATCAGCTCGGCGTGGGCCGCCTGATCGAGCACGCGGCCGGGCTGGCCCGCGGCAAGCGCCCGGACATCAAGCTGGGCATCTGCGGCGAGCACGGCGGCGATCCCGACTCGATCGCGTTCTGTGACCGCACCGGCCTGGACTACGTGTCGTGCTCGCCGTTCCGGGTGCCGATCGCGCGGCTGGCGGCGGCCCAGGCGGCGCTGCGCGCGAGGGAGGGCGCGGCGTGAGGATCGACGTCGCCTTCACGCCGGGAGAGCCGGAGGACGCCTCGGTGGCGATCGTGATCGACGTGCTGCGCGCCACCACCACCATCGCCTACGCGCTGGCGCAGGGCTATCAGCGGGTGCTGGCCTGCGGGGAGGTCGACCAGGCGCGGGCGCTGGCGGAGCGGGTGAACGGCGGCGCCGTCCTGGCGGGCGAGCGCAAGTGCGTGAAGCCCGAGGGGTTCGACCTGGGGAACTCGCCGCGCGAGTTCGCCGGTGACCGGCTGGGCGAGACGCTCGTGATCACGACCACGAACGGCACGCGGGCAATCGTGACGGCGGCCGCGCACGCCGAGACGGTGGCGATCGGCAGCCTGGCCAACCTCACCTCGTGTGCCGCGGCGGTGGCGCGGACGGCCCGCAAGCAGAGCGGCGACGTGCTGATCCAGTGTGCGGGCGTGAAGGGCGGGTTCACGATGGACGACGCCTACACGGCCGGGCGGTTCGTGCAGGAGCTGGCGGTCTGGCTGGCCGAGTGGGAGCGGTCGGACGCCGCCCACGCGGCGGAGGCGATCTCGCGCAGCTTCGAGACCGGCGGCGAGGGGCTGAGCGCCTCGCAGAGCGCCCGCAACCTGCGCGCGGCCGACCTCTACGACGACGTGCGGTTCTGCGCGCACGAGAGCGTGCTCGAGGTCGTGCCCAAGGTGGCCGACGTGGACGCCGGTGTGGCCCTGATCACCGGCTGAGCGGTGCCCTGCGGCTGACCCCCGTACGGGGGGTTACCGGTGGCCGGGCACCCTGTACGCTCACAGTGGGGAGCGGAAGGGGGGTCTTCTGATGCGCTGGATGGACTTGGACGACGAGGAGGTCGACGAGTACGGCGGACGTGCGACCGTTCTTGACTGGGCGCAGCAGCGCCCGCTGATGGCGGTCGTCATGGTGCTGGTCGTGTGGCTGGCCTTCATCTTCGTGCTGAACACGGTGTACGGGCTGTTCCTGTAGGAGCGGCCCTCCAGGGCCAATGGGTTGGGTGGTGATCTGCGCCGTCTTCAGCGCTGTGCTGACGGTGCGTTAGCGCCGTCCCCGCCCGAAGCTGTTCGGATAGGGCGCCGCGGCTCGCAGCTCGCCAACGTCGGGCGTCTCGGCTGGTGCCGGCCCGATCTCGGCCCGGCCGCGGTGGCTGAGCGCGGTGATCCGCTCGGCCAGCACGTTGATCGTGCCCTCGCGGCGCTCCAGGCGGCCGGTCACCTCGAGCAGCGGCTCGGCCCGCACGGCGATGCGGTCGTGGGCGTAGACGTCGGGCGGCACGATCGCGTTGCTCAGGCCGTGCTCGTCCTCGAGTAGCAGGAACACGATGCCCTTGGCGGTGCCCGGGCGTTGGCGCGCCACCACGATCCCGGCGATGGTGACGGTGGATCCGGGCGGGTCGGTGGCCAGGTCGCGCGATGTGCGGATGTGGTCGGGGAGCGTGGGGCGCAGCAGCGCCATCGGGTGGGGGCCGGTGGTAAGGCGCATCGTCTCGTGGTCGGCGATCATCCGCTCCCACTGCGACTGTGACGGCAGCGGCGGCGCCGGGGCGGCGTCAAGCGCCAGCGCCAGCTGGCCGGACTCGGGGGCGCGGTGCAGGCGGATCTCCCACAGCAGCCGCCGGCGGTCGCTGGAGAAGGGGTCGAGCGCGCCGGCCCGCACCATCTGGGCGAGCACGTCGCGGCCGACCGGCGCCCGCCGCACCAGGTCGCCGGCGTCGCGGTAGGGGCCGCCGCGGTCGCGCTCGGCGACCACGTCCGAGGCAGCCTTGCCGACGCCCTTGATGTAGCCGAGGCCGATGCGGACGGCGCTCTGCTCCATCGCGCACTCGGGGTGGCTGCGGTTGATGTCAGGTGGGAGCACGGTCACGCCCCGCCGCTCGCCGTCGCGGAGCAGCGTGGCGGGCGGGTAGAAGCCCATCGGCTGCTCGTTCAGCAGCGAGCACAGGAACTCGGCGGGGTGGTGCAGGTGCAGCCAGGCCGACTGGTAGGCCAGGATCGCGAAGGCGGCGGCGTGCGACTTGGGGAAGCCGAACCCGGAGAAGCCGAGCACGTTCTCGAACACGGCCGCGGCCGTCTCGCGGGGGACGCCCTGTGCCTCCGCCCCGTCGCAGAACCGCTCGCGGTGCACGACCAGCGCCTCGTGGCTGCGCTTGCGGCTCATCGCCCGGCGCAGCGACTCGGCCTCGCCGGCGGTGAAGCCGGCCAGCGCGATCGCCACCTCCAGCACCTGGTCCTGGTAGACGATCACGCCCAGCGTGTCGGCCAGCGGGCCCTCCAGCCGCGGGTGGTCGAAGGGCACCTGGTAGTCGGGGTTCTCGCGCAGCAGCTTGCGGCGCTGGATGTAGGGGTTGACGGCCTTGCCCACGATCGGTCCCGGCCGCACCAGCGCGACCTGGACGGTCAGGTCGCCCAGGTTCTCGGGCTGGGTGCGCACGATCGACTGCATCTGGGCGCGGCTCTCGATCTGGAACACGCCGACGGTGTCGCCGGCCTGGATCTCGGAGTAGACCGCGGGGTCGTCGAAGCCGATGCGGGACAGGTCGACGGGCTCGGCGGCGGTGTCGGCGATCAGCTCGACGCAGCGCTCCACCGCCGACAGCATGCCCAGGCCGAGCAGGTCGATCTTGAGGAACCCGGCGTCGGCGCAGGAGTCCTTGTCCCACTGGCAGATGCGACGGCCCTCCATGGCGGCCGGCAGCACCGGCACCAGCTCGACCAGCGGGGTGGAGGAGATGACCATCCCGCCGGAGTGCTGGCTGATGTGGCGGGGCAGGCCCATGATCTCATCCATCAGGAAGCGGAAGGCGCGCCAGCGGGGGCTGTCGGAGCCGTCCGGCAGGCGCGCCGACTCGGTGCCGCGGTCCCAGCCGTCGGTCATGCGCGCCATCCGCTCGACCTCGCCCTGTGGCAGCGCCAGCGCCTTGCCCAGGTCGCGGATGGCGCCGCGCACCCGGTAGGTGGGGAAGGCGGCCACCAGCGCGGCGTGGTCGTCGCCGTAGCGGCGCTGGATCTCGAGGATCAGGCCCTCGCGGATGTCGCGCGGGAAGTCGAGGTCGATGTCGGGGATGCTGGTCTGGTCGCGCGACAGGAACCGGCCCAGGAACAGCCGCGCCGACACCGGGTCGACGTGGGAGAGGCCGATCAGGTAGCAGACGATCGAGCCGACGCTGGAGCCGCGGCCGCGGCCCGGGGGCAGCAGGCGGCGGGCGGCGCTTTGGCCGCGCACCTGGAGGGCGACGTCGCGGGCCAGCTCGAGGATGTCGCGGTGCAGGAGGAAGAAGCCGGCCAGGCCGTGGTGGTCGATCAGTGCCAGCTCCTCGTCCAGGCGGCGGCGGGCCTCGTGCAGGTCACGGCTGCCGGCGTAGCGGAGCTCGAGCTGGTCGCGGCAGATGCGGTACAGGGCCTGGGAGGCCGACTCGCCGGTGTCCGAGATGAAGTCGGGGTAGCTGTAGCCAAGGTCGCTGGTGAGGTCGAAGCGGCAGCGGTCGGCCACCTCGAGGGCGCCGCGGACGGCGTCGTCGGGGAAGCGGGCGGCCATCTCAGCAGGGGCGCGCAGCACCGCCTCACGGTTGCCCCGGCGGTCACGCTCGCAGGCGTCGAGCGTGGTGTTGAGGCGGATCGCGACCAGGGTGTCCTGCAGGAAGGCGCGGCGGGCGTTGTGGGCGTGGACGTCGCCGGTGGCGACGGTGCGCAGGCGCAGCTCGGCGGCGAGCTCGGCCAGCAGGCGGTTGCGGCGGCCGTCGCCGCGCCAGTAGGGGCGCTGCAGCTCGATCGCGAACCGGTCGCGGCCGAAGATGCCGCGCAGCCGGCGGGCGGCGGCGTCGGCCTGGCGGGGGCGGCCGGCGGCGACCTCGCGCGCGACCAGACCGTCGCGGGCGCAGCCGGACAGGCAGTGCAGGCCGTCGGCGTGGACGGCCAGCTGGTCGAGGGTGACGGAGGGTGCGCGGCGGTCGTCGGCGTGGGCGAGGGTGAGCAGGCGGCAGAGGTTGCGGTAGCCGGCCTGGGTCTCGACCAGGAGGGTGAGGTGGGCGCCGCCGGCCAGGGTCAGCTCGCAGCCGGTGATGGGGCGCAGGCCGGCGTCGTGGGCGGCATGGGCGAACTCGAGCGAGCCGGACAGGCTGTCGTGGTCGGTCAGAGCCAGGGCTTCATGGCCGAGGCGGGCGGCGGTCAGGGCCAGCTCCTGGGGCTGGGAGGCGCCGTCCAGGAAGGAGTAACAGGAGTGGGCGTGCAGCTCGATCATGCGCGCTGCTCGTACCAGCGGCCCTGGCGGCGATCGCAGAAGACGACGGTGTTGCGGCCGTCCGCCAGCACCAGATCGAAGTAGGTGCGGTGGACGGGGCGGCGCGTCCACCAGCCCTCCTCGACCCGCCACTCGTCGCGGGTGACGGAGACGGGGCGGTTGGCGACGGCCACGGGCAGGCCGGCCTGGTCGGTGGTGACGTGGATGGGACGGGGGAGCCCCAGCCGGCGTACGTATGTGCGATCCATGACCCCCTGCATCTTCGGTTACTCGTACGGCACGAGCAGCTCCCGGCCCTCCGGCAGGCGTGACCAGGGGGCGACCTCGACGACGCGCAGCAGGTGGCCCTCACCCATGGCGGCGCGAAGCTGGCGGGCTGCTTCCGCGGCGCGCTCGCGGCGCACCTCGCGGGCGGGGCGCATCAGGAGCTGCTGGCGGCCGCCCGGCTCGCCCAGCTCGGCCAGCTCCATGGTCAGACGGTCGAGCGCGCCGGGCAGGCCGGAGAGGGCGGGCAGCAGGGCGTCGCGCAGGCGGCGCGGGTCGGAGGTGGCGTCGCGCAGGCGCACGGGGCGGTGCCAGGATCCGCCGGCGGACAGGCGCGCGGAGAGCGTGAGCGTGCGAACGGGACGGCCGTTCCGGCGGGGAGTGGCCAGCAGGCGCTCGACCAGCAGGGTGGCGGCCTGGTGGAGGGTGGCCTCGTCGCCCACGGGCTCGGGGAAGTCGATCCACTCACGCAGCGGCTGGGGCGGCATGCGCGGCGCGACGTAGTCCTCGTCCTCGCCCTGGGCGAGGCGGCGCCCGGCGATGCCGGCGGGGCCGAAGCGATCGGCAACGGCGGGGAGCGGGAGCGCGGCTAGCGCGCCGGCGGTGCGGATGCCGAGCGCCTCCAGCTCGTCGGTGATGCGAGGGTCGAGGCCCAGGCGGCCGATTGCCATGCGGCCGATGAAGCCGGGCGCGCTGTCCGCGTCGACCAAGCGCGGGCGGCCGGGCCGGGCCTTGATGGCGGCGGCCCGGGCGGTGAAGCGGCCGGGCCCGGCGCCGATCCGGGCGCCGGGCGGGAGCAGCTTTCCAGCGGCGTGCAGCAGGCGGCCGAGGCCCCCGTGCATGCGCAGCAGGCCGTCTGCGCGGAACAGCGCGTGGCCGGGCTCGAGCGGCTCGACAGCGGCGCCGATCGCCTCCAGGCCGGCCAGCAGCTCCTCGGCGGCATCGGCGACGGCACCGGGGTCGGCGGTGACCAGCCTGATTCCCGGGCAGCGAGCGATCGCCTCGCCTGAGCGCATCCCGGGCCGCACGCCGAAGGTGGCCGCGGCGGCGTTCACCTCGCCCACCAGCGGCGAGCCGCCCGCCTCCGGGGCCAGCGCCGCCGGGACATCGCCCAGCGAACCGCCCATCGCCACCCGCAGAGCGAAGCGGGGGACGAGCGCGCAGACCAGGATGCGGGGGCGTTTCGGCAAGGGCCCTCCAGCATAGGCGAACATGTGTTCGTATGCAACGGCTGCGATGACACTTCCGTGAGCGCAACAGCCGCGCCTGGCACCGGTGTTGCCCGCAAGGTGCGTGCGAGCAGTGACGGCGGGGTTGCAATTCGTGCGCGTGACGGGCGCGTTGACCGTTCCGTGAGCGCAACAGCCGCGCCTGGCACCGGTGTTGCCGCCAAGGTTGCGTCAGGCGCTGACAGCCGGGTTGCGATCTGCTCACGTGACGGGCGCGTTGACACTTCTGGGAGCGCAACAGCCGCGCCTGGCACCGGTGTTGCCTCCAGGATGCATACGAGCCGTCATGGCGCGGTTGCAATCGGTGCGCGTGACCTGCGCGTTGACCTGGCCGTGAGCGCAACGGCCGCGCCTGGCCCAGTGTGACCCTCCAGATTCGTCACGGGCCGTGACGAATCACCGACGTTACCCGGCGACGTCCATGTGCAGCTGTGGCTCGAACAGCTGCAGGCCCGGGTTGTGCCGCTCGACCACGGCCAGGTCGAAGACCTTGCCGCAGGAGTCGCACATGAAGCGCTGCCGGCCTTCCAGCCACCGCAGCGAGCGCCGGTGACACGAGTGGCACCGCGGCTGCTTGCGCTTCTTGGGAGTTCGGGCCATGGACGCCGGAGGCTAGTCGCGGGCTCGGACGCGATGCAGGACGAACAGCCCCGCCACGGCCACCGCCGCCACCACCGCCGCCACCGGCCCGACGCTGGCCTCGATCGCCGCCAGCGATTCTCCGAACAGGAACCCGCCGCCGGTCACGATCACCACCCACGCCACCGCACCGACCACGTTCCACGCCGCGAACTGGCGCAGCGGCATCCCCGCCGCCCCGGCCATCCAGGGCGCGAAGATCCGCACGAACGGCACGAATCGCGCTCCCACCAGCGACTTGCCGCCGTGCCGCCCGAAGAACTCCTCGACCCGCAGCACCTGCTGCTGCCGAGGCCAGCCCCGCGCCACCAGCCGGTCCAGCAGCGGTCGCCCGCCGATCCGCCCGATCTCGTATCCGCCCAGCGCGCCCAGCGTCGCCGCGATCGCCGCCACGCCCATCACCAGGAGCACGTTCAGGTGTCCCGCCGCCGCCGCGGCGCCGGCGCCGATCAGGATCGTCTCAGACGGAAACGGCACCCCCACCAGCTCCAGCGTCACCGTCACGAACACGAGCAGGTAGGCGTGGTTCTCGAACCAGCCGACCAGCGTGCTCACATCTCACTCGTCAAGATCCGGATCCATCGCGCGCTGGTAGATGCGCCGCACCACCAGCGACGGCAGCCGCCTCTCCGCCGCCTTCGAGAACTCGCGCTCGTATCGCATCCGATCCCGTGCCGCCATCCTCTCCGCATACCGGTCGCGCAGCGCCAGCAGCTCTTCCTCCGCCTCCTCAACCAGGTCCATGTAGTCGCCGTAGCGCTCCTCCGCCTCGCTCGCGCCCGCATGCGTGTAGGAGACGCGCGCCTGCTCGACCCGCAGCATCAGGTCGCGGTGGTCGTCGGCGAACATCGCCAGCTGCCGTCCGATCACGTCTCCGAAGCGAGCCCTCCCGGGAATCCTCATGCCGGGGATGCTACCGGTGCCCGGCGGTGGCCCGGTAGCATCGCCCTGGTGAGCGATCCCGTACGCATCCACGTCCGCGCCTGGAACATCGCCCACGGCCGCGACATCCCTCCCGACCGCCAGCACGGCCACGTCCATCGCAAGCTGCTCGATGAGATGTGCGAGCTGATCGTCCGTGACGCGCCAGACCTGGTGCTGCTGCAGGAGGTGCCGGTGTGGGCCGGCGCCCTGCTTCGCGAGCGCACCGGCATGGGCGTCACGCTGGCCCCCGCCTACGGCGCCCACATCCCGTTCCTGCACGTGCCCCTGCCGCTGGCGCTCGGTGCCGCCGTGGGCAAGGCCCTGCCCGACCTCGTCCGCACCCAGGTCGAGGGCCAGGCCAACGCCGTCCTCTACGGTTCCGAGCTGCTGCTCGTGTCGGCCCGCCGCGTCCAGATCAACGACCGCCGCCGCCTTCGCGGTGAGCCTCGCATCGCCCAGCTGGTGCGACTCCGCCACCGATCCGCCGGCCGCGAGCTCGCGCTCGCCAACGTCCATTCCGACTCCGGTGACAACCGCCAGCAGCTGGAACGGGCCGGCTACGTGCTCGAACGCTTCGCACGCGGCGCCCCGATGCTGCTGGGCGGCGACCTGAATGCCGATGCCGGCTCTCGCGGCCTGCGGGCGCTCGCCGCACGCGGCTGGATCGAGGACACCACGAAGCTGCATCCCGGCGTCGATCACCTCTTCGTCCGCGGCATGCAGGTGTCGTCCCGACCGGCGCCGTGGCCGCCCGAGCTCCGCGACCTGTACCTGGACGGAGAGCTGCCCGTCCGCCTCTCTGACCATGATCCCGTCGACGCGGTGGTGACATTGTGAGCATCCGGTCCGACCTGCCCTCGGTGGAGGGCGTTGCCTACCTGAACGCCGGCACCAACGGGCCGCTGCCCCGCCCCGCCGCCGAGGCCATGCGGCGCGAGCTGGACATGTCCCTGGCCGAGCCCCGCATCGGCATGGCCGCCTTCCAGCACTATCGCGACCTGCGCGACCGCGCCCGCGCAGCGCTCGGTCGTGCCGTGGGTGCGCCGCCCGAGCAGATCGCGCTGACCAGCTCCACCACGCAGGGCGTCGGGATCGTCATCTCTGGCATCGACTGGCAGGCCGGCGACGAGGTGCTGACCACGACCGACGAGCACCCAGGCATCCGCAGCCCGCTGGATGTGATCGCCCGTCGCTTCGGCGTGCGCGTCGTCGAGTTGCCGCCCGAGCGGCTGCTGGACGGTATCGGCGACGGCACCCGGATGGTGGCCGTCTCGCACGTGCTGTGGACGACCGGCCGGGTGCTTGACGTGGCCGCGATCTCCGCGGCCGCGCACGAGGCCGGGGCGTCGCTGCTCCTGGACGGCGCCCAGTCGGCCGGCGCGATCGCCGTCGACGCCGCCGCGACCGGCGCCGACTTCTACGCGTTCTCCGGCCAGAAGTGGCTGCTCGGCCCGCAGGGCAGCGGCGGCCTGTGGGTGTCCCCGCAGTGGTGGGACCGCGCGTGGACATCCCAGTCGAGCTACTGGAACCTGGAGCAGGGAGTGGTCGGCGACTTCCTGCCGACCGCCGCCCGCTTCGACAGCGGCACCCTCGACACCGTCACGGTGGCCGGCATCGGCGCCGCCATCGAGTGGGTGGAATCGCTGCCCGGCGGTCGCGCCGGCTGGCTGGCCCAGACCGCCGACAACGCGAGCCGCGCCCGCGAGCGCCTGCGCCGGCAGCCCGGCGTGACGGTGGCCGACCACGGCAACGATGGCGCACCGCTGATCGCCCTTACCGTCGCCGGGCAGGAGGACACCGTCGCCCTCAACGAGCGGCTGGGCGCACAGGGCATCCTCGCGCGCTACATCCCCGACACGCCCTGGCTGCGGGTCTCCGTCGGCGCATGGACGAGCGACGACGACGTGGAGCGCCTGGCGGACGCGCTTAGCTGCGCAGGCCCAGCTGGGCCGAGATCGGCCGCAGCGCCGCGATCACGAACGTGATGTGCTCGTCCAGGTCGACGCCGAGCTGCTCGGCTCCCTGGATGACGTCGTCGCGGTTCACGCCCTTCGCGAAGCTGGGCTGCTTCAGCTTCTTTCGCACCGACCTCGCCTCCAGCGACGTCAGCCCGTCCGGCCGCACCAGGCCGCACGCGTGCACGAACCCCGACACCTCGTCGCAGGCGTAGAGCGTGCGCTCGAGCTGTGACTCGCGGGCCACGCCGGTGTGGTCGCCGTGCGACTGGATGGCGCGGATGAACCACTCCGGATAGCCCTTCTCGCGCAGCACCGGCGCTCCGTCGGAGGGATGCTTGTCGAGCGTGGGGTGCCGCTCGTAGTCGAAGTCGTGCAGCAGCGCCACGTTGCCCCAGGCGTCCACGTCCTCGCCGAACGAGCCCGCGTACGCGCGCACCGACGCCTCCACCGCCAGCGCGTGGCGGCGCAGCGCCTCGCTCTGCGTCCACTCCGTGAGCAGCGCCCACGCGGCGTCACGGTCGCGTACCAGTTGCTCGTCCATGCCGCGAAAATAGCAGGAACCAGGGGCAAACGGGTCGAATGGGGCTACCCTAGATGGCCATGGCGACCGCGACGCGAGAGGGCACTGTGGAGGCATTCCTGATCGAGGGCTGTCGGCCGCTGTCTGGCACCATCAGGCCGGCCGGCAACAAGAACGCGGCCCTTCCGATCCTCGCCGCCTGCCTGCTCACCGGGGAGCCCGTCATCCTCGAGAACGTGCCGCACATCCGCGACGTCGAGGAGATGATCGAGCTGATCGCGGCGCTCGGGGTCGACGTCGAGTGGCAAGGCCCGAACACCGTGCGGGTGTGGGCGGCCGAGGTCAACGGCACCAAGCTCGACCCCGAGCTGTGCACCCGCATCCGCGCCTCGATCCTGCTGGCCGGGCCGCTGCTGGCGCGCTTCGGGGCCGCTGACGTGCCGCCTCCCGGCGGCGACGTGATCGGCCGGCGCCGGGTCGACACCCACCTGATGGCGTTCGCCGCGCTGGGCGCCGACGTGCAGGTCGACCGCGAGTACCGCCTGCGCGCTCCTGACGGCCTCGATGGCGCCGAGATCCACCTCGACGAGGCCAGCGTCACCGGCACCGAGAATGCGCTGATGGCGTCCGCCCGCGCCCGCGGCACGACCGTGATCATGAACGCGGCCTGCGAGCCGCACGTGCAGGACCTGTGCCACATGCTCTGCAAGATGGGCGTCGCCATCGAGGGGATCGGCTCGAACGTGCTCGTGATCGAGGGCGCAGATGCGCTGCACGGCTGCACGCACCGGGTCGGGTCAGACCACATCGAGGTGGCCTCGTTCATCGGCCTGGCCGCCGTCACCAGCGGCGACCTCGTGATCGAGGACGCGGCCGTCGAGCACCTGCGCGCGATCCGCCACAGCTTCCGGCGGCTGGGCGTCGAGATCGAGATCCAGGGTACCAGTGTGCGCGTGCCGCCCGGGCAGGAGCTGGTGGTGGTCGACGACATCCACGATCAGGTGCCGAAGATCGACGACGGGCCGTGGCCGATGTTCCCCGCCGACCTGACCTCGATCGCGGTTGCGGTGGCGACCCAGGCCAAGGGCACGGTGCTGATCTTCGAGAAGATGTTCGAGAACCGGCTGGTGTTCACCGACAAGCTGGTCTCGATGGGCGCCCGCATCATCCTCTGCGACCCGCACCGCGCCGTCGTCACCGGCCCCAGCAAGCTCTACGGCTATCGCATGGAGAGCCCGGACATCCGCGCCGGCATGGCGATGCTGATGGCCAGCCTCTGCGCGGAGGGCACCAGCCGGATCGGCAACGTCGGCCAGATCGACCGCGGCTATGAGCGCATCGACGAGCGCCTGCGCGACCTGGGCGCACGCATCGAGCGGGTGGAGGCGTGAGCGTCGACGGCTGCCTGTCGGCGCTGCTGACGCGTGGGCTGGTGCGCACGCGCCCGGCCGCCGACATGCTGGCGCCGTCCTCGCTGCTGTCCGGGTCGGGGGCGCCGCTGCCGCTCGATCACGCCCGGCTGCTCTCGCTCAGCAACGGCCTGGACGCCTACGGAGGCTACTTCCGCGTGTTCGGCCTCGGCCCCTGGTCGGTGCGCGACATGCGCCGCTGGAACGCCGCCGAGGGCTGGCGCCGGTCATGGGACGGACGGGCCCACGGCTGGTGGTTCATCGGCGAGACTGCCTGGGGCGACCAGTACGCCTACGCCACCGGCGACGATCCCCTGCAGTTCGAGGCGACGGTGTACCGGCTGGACGCGTGCAGGCTCGACGCGGAGCCGATCGCGGCCTGCTTCGGCGACTTCCTGCGCGACGAGGTGGCCCGCAACGCGACCGCTCCGCGCGACGAGACCACGGTGGCCGCACGGCGCCGCTTTGGCGATCTCGAGCCGTCGCTGCAGCTCACCTACGTGCCTTCGCTGCTGGCCGGCGGCGAGGAGGATCTGGCCCATGTGGTGGAGCTGGGCGCCCGAGAGGCGATGACGCTGGCCGGCGACTGCTACCGCGCGCTGGCCGCCGTCCCTGCCGCCACCGCGTAGCCGCTGGCGGCGCGGCCGCAGGCTGGATCCAGCCTCACTAGACTGCTTGCGTGGAGACCCGTCAGATAACGGCCGCCATGGTCCCGGAGACGGTTCGGGCGCTGCGCCCCACGGACGAGGACCGCGAGCGCGTCAAGGGCTCGGTGGCCGACATCGTGGAGATGGTGCGAAGCGGCGGCGACGCCGCCGTGCGCCGTCTCACCGCCCGTCTCGACGGCGTCGACGTGGAGCAGGCGCGGGTGTCGGCGGCCGCCATCAAGCGCTCGCTGAAGGAGACGTCGCCGGGCGTGCTGGGGGCGCTCGAGACGCTGACCGAGAACCTGCGCGCCACCGCGCGCGAGACGATGCCCCAGCCCAGCCGCCAGGTGCTGGCCCAGGGGCAGATCGTGAGCACCCGCCCGATGCCGGTCGACCGCGCCGGCGTGTACGCGCCCGGCGGCCGGGCGGCCTACCCGTCCAGCGCCGTGATGGCGCTGGTGCCCGCGCAGGTGGCCGGGGTCGAGGAGATCGCCGTGTGCTCGCCGCCGGGTCCGGACGGCCTGCCCTCACACGCCGTGCTGGCAGCGTGCAGCCTGGCCGGCGTCGAGGAGGTGTACGCCATCGGCGGCGCCCAAGCGGTGGCTGCCATGGCGCTTGGGACGGAGACGATCCGGCCCGTGGACGTGCTGGTCGGCCCCGGCAACGCGTTCGTGGAGGAGGCCAAGCGCGGCCTGTTCGGCGAGGTCGGCATCGAGTCGCTGGCCGGGCCCAGCGAGCTGATCGTGCTGGCCGACGAGACGGCTCCGGCGGAGGTCGTGGCGTGGGACCTGCGCGCCCAGGCCGAGCACGGCGCCGGGTCGCAGTCGGTGCTCGTGGCCGTGGACGACGCCGTGCTTGCGGCGGTGTCGGCCGAGCTGTCCGATCCCGCCGGCATCACGCTGCTGCAGGCCGACTCGTGGGATACCGCGATCGAGCTGGTGAACGCGTACGCGCCCGAGCATCTGCAGCTGATGGTGGCCGACCCGCAGGCGCTGCTCGAGCGCGTCCGGCACGCCGGCGCCATCTTCATCGGCATGATGAGCGGCACCGCGTTCGGCGACTACGTGGCCGGCTCGAACCACATCCTGCCCACCGGCGGCCGCGGCCGCTTCTCGTCGGGCCTGGCCACGAGCGTGTTCCTGCGCATCCAGGAGGTGGTCGAGATCCCCGACGCCGCCGTCGAGCGACTGGCGGCGCCGCTGGCCGACCTGGCCCGGGCCGAGGGCCTGCCCGCCCACGCCCGCTCGGCCGAGGTGCGGGCCGAGCGCCTCGCCAACGCATCGTCATTGACCGAAGGAGCCGCAACGTGAGCAAGACCGTGATCGCCGTCGACGGCGCGCCCCGCCCGTTCCAGGGCGCGCCCTACAACCAGGCCATCCGCACCGACGGGCTGGTCTTCTGCGCCGGCCAGGTGGGGCTCGACCCCGACACCGGCGACATGGTTGAGGGCGACGTCGCCGCCCAGACCGAGCGCGCGCTGCAGAACCTGAAGGCGGTGCTGGAGGGCGCCGGCAGCGGCCTCAACCAGGTCGTCAAGACCACCGTGTTCATGACCGACCTGGGCGAGTTCGCGGCCATGAACGAGGTGTATGCGACCTACTTCACCAGCGAGCCGCCGGCCCGCTCCACGGTGCAGGTCGCCGGGCTGCCGGCGGGCGCCCGCGTGGAGATCGAGGCGATCGCGCTGACGTAGGGCTCCGGTACCCTCTGCGCATGCGGCCGGCAGAGGTGATCATCTCCCACCAGAACACGGATTTCGACGCCCTCGGGTCGATGCTCGCGGCGCGCCGGCTGTACCCCGGTGCGACCGTGCTCGCGCACGGTGGGCTCAACCGCAACGTGCGCGAGTTCGCCGCGCTGCACGCGCAGGAGCTGGCCCTGGTCGATGCCTCCCGCTGCGACCTGTCGGCGGTCTCCAGGGTGATCGTGGTCGAGACCTCGCAGCTGGGCCGCCTGGGCGATATGGCGGAGCTGGTGCAGCGTCCCGGGGTGGAGACCATGCTGTTCGATCACCACGGCACGGAGCCACCGGCATGGGTCGCGCACGAACGCTACGTCTGCTCCGGCGACGGCGCCCTCAGCAGCACCATGGCCGGCATCCTGGCCGAGCGCGGGATCGAGCCGACGCCGACCGAGGCGACTGTGCTGGCGCTGGGCATCCACGAGGACACCGGGTCGCTGACGTATGCGTCGACCACCGTCCGCGACGTGGAGGCGCTCGCGTTCTGCGTCCGCCACGGCGCGAACCCGGAGCTGATCGGCGGGTTCCTGCACACGCCGCTCGATGCCGACCACCGTGCGCTGCTGACCACCCTGGTCGATGCGTCCGAGCAGTTCGAGCTGGGCGGCGTGGCGGTGCTGGTTGCGGCCGCGCGCTGGCCGCGGTACGTGGACGGCGTATCCACCCTCGCCTCCAAGATCACCGACCTCACCGACAGCCCCGCGATGGTGATGCTGGTGGAGATGGACGGGCGCGTATTCGCGGCCGGGCGCAGCCGCACGGCCGCGTTCGACGTGGCCGCGGTGATGGCTGCCCTGGGCGGCGGCGGTCACCCCCAGGCGGCCTCGGCGCTGGTGCGCGACGAGACGCTCGAGGGCGCCCGCACCCGGCTGGGTGCGGCGCTGGCGCTGGGCATCGCTGCCGGCCCGCGGGCAGTCGACATCATGTCCGCGCCGCCCTGGTTCGTGGAGGCCGACAGCACCATCGACGACGCGCTGGCCGAGTGCCGGCGCCGCGGCACCTCCGGCGTGCCGGTCGCCTCCGGCGGCGAGATGGTGGGCGTCGTCGCGCGTGAGGACATGGGCCGCGCGATCGCCCACGGCCTCGGTCACGCGCCGGTGCGCGGCATCATGAGCGCCGAGGTGGCGGGGGTCTCGCCGGACGCGACCCTGGCCGACGTGCAGCGGGAGCTGCTGCGCGGGGTCGGCCGCCTGGCCGTGACCCGCGACGGCCACGACGGGCCGCACCCGACCGCCGACGTGCTCGGCATCATCACCCGCGGCGATCTGCTGCGGGCGCTGCGCGATGCGCCACCCGGTGCGCCTCCGAAGCGCCCGACCGACCTCAGCGACCGGCTGCGCGCCATGCCCGGACTGGAGCGGCTGTGGCCCGCCGCCGCGGCGGCCGCGGACGACGCCGGCGTCTACCTCGTGGGCGGCGCCGTGCGCGACCTGCTGCTTGGCGAGCCCAGCTTCGACATCGATCTCGCCTACGAGGGGGACGGCATCGCCTTCGCCGAGCGGCTGGCGGCGGCGCTGCACGGCCGCATGCACGCGCACGCGAAGTTCCACACCGCTGTGGTGCTGGCCGGCGACCTGCGCGTCGACGTGGCCAGCGCTCGCACGGAGCACTACGAGTACCCGGCCGCCCTGCCCACGGTCGAGCACTCGTCGATCCGCCAGGATCTGCACCGACGCGACTTCACCATCAACGCGATGGCCGTGTCGCTGCTGCCGGCCGAGTTCGGCCTGCTGTTCGACCCCTACGGCGGCGAGGGCGACCTCCGCCGCGGCATCGTGCGGGTGCTGCACAACCTGTCCTTCATCGAGGACCCGACGCGCATCTTCCGGGCCATCCGCTACCAGAACCGCTACGGGTTCGACATGGACGGGCTGACCCTGCAGCTGGCCCGAAGCTGTGTCGAGATGGGGCTGGTCGGTGACCTGTCCGGGGCGCGCGTGCGGGACGAGCTGGTGGCACTCCTGAGTGAGGGCGAGGTGTCGGGCGCGCTCGCCAGCCTCGATCAGCTGGGGCTGGCCGGCGCCGTGCATCCGGCGCTCGACTGCCGCCCGCAGTCGGTGCACCTGGTGGAGCGCCTCGACCGCGCCCGGCGCCGCCACGCGCCGGAGCTGCCGCCCTGGCGCGGGCGGCTGGCCGCGATCGCCCGGGGTATCCCGGGCGGCGAGCTGGACGAGTGGCTGGAGCGGCTGCGGGTACGGCGGCGCGACGCCCGCGTGGTGGCGTCAGCGGCCGTGGTGCCGCCGCGGCTCGCGGGGGCCCTCGCGGAGACCGCCGAGCCGGCGCGGATCGCGGAGCTGCTGGCGCCGCATCCGGCCGAGGTGGCGCTGATGGTGGTGGCGCTGGAAGGGCCGGCGGCCGAGTCCGCCGAGCTGTACCTGGCGCAGCTGCGCGATCTGCGCCTGGACATCGACGGGGATACGCTGCGCGAGCAGCTGGGGATGCCGGAGTCGCCGCAGGTGGGCGCGCTCCTCGCCGAGCTGCTGCGCCGCCGCCGAAACGGCGAGCTGGGCGGCCGCGAGGAACAGCTCGAGGCAGCCCGGGAGCTGCTCGCCGAGGTGGCTGGATGAGGCTGAGCACCGCCAACGCCAGCCGCTGGCGCGGCCAGCCGGGTCACTACGAGGCCTGGCACCTGCGGCTCGGCGATCCGCACAGCGCCGCGTCGGCGTGGATCCGCCACAGCTTCCACGTGCCGCCGGAGGCCGCTCCCGGCGAGTCCACCGCCGAGCTGTGGTTCGTCGGCCGCGACCCCGACGGCGTCGCCTATGCCCGCCGCCAGAGCTTCTCGATCGACCAGTTCCGAACCGGCGCCGGCGGCTTCCCGCTCACGCTCGGCCCCAGCTCGCTGGATGTGGCCAGCGCCAGCGGCCGCGTCGACGAGGCGCGCTGGGACCTGCGCTGGTCGCCGACCGGCGAGCCGTTCGGCTACGGGGGCGGTGGCGGCAGGCGGAGACGCGCCGAGATCGTGGTCAGCCAGCCGACGATCCGCGCCAGCGGCACCTTCGCGATCGGATCGCGCGACCTGGAGGTGCGCTCGTGGCCGGCCCATCAGCTGCACGCATGGGGCAACCGCCACGCGGAGGCCTCAGCGCGGGTGCACTGCAACGCGTTTGCATCCCCGGACGACTTCGTCGAGGTGTTCAGCCGCCGCTACGACACTCTCGGCAAGCACACGCCGGTGATCTCGACCGGCGCGGTGGTCGCTCAGGGCGAGCGTCACGAGCTGCACGGCGCGCTCCGCGGGCTGGCGGCGCGCGCCACCATCGAGCCGAACCGCTACCGGTTCACGATCCGCGGGCCGTTCCTCAGCATCGAGGGCGAGGTGCACTGCGCGCTTGCGGACATGGTCGGCGTCTCCTACCGCGACCCCGACGGCGGCCGCGTGTACGCCTACGCCGCCGACCACGCAGTGATCGAGGTCGAGGTGCGCCGACGGACGGTGCGCGGCTGGTCGCGGGCGGCGCGGCTCTCGGCCGGCAGCTGCGCCTACGAGTACGCCAGCCGGATGCAGGTGCCGGGCGTCGAGGTGGTGCTGTGAGCGCCGGCCTGGCCTGGCGTCAGGAGCCGCTGGCGCTGCTCGACTGGGCGGCCGCGCCGGCCGGCGTGCGCGTCTCCTTCACCTGCCGTCACGGCGGCGTCTCGTCGGGTGCCTTCGCGTCGCTCAACCTGGGCGCGCTGACGGCGGACGACGCGCCGAACGTGGCCGAGAACCGGCGGCGGGCCGTGGCCGGTGCCGGCGGCGACGGCGCCACCGCGACCATGGCCTGGCAGGTGCACGGCACCGACATCCGCGAGGTGACCGACGATCCGGCCACGGGACGCTTCCTGCAGCCGGGCGCCGAGCCGTTCCCCAAGTCTGACGGCCTGGTCACCAGCATCCGCGGCCGGGCGCTGACCCTGCTCACCGCCGACTGTCTGCCGCTCGCGATCGCGGCCGCCGACGGCAGCCGGCTGGCGCTGCTGCACGCCGGCTGGCGTGGCATCGAGGCCGGCGTGATCGAGGCCGGTGTGGCGACGGTCGGCGGCGAGGCGGTGGCCGCGATCGGGCCGGGGGCGGGGCCGTGCTGCTACGAGGTGGGCGACGACGTGGCCGGCCCGCTGACCCGCCGCTTCGGAGAGGACGTCGTCCGAGACGGCCGCGCCGACCTGTGGCTGTGCGCCGAGCGCGCGCTTCGCACGAGCGGTGTCCAGCAGGTGGCGGTTGCCGGCGAGTGCACGATCTGCAGCGAGGATCGCTACTTCTCGCACCGGCGCGACCACGGCGTCACCGGCCGGCAGGGGGTGGTGGGGCTGCTTGCTTGACCCGGCCGTGATCGCGGAGAACCTGGCGCTTGTGCGCGAGCGGGTGGGACCGGACGTGCAGATCCTGGCAGCCACCAAGTACGTCGATGCCGACGACCTGCCTGCGCTGCACGAGGGTGGCGTGCGCCTGGTCGGCGAGAACCGGTCAGACGCGCTGATCGCCAAGCAGGAGGCGCACCGCGACCTGTTCACCTGGGACTTCATCGGCCACGTGCAGAGCCGCAAGGTGCGCGACATCGCCGGACGCGTGCGGCTGATCCACGCTGTCGACTCGCTCTCCGCTTGCCGCCGGATGCAGGACCAGGCGCAGAGCTCGGTGGACTGCCTGCTGCAGGTGAACGTGGCCGGCGAGGACACCAAGGCTGGCGTGGGGCTCCAGCAGGTGGACGGGTTCCTCGATGACGTCGCGACGCTGGAGCGTGTCCGGTTCGACGGCCTGATGACGATGCCGCCACTGGTGCACGACCCGAACGAGGCACGGCCCTGGTTCGCGGCGCTCCGCGAGCTGCGCGATCGCCTGGCGCCGGCCTGGCAGGGACGCCACGAATTCCGGGAGCTCTCGATGGGCACAAGCCAGGACTACGCGGCGGCTGCGGCGGAGGGCGCGACGATCGTACGGGTGGGGAGCGTCCTGTATGGGCGGTAAAGTGAGGAGCGCATGAGTGTAAAGGACATGTGGCAGCGCACCCAGGTCTACTTCGGCATCAAGGAGGAGGACTGGGAGGATGACTACTTCGACGACGACGGCTCCGCGGCCCATGAGGACCTCGAGAGCCGCTACAACGAGCGTCCGAACGTCCGCCGGCTGAACCCGCGACGCCGCTCGGGTGCCGACTTCGACGACATCTTCTCGGACGAGCCGCCTCCGCAGCGCGGCCGCGGGCGGCACCCCGCCGCGCAGAACGGCGGCCAGCGCCACGCGGCGCAGGTGGAGCTGATCGTGCCGAAGTCGTTCAACGACGCGCAGAAGGTGGCCGACAAGCTGAAGGCCGACGTGCCGGTGATCATCAACCTTCAGGCGGCGGACTCGGATCTGGCCAAGCGGCTGATCGACTTCTCGAGCGGGCTCACCTACGCACTGGATGGCGCCATGCAGCGCGTCGCCGACCGGGTGTTCCTGCTCACCCCCGCGCACGTGACCGTCTCAGCTGAGGATAAGGCCTCGTTGATGGAGCGCGGGTTCTTCAACCAGTACTGAGTCAGCGCGTCCGTCGGCCCTACATGCGGGCCAACCATCGCGCGCACATGATCATCGCCGCGTCCGCCTGATCGCCCTCGACGCCCCACGCCAACGCGTGCACGATCGCCCAGCAGCGCACCCGCTCGCGGTCGAGCCCCAGCAGCTCTGACAGCAGATCCAGCCGCCGCCGCACCAGCCGCTCGTCGATGCGCTCGCGCGTGTCCCGGATCAGCGATGCCAGGTCGAACTCGCGCTCGCCCACCAGCGGCTTGGGGTCGATCGCCAGCCACGGCGATCGCTCCGCCCGCAGCACGTTGCCGCCGTGCAGATCCTGGTGCAACACCACCTGCTCGCCCTGCGACCGCGCCAGCTCCGCCGCGAGCGTCCCGCCAAGGTCGGCCAGCTCCCGCTCGAACGGCTCGCGCAGGGCCGCCCACGCCTCCGGGATGCCGGTCGACCAGCGCACCGCATCGCCGGCCAGGGTGCGGAACGGATGACCGTCGGCGGGAGCGTGCCAGAGCTGCTCGAGCAGGCCCACCACGATCCGCGCCGCCTCGTCATCGTCCTCGAGCTGCCAGAGGCTCGTGCCCGGCCACAGCCGCTCCAGCAGGAGCGCCCCTGTCTCGGCGTCCAGCAGCCGCACCGCGCCGCGGCCGCCGTAGTGGCGCAGCGCGTCGGCCTCATGCCGGTTCTCGAGGTCGGGCAGGAACACCTTCAGCACCGCCTCCAAGCCGCCCGTCGTGGTGGCCGGCGCCACCCAGGAGACGGCGCCGTCGTCGCCGAACGGCTGCCCGACCGTCAGCTCCCAGCGGGCGGCGAGCCCGGCCACCGCCGTGGGCAGCGCCGCCAGCCAGTCCGCTCCCTCCTGGCCGTGCCAGCTGCGGATGTTCTCGTCCAGCTGCGGCGGGATGGTCACCATGGCCGGACTGTAGGGGACGGTGTTCCGGTACGCTCTTTGGCCTCGTGGCCTCCTCCTCGTTCACCCTCGGCCTGCTCGGTGCCGGCAACATGGCATCGGCGATGGTGCGCGGCTGGGTGCGGGCCGATCCGGACATTGCCGGGCGGATCCTGGTCACCGACCGCGGCTCCGGCCGCGCCGCCGCCCTGGCCGAGCACCACGGCGTGCGGCACCTCGAGCACAACGCGGAGGTGGCGTCCCAGGCCGACCTGGTGGTGCTGTGCGTGAAGCCGGTCGACGTCGAGCGGGTGCTGCGAGAGGTGAGCGAGCTGATCACGCCCACCAAGGCGATCGCGTCGGTGGCTGCCGGCGTGCCCACGTCCACGCTGGAGACGATCCTCGACGTGGACGCCCCCGTCTTCCGCTTCATGCCCAATGTGGGCGTGCAGGTCGGCATGGGCACGCTCGCCTACTCGGCCGGCCGGTTCATCGACACCGCCGCCGAGCAGCAGGTGCTGGAGGCGTTCGGGCTGCTGGGCGAGGTGGTGCGGCTGGAGGAGCGCGCTTTCGACGCCGCCACCGCCCTGTCCGGCTCCGGCCCCGCCTTCCTGGCGCTGATCATCGAGGCGTTCGAGGACGCCGGCATCGTCAGCGGGCTCAGCTACGCCGACGCCCGTGCCCTGATCCTGACCACGGTCACCGGCACCGCCGGCCTTATGCGCGAGGACGACATGCCGGCCAGCGCGCTGCGGCGGATGGTCACCTCGCCGGGCGGCACCGCCGCGGCCGGCCTGGCCGAGATGGAGCGCCAGGGCGTGCGCGGCGCCATCATCGACGGGGTCGTGGCGGCCATGCGCCGTGCCGGCGAGCTAGGCTAGCCGGCCGTGATCTCCACCCTCGTCAGCTTCCTGACGGCTCTGTACTACGTGTACACGATCCTGATCCTGCTCTACATCATCATGTCGTGGGTGCAGCTGCCCTACAACGTGTGGATCGGCCGGGTGCGGACGTTCCTGCACGACACGGTCGAGCCCTACCTGGGGCTGTTTCGCCGCATGATCCCGCCGATCGGCGCGTTCGACCTGTCGCCGATCGTGGCGCTGATCGTGCTGGGCCTGGTCTACCAGATCCTCGCCAACATCCTGACCAACCTGGAGTAGCAGGACTGGGGGCGCGGTCGTCGAAACCGGATGGCATGTCTCTCTCACCCGCAGAACTCAGGCACCAGCGTCCCAAGCGGACGTTCATCGGCTACCGCGTCTCCGAAGTCGACGAGATCATGACCCACGCCACCTCCGCGTTCGAGACCGTGTGGCGCGACCGCGCCGACCTGGAGGACCGGGTACACGAGCTGGAGACCTCGCTGGGCGAGCTCCGCGACACCGAGCACGCGATGCGCGACGCGCTCGTGACGGCCCAGCGCACGGCCGACGAGCTGCGCGCGGCCGCCGGCCGTGACGCCGAGCTGATCGTCCGCGAGGCCGAGGCGCGCGCACGCGAGATCATCCACAAGACCTACGCCGAACGCGAGCAGGTGCGGCGCGAGGTCGAGCGCCTGCGTGCCGACGAGCGGCGATTCCGCACGCGGCTGCGAACGCTGCTGGGCACCACCCTGCAGTCGGTGCGCGACCATGAGGAGATGATCGCCGAGCCCGCCGGCGAGCTGACCGTGGCTGGATAGGCCGCCTTGCGGCGGTCTTCGGACGACCCGCCCTGGCTATACTGGGCGCTGGTTTGAGCATCCCTCGCCAGCCCCGTCGTGACCCTCACCCGTACCCGATTTTCGCTCCGCGTCTCACCCGGCGCCCGCCGCTCGGCAACCGCCGGGCGCTACGCTGACGGGCGCAAGCCGTGGCAGGAGGTGGGGGCATGACTGTCGACATCGATTCCGCTCGTGACCGGCTGCTGGCGGAGCGCCATCGCGTGACCTCGGAGATGCAGGCCCTCCAGGACGATCTGTCGCACTCGCTCGAGGATCAGACCGACGAGGACGGCAACGACTCGCACCTGGCCGACAGCGCCAGCGAGACCGTCGACCGCGAGATCGAGCAGTCGCTCGAGGACAACGCCGAGCACCTGCTGGCCCGCATCGACGCCGCGCTCGGCAGGATCGAAGCCGGCTCCTATGGCAGGTGCGAGCGCTGCACCGAACCGATCTCGGAGGAGCGGCTGGAGGCGCTGCCATACGCGACCAAGTGCATCGAGTGCAAACGGCTCGAGGAACGGGGCTGATCGAGCAACTCCCCCCGCTGGAGCCGTCGCCGCGCTCCGCGGGCTCGTTGCAGTGGGCGGGCCTGCTGGCCGTGGCTGCCGCCGTCGTCGTCGCGGACCAGGTCACCAAGCACCTGATCGTCGACCGGATCGCGCTCGGTGACGGCCACCGGGTGCTGCCCTTCCTGGAGATCACGCACCTGCGCAACACCGGCATCGCGTTCGGCATCTTCCCCGGCCGGCTGGAGCTGGTGTCCCTGCTGACGGCGCTGGCGGTGGTCTGGATGCTGGCCCACTTCGCGAAATCGGGCTCGCGCCACGTGCTGTTCCCGGTCGCGCTCGGCTTCCTGATCGGCGGCAGCGTGTCGAACCTGTTCGACCGCATCACCAACGGCTACGTCACCGACTTCATCCACGTCTCGCACTGGCCCACGTTCAACCTGGCCGACTGCTTCATCGTGGTCGGCGTGGTGCTGCTGCTGGTAGGGCTGGGCCGGCTCGACCATCGCGCCTCCGCCGCGCCGGGCGGCCCACCCGGCGGGCTGTTCTGATGCACTCGCTGACGGTGCCGGACGACGCCGTCGGCGGCCGTCTCGACCGGTTCCTGGCGTCGCTGGAGGAGGTCGGATCGCGCGCTGCCGCCGAGCGCTTGATCGAGACCGGCGCGGTCATGGTGGACGGCCGCTCCCGGCCCAAGTCGCACAAGCTCGCGGCCGGCCAGACGGTCTCGTTCCCTGCGCCGGAGCCGGTCATGTCCGAGCTGGTGCCCCAGCAGATGGACATCCCTGTGGTCTACCGAGACCACCACCTGCTGGTGGTCGACAAGCCGGCCGGGCTGCTCGTGCACCCGGTGCCGGGATACGCCGGGCCGACGCTGGTGCACGGCCTGCTGCACGAGATCGGCGGCGAGGGCCCGCGGCCGGGGATCGTGCACCGGCTCGATCGCGACACCTCCGGCCTGCTGGTGGTCGCGCGCGACGACCGCACCCTGGCGCGGTTGCAGTCGCTCCTGCGCCGGCGGCGCATCCACCGCAGCTACACGGCGCTGGTGCGCGGCCGCCCGGCCTCGCGCCGCGGCACCATCGAGGCGCCGATCGGCCGCGACCGGCGCGATCCGACCCGCGTCTCGCTCGACTCGGATGTGGCCAGGCCGGCCGTCACCCACTTCACGATCGCGGAGCTGTGCGAGGGCCGCACGTTGCTGGATGTGGAGCTCGAGACCGGCCGCACCCATCAGATCCGCGTGCACCTGGCGGCGATCGGCTGCCCGGTGGTGGGCGACCGCGTCTACGGGCACGGCCCCGAGCTCGGCCTCGAGCGCCAGTTCCTGCACGCCGCGCGGCTGCGGTTCCCGCATCCGTGGAGCGGCGAGCAGATCGACGTCGGCTCGCCGCTGCCGCCCGACCTGTCGGCGGCGCTTGAGCTGGCGCAGGGCGGCGCGGTCCGGGCGCAACCGGGTTTCGGCTAGAATCGACGGGCGTTTCCGTTCGTCAACCCTCTCCCCGGCGGGCAACAGTCGCCCGGTGGTGCCTCTGCGCAGCTGCGAGGCTCCGGTCGTCTCCGCCGGCTACATACCCATCAACCATGTTTCAAGGAGGCGATTGCGTGCCCACAACCGCAGTCACCATGCGAGAGCTGCTGGAGGCCGGCGTCCACTTCGGCCACCAGACACGGCGCTGGAACCCGAAGATGCGCCGCTTCATCTTCGGCGAGCGCGGCGGCATCTACATCATCGACCTGCAGCAGTCGATCGTGATGCTGCAGGACGCTTACGACTACGTCCGCAACATCGCCGAGCGCAACGGCACGGTGCTGTTCGTGGGCACCAAGAAGCAGGCCCAGGACGCCATCGAGGAGCAGGCCCGCCGGGTGGGGCAGCCCTACGTCAACCACCGCTGGCTGGGCGGCTTGCTCACGAACTACCGCACCATCCAGGATCGCATCGCCGCGCTGCACGAGCTGCGCCGGCAGAAGGCCGAGGGCCAGCTCGAGCTGCTGCCCTCCAAGGAGCGTCAGAGCACCATCGCCGAGCTCGAAAAGCTCGAGACCAACCTTGGCGGCCTGGCCGACACGCGCAAGCTGCCCGACGCGGTGGTCGTGATCGATATGAAGAAGGAGGCCCTGGCCGTGCGCGAGGCGCGCCGGCTGGGCATCACGGTGATCGGCCTGGTCGACACCAACTGCGACCCCGACGACGCCGACTTCATCGTCCCGGGAAACGACGACGCGATCCGCTCCACCGGCCTGATCGTGCGAGTGTTGGCCGACGCCGTCGCCGAGGGCCAGCTGAAAGTGCGGGCCGCGGAGATGGAGGCCGAGGCGGCACGCCGTGCGGCCGAGGAGGCGGCTGCGGCGGAGGCGGAGGCGGCCGCGGCGGCCGCGGCTGAAGCTGAGGCCGCGGCGAGCGGCAGCGAGGACCAGCCCGCCGCCGAGGAGGCGCCGGTCGCGGTCGCGGCCGAGCAGGAGACGACGAGCAGCGAGGATGCATCGTGAGCGACGTGGCATACAGGCCGTCAGCGGCCGAGGTGAAGGAGCTCCGCGAGCAGACGCAGGCGGGGATGATGGACTGCAAGCGCGCCCTGGAGGAGGCGGCCGGCGACATGGACGCGGCCAAGAAGTGGCTGCGCGAGAAGGGCCTGGCGGCCGCTGGCAAGCGCGCCGGCCGCGGCACCGGCGCCGGCGTGGTCGAGAGCTACGTCCACGCCACAGGCACCATCGGCGCGATGGTCGAGGTCGGCTGTGAGACCGACTTCGTCGCCCGCAACGACACATTCAAGGCGTTCGCCCGCGACGTGGCGCTGCAGGTCGCGGCCGGACGCTCGCTGCAGTTCGTGTCCGAGGACGAGATCCCCGACGCGTTCCGCGCAGCCGAGATCGACACCTTCCGCGGCAAGGCTGCGAACGAGGGCAAGCCCGAGAACATGCTGGACAAGATCGCCGAGGGCATGTGGAACAAGTCGCTGGTCGACACGGTGCTGCTGAAGCAGCCGTCGATCAAGCCCGAGCACGACGGCAAGACGATCGAGACGCTGCGGGCCGAGCTGTCGGCCACCATCGGGGAGAACATCGAGATCAAGCGCTTCGCGCGCTTCGAGGTGGGCGAGGAGTGACCGAGCCGGCCTTTGAGCGGGTGCTCCTGAAGCTGTCCGGCGAGGCCCTGATGGGCGACCGCGAGTACGGGCAGGCGCCGGAGCGGATCGCGGCTGTCGCGCGGGCGGTGGGGGAGGTGGTCGAGACCGGCGTCGAGATGGCGATCGTGGTGGGAGGCGGCAACATCCTGCGCGGCACGCAGGAGGCGGCGCGCGGCATGGACCGGGCGACCGCCGACTACGCGGGCATGCTGGCCACGGTGTTGAACGCCCTCACCGTGCAGGACGCGCTCGAGCAGCTGGGCGTCTTCACGCGGGTGATGTCGGCGATCGACGTGTCGGAGGTGGCCGAGCCCTACATCCGCCGCCGCGCCATCCGCCACCTCGAGAAGGGGCGCGTGGTGATCTTCGCGGCCGGCACCGGCAACCCGTTCTTCACGACCGATACGGCGGCCGCGCTGCGGGCGCTGGAGATCGGCGCCCAGGCGATCCTGATGGGCAAGAACGGCGTGGACGGCGTGCTGGACGACGATCCCCGCACAAACCCGCAGGCGCGGCTGATCCCCCAGATCACTCACATCGAGGCGATCGAGCGGGGGCTGAAGGTGATGGACACGACCGCCCTGTCGCTGTGCATGGACAACGCGCTGCCGCTGTACGTGTTTAATCTCGACGACGAGCACAACATCGCCCGCATCGCGCGGGGCGAGCGGCTCGGAACCATCATCTCGAGCGTCCCTGGAGGTCTTCCGGTGCAGGTCACACCATGATCGACGACGTGCTGAAGGATGCGGCTCGGCGGATGGACAAGTCCGTCGAGGCGACCCGTCACGAGTTCACGACCATCCGCACCGGTCGCGCGTCGGCCGCGCTGCTGGAGCGCATCAACGTCAGTGCGTACGGGACGAAGATGCCGATCAACCAGCTGGCCACGATCAGCGTGCCGGAGCCGCGGCTGCTGACGATCACGCCGTTCGACAAGGGCGTGATGAGGGACATCGAGAAGGCCATCATGGAGTCGGACCTGGGGCTGACGCCCAACAACGACGGCCAGCTGATCCGCCTGCCGATCCCGCAGCTCACCGAGGAGCGCCGCAAGGAGCTGGTCAAGCAGGTGCGGCACCTGGCGGAGGAGGGCCGCGTGGCCGCCCGCAACGTGCGCCGCGACGCCCAGCATCACCTCAAGGAGGCCGAGAAGAACGGCGAGACGGGGGCGGACGACGTCCACCGCGCCGAGGAGCGGCTGCAGAAGGTGACCGACGAGCACGTGGCGGCGATCGACGCCGCGCTGAAGGCCAAAGAGGCCGAGATCATGGAGGTCTGAGGCAGCCCACGGTCTGTCTGTGTGCTCAGCCAGCGGTGTCGCGCACCAGCTCCATCGTGGAGCAGTGCACCCCGCCGCCGCCCTTCTGGATCTCCGCGTAGGGCACCGTCACGACGTTGACGCCGTGCGCCGAAAGCCGGTCGATCGTCTGCGGGAAGCCTTCGCACATCAGCATCCGCCGCGGCGCCAGCGCCAGCGAGTTGATCGCCCACTCCTCGCCGGGCACGCATGGCACGGTCTCTATGCCGAGCCCATGCAGCCGATCGACGAACCACCAGGGCAGCCCCAGCGGGTCGATCAGCGCCAGGTCGGGCGCGATCATCCCGATGTGCCCGTCGATGTGGATCGAGTACGGCGACAGGGGCACCACGATCAGCTCGATGCCGAGCGGCCGCAGCGCCGCCTCCAGCTGCCGGGCGGCCTCGTCGTTACAGCGGAACGACGTCCCGAACGCGGCCACCGCCGGCGTCAGCTTGACGAAGCTGCCGCCCTCCATCAGCCCGCGCCCGTGCACCGTTGCCAGGATCGGCATCCCCAGCGCTGCCAGCGTCCGCGTCACCAGCGCCTCCTCGCCGCGGCGCTTGTACGGCTCCAGCCGTCCGACGATGGCCCCGCCCGGCACCGTAATCAGCGGGTCGCGCGTGTAGATCGGCGTCGTGATGTGTGTCGGGAGATCGCCCTGCACCTCGACTACCTCGACGCGCTCCGCCTCGAGCGCCGCGACCAGCGCCGCGTGCTGGGCGTCCACCAGCGCCAGGTCGGGCGCTGTCCGGTCCTCCCAGTACCAGAGCCCGTCCGGATCGACCAGCGCGCCGCAGTCCTCGTCCCAGCAGTCGGCACGCACGGCGGCGAACTCGCCGCGGGGCCTGCGCACCAGCGCCATCCGCAGCCGGCCGACCTCGTCGGCAGCGCCCCATGGGCGTCCCCACACCCGCTCCTGCTCAGCCGGATCGGCGAACGGCGTGCCGTCGTCGCCGCGCAACCTGGTGAGGTGATAGCCGAAGGGGTACCCGCCGCTCACCGGCCGAGCCTACCGCGTGGATGGCGGTACTGTGGCCCGACACAACGACCGCGGAGGGAACGTTGGCCTACAGCGTGATTCACAGCGACGAGATCGACCCGGCCGGCCCGGGGGGCATGGTGCGGTTCGTGCGCCGCGGCCTCGGTGTCGAGGCATTCGGCATCAACCGCTTCGATCTGCCGCCCGGCGCGGGTGGCCTGGAGCACGACGAGTCGTCCACCGGCCAGGAGGAGGTCGCGTTCGTGTTCGCCGGCGACGGCCACTGGCTGGTCGACGGCGAGCAGGTGCCGGTGCGGGCCGGGTCATTCATCCGCTTCGATGCCGGCACCACGCGCCGTCCCATGGCCGGCGCGAAAGGGCTCTCGTTCGTCGCAGTCGGCTGCCCACCCGGTGGCTACAAGCCGCACGGGCCGTTCTGATCCGGCGCCGGTTCGACCGGCGATCCGCTTGAATACCTGGATGCCCGCCGTCTCGGTCGGTCGCCTACGCCGCTTGCTGCGGCTGCGGCGCGTCGCGTCAGTCGAGCAGTCGCTCCCCGACTCCGCGACGTCGGTGGCGATCATCATGGACGGCAACGGCCGCTGGGCCCGCCAGCGCGGGCTGCCGCCGATCGCCGGTCACCGCGCCGGCACCCGCGCGCTGCGCCGGACGGTTGAGTCGGCTCCCGGACTGGGCGTGCGCAGCCTGGCGGTGTACGCCTTCTCGACGGAGAACTGGGGACGGCCGGCGCAGGAGGTGGACGACCTGATGGAGCTGTTCACCGAGACCATCCGCGACCAGTTCCCGGACCTCCATCGACAGGGCGTGTGCGTGCGCTTCGTCGGCCGTCGCGACCGGTGTCCGCCGGCGCTGCTGGAGCTGATGACCGACATGGAGCGCCGCACTGCCGACAACACCCGCCTGGACCTGTGGGTGGCCTTCGACTACGGCGGCCGCGACGAGCTGGTGCGGGCGGCGCGGGCGCTGGTGGAGGAGGGCGTTGCGGCCGAGGCAATCGACGAGGCCGCCCTCCGTGCACATCTGTACGCTCCCGAGATGC
Organism: Gaiellales bacterium; assembly: GCA_045806525.1. Taxonomy (GTDB): domain Bacteria; phylum Actinomycetota; class Thermoleophilia; order Gaiellales; family JAICJC01; genus JAICYJ01. The sequence goes on along the minus strand of JBJMJD010000050.1, from coordinate 26,649 downwards.
CCGACCCCGACCTCGTGATCCGCACCAGCGGCGAGCTGCGCGTGTCCAACTTCCTGCTCTGGCAGGCCGCCTACGCGGAGTACCACTTCACGCCCGACCACTGGCCCGACTTTGGCGAGGAGCAGCTGGCGGAAGCGCTGTCGGCCTATGCGAGGCGCCGGCGGCGGTTCGGCAAGCGGTGAGCGGTCTGGTCGGGCGTGTCCTGATCGCGGTGCCGCTGATCGTGATCGCGATCCTGGCGGTGGTGGTGGGCGGCTGGCCGATGGTGGGGCTGGCCGTGGCCTGCGGAGTGCTCGCGATGCACGAGTACGGGGCCGCGACACGTTCCCTGCGGCCGCTCACGATCGCCGGCTTCGCCGGTGTGACCGGGATCATCGTGGTCACGCACCACGGCGGCCTCGTGTGGAGCCTGGCGCCGCTGATGGGGACGCTGCTGCTGGCGTTCTGGCTGAGCGCGGTCGCCGACGTGCGGCAGGCGGCCACCGTGCAGCTGAGCGTCACGCTGCTCGGGGTGGTCTGGATCGGATACGGGCTGGCCTTCCTGGTGGCGCTGCGCGACGTTCCCGTTCCGGCCGACTGGGGCAAACAGCTGCTGATCGCGGTGCTGGTCGGCGTCTGGCTCTCGGACACCTTCGCCTATGTCGGAGGCCGCATGTTCGGCAAGCGGAAGCTGGCATCGGCCATATCGCCCAACAAGACAGTCGAGGGCCTGGTGATCGGCTTCGTGCTGGGCGCCGCGGCCGTGTTCTTCACGCTCTACAACCAGCCCAGCGGCGATCCCATCAGCCCGCTGAACGCGCTGGAGTTCGCCGTCGCGATCGCGGCCGCGTCTCCGGTGGGAGACCTGTTCGAGAGCTATCTGAAGCGCGACATGGGGGTGAAGGACACCGGCCGGCTGCTGGGCGGCCACGGCGGCGTACTCGACCGCATCGACGGCCTGCTGTTCGCCGGCGCCGCCGCGTTCTTCGTGGCGCTGGCACTGCATCGCGTCGCCTAGGAAAATGGCTGATCGGTAGGGTGGCTGCGGCTGCGAACCGTCTTCTCCGTCCGCGGTCTGCGTAATCGCAGATCGCTTCCGATTGGCGCAAGGCAATGCCATGCGCCCTGGACGTCACGCAGATCTCGACCAGTCATCTCACGGTGCCGCAATCAGGCCCCGATACACTGACGCCATGAGGACGGTGGCCATTCTGGGCGCGACCGGCTCGGTCGGCCGTCAGGCACTCGAGATCGTCCGCGACCACCCCGACCTGCGTCTCGTCGGCCTGGCCGCGCACGCATCGCAGGCCGAGGTGGTGGCGGCTGCGCGCGAGCACGGCGCCGCCGTGATCGCGCTGGCCGACCCCGCCGCTGCCGAACGCGCCCGCTCGCAGTTCGACGGCCGGGTGCTGGGCGGGCAGGACGGAGTTGTCGAGCTGGTGCGCGAGCTGCGCGCCGACATCGTGCTGAACGCGATCGTCGGCGCCGCCGGCCTCGAGGCAACGATGGCCGCGCTCGACGCCGGCAGCGACCTGGCGCTCGCCAACAAGGAGAGCCTGGTGGCCGGCGGCGAGCTGGTGACCGCCGCCGTGCGCCGCAGCGGCCGTCTGCTGCTGCCGGTCGACAGCGAGCACTCGGCGCTGCAGCAGTGCCTGGAGGGCGCCGCCCCTGAGTCGCTCGAGTCGCTGGTGCTGACCGCATCGGGCGGGCCGTTCCGGGGCTGGTCACAGGAGCGGCTGGCAGACGTTTCCCCGGCCCAGGCGCTGGCCCATCCCACCTGGTCGATGGGCGCCAAGATCACGATCGACTCGGCCACGCTGATGAACAAGGGTCTGGAGCTGATCGAGGCCCACCACCTGTTCGGCGTCGGCTACGCGCGCATCGAGGTGGTCGTGCACCCGCAGTCGATCGTGCACGGCATGGCCCGCTTCCGCGACGGCGCGCTGATCGCGCACCTGGGCCTTCCGGATATGCGCCTGCCGATCAGCTACGCCCTCACGTATCCCGAGCGCGCGGCCACGCCGGCGCCCCGTCTCGACCTCTCGCGAGGGTTCGCGCTCGATTTCGAGCCACCCGATCTGGACGCGTTCCGGTGCCTGGCGCTGGCCCGCGCGGCGGGCGAGGCCGGCGGCACCGCACCCTGCGCGCTGAACGCCGCCAACGAGGTGGCTGTGGCCGCGTTCCTGGCCGGCGAGTGCCGCTTCCCGCAGATCGCCGACACGGTCGCCGCCGTGCTCGACGGCCTCGACCCCGAGCCGCTCGAGTCGGTCGAGCAGGTGCTGGCCGCCGACGCCGCCGCCCGCGCGCTGGCGCGGGACGCGCTGGGGGTGGCCGCGTGAGCTACATCATCCCGATCCTGGGTCTGCTGGGCCTGGTCTTCCTGCACGAGCTGGGACACTTCACCGCGGCAAAGCGCACCGGCATGCGGGCGCTGAAGTTCTACGTCGGGTTTCCGCCGCCGCTGGCTCGAAAGCAGGTGGGGGAGACGGAGTATGGGATCGGCGTGGTGCCGCTGGGTGGCTTCGTCAAGATCCCGGGGATGCTGCGGCCGGAGCCGTCCGACCTGTGGGCGATCGAGGACCTGCTGCATCGCAGCGAGTCGCTGCCGCCGGAGCGGGCCAGCGAGATCGGCATCGCGTACGACCGCCTGGCGCAGCTGATCGCGCAGGGCCGGGTGGACGAGGCCGCTCCTGCGGCGCGCGAGCTGAGCCGGATGATCGACGAGACGGAGGGGGTGACGGCCGCCGACCGCCGCCGCGTCAACCGCTGCCTAAGTCGCCTCGTGGAGTCGACCGATCCGCGCGGCTACTGGCGCAGCTCGCGGGCAAAGCGGCTGATCGTGATCGGTGCCGGCCCCTTCGCGAACATCCTGTTCGCATTCGTGCTCCTGACGGGGCTCGCCATCACCGGATTGCCGCAGCCGCTGCAGCCGACCGCCGTCGTGGCCGGGCTCGAGAAGGGCCTTCCGGCTCAGAAGGCGGGGCTGCGCGCGCATGACCGTATCGTCGCCATCGACGGCCATCCCATCACCGGCTTCGACCAGGTGCGCGCGCTGATCTCCACCAGCGGCGGACACCCCGTCTCGCTGACGGTGCGCCGCAACGGCACGACCGTGCACCTCGGCCCGATCACGCCGGTCAAGCAGGGCGGCCGCTACATCGTCGGCTTCCTGCCTGACGTGATCGCGACCACACGCAGCGTGCCCGTCTGGAAGGCCCCGGAGGAGGGTCTGTCGCAGATGTGGACGATGATCAGCGGGTCGGTCACCGGCATCCGTAGCCAGGGAACCTCGTCGCTGTCGGGGCCGGTCGGCATCGTGCGCGTCTCGGCGTCGGCCGCCGACACCGGGGCGCCCTACTACCTGTGGCTGCTGGCCTACATCTCCCTGTCGCTCGGCATCCTCAACCTGCTGCCGTTCCTGCCGCTGGACGGCGGCCACATCCTGCTGGTCGTGCTCGAGAAGCTCCGCGGCGGCCGGGCGCTCTCGCGGGCGACGTTCGAGCGGGTCTCGATGGCGGGCATCGCGCTGGTGCTGTTCCTGTTCCTGTTCGGCCTGCACAACGACCTGCTGGGCGCCCAGCCGCGCTAGAACGGCGAGCCCCGAGGCAACCTGCCACTATCCTTTCGGCAGCATGTCCAGCCAGAAGCAGATTACGGTCGGCGGCGTCCCCATCGGCGGCGGCGCGCCGGTGGTGGTGCAGTCGATGACCACAACCGAGACGGCCGATGTCGAGGCCACGCTGGCTCAGGCGCGGGCGCTGGCCGAAGCCGGCTGTGACCTGGTGCGGGTGGCGGTGCCGGGACGAGCCGACGCCGATGCGCTGCCGGCGATCGTGGCCGCTTCACCGTTGCCGGTGATCGCGGACATCCACTTCAACGCCTCGCTGGCCCTGCGCGCGATGGACGCGGGCGTCGCCGCCGTGCGCATCAACCCCGGCAACATCGGCGGGCCGGACAAGGTCGAGCAGGTGGTGCAGCGGGCCAAGCAGACGGGCACGCCGATGCGGATCGGCGCCAACTCCGGGTCGCTGCCCGACCACCTGCGCCAGTTTGCGACCAACGATCCGGCCGGCGCGCTGGTGGAGGCGGCGCTCGAGGAGGTGCGGCTGCTGGAGCGGCTCGAGTACCGCGAGTTCAAGATCTCGGTCAAGTCGTCGTCGGTGCCGGTGATGGTGCAGGCCTACCAGCGCCTGAGTGAGCGCGTCCCCTACCCGCTGCACCTGGGCGTCACGGAGGCCGGCCCCGCCTTCACGGGCACCGTCAAGAGCTCGATCGGCATCGGCACGCTGCTGGGACAGGGCATCGGCGACACGATTCGCGTGTCGCTGACCGCGGACCCGGTGGAGGAGGTGCGGGTGGCCTGGGAGATCCTGCGGTCGCTGGGGCTGCGTCAGCGCGGGCCGATGATGATCGCCTGCCCCTCCTGCGGCCGCACCAACGTGGACGTGCTCGATCTGGCCGAGCAGGTGGAAGCCAGGCTGGGCACGTACGACGAGGTGTTCGAGGTGGCGGTGATGGGTTGCGCCGTGAACGGGCCGGGCGAGGCGGGGGATGCCGACTTCGGCATCGCCGGCGGCCGCGATGCCGGATTCATCTACGCCCACGGCCTGGTGCTGCGCAAGGTCGAGCAGTCCCAGCTGGTGGACGAGCTGTTCCGCGAGGTGGATGCGTGGATAGCAGCCGGGATGGTGCGGCCCAAGCGCGGCACCCGCAAGCACGTGCTGCCGATGGCCGCCACCACATAGCGCGGCCGCGCTGGTTCAACACCACAGAGCGGGTGTCCGACTACCCCAATTCGGCCATGGCACGGCCGCGCGCGGGCGTCGAAGATCCCTCCGTGAACGAGTACCGACAGACCGTGATCGACGATCGCTACATGGCCGACTGGCTGGAGTTCGGCTTCTCCGAGCTGACTGCCTACCTGGCCAACCAGGCGCGCTTCGAGCGCTACCTGAGCGATCGCGAGCCGAGCGACAGCAGCGGCGACTGACCTCATCCGCTGTCCCGGGGCGATTGGCCGATGGCCCCACCGGGTAGACTGAAACGCGATGCGTGAATGGCGTCACAGGCTGGTCGGATTCGTCACCTTGCTGGTGGCGCGGCGGATCATCCGCCGCGCCATCCGCAAGCAGACCGAGCAGGTGCTGACGAGGCTCGAGATCCACCGGCGTCCATCGCGTCTGCGGCGGAGCCTGCCGGTCGTCGGTGCGGCGGCACTAGCGGCGGCGGCCGGTGCGGCGGTGCTGGCCGGCCGCCAGCGCGGCGGCTGATGTTCCGCCACGTGGTGGTGTTCCGGTTCAAGCCGGGGACGACCGAGCAGCAGGTGGATGCGATCGAGCGCGGCCTCGCCGGACTGCCCGCACGGCTGCCCGACATGCGGTCGTACGCGTACGGCCGGGATCTCGGCATACGCGAGGGAAACGGCGACTTTGCGGTCGTTGCCGCGTTTGACGACGAGGCCGCCTGGCTGGTCTACCAGAGCGACGAGGAGCACCGGCGCGTGATCGAGCAGCTGATCGTCCCGGTCACCGCAGAGCGCCACGCGGTCCAGCTCCGTCACCCCTGATCGGTACACTGCTCCGGCTGTGACCGAGACCTCGCCGTACGTCCACCTTCACGTCCACAGCGAGTACTCGATCCTCGACGGGGCATGCCGCATCGGCCCGCTGGTGGATCGGGCAGTCGAGCTGGGGATGCCCGCGATCGGGCTCACGGACCACGGATCGATGGCGGGCGCGGTCGAGCTCAGCCGCATCGCCGCCAAGGCCGGGGTGAAGCCGGTGCTGGGGTGCGAGGTCTACGTGGTGGACGACCACGCGGCCCGGCCCCAGCGCGAGAAGCGCGCCCATCTGACGCTGCTGGCCGAGACCACCGAGGGCTACCACAACCTGATCCGGCTGGTCTCGAGCGGCTTCCTGGAAGGCTACTGGTACAAGCCGCGGGTCGACCTCGACCAGCTGGCTGCGCACGCCGCCGGCGTGATCGCGCTATCCGGCTGCCTGTCCGGCCGCGTCTGCAAAGCGCTGGTCGATGACGACCCGGCCGGCGCACGCGAGCAGCTCGACCGGCTGGTGCAGATCTTCGGCCGCGACGACGTCTACGTCGAGATCCAGGACGGCGGAATCGATGTGCAGACCCGGATCCTGCCGTCACTGGTGGCGATGGCGAAGGACGCCGGCCTGCCCATGGTGGGAACCGGCGACGTCCACTATCTGACACGCGACGACGCGATCCCGCACGAGGCGCTGCTCTGCATCCAGACCCAGGACAAGCTCGACAACCCGGATCGCTTCCGCTTCTCCAACCACGAGTTCTATCTGAAATCTCCGCACGAGATGTACGCGCTGATGGGGGAGCGGTTCGGCGAGGACACGCTGCGCCGCACCGTCGAGATCGCGGACCGCTGCAGCGCCGAGGTCGGTCTGGGCGCGATGCACCTGCCGCACTTCGAGGTGCCCGAGGGCCAGACTGCCGTCGGCTACCTGCGCGACCTGGCCGAGACCGGCCTGCGCGAGCGGTATCCGCAGGTGACCTCGGAGCTGCGCGACCGGCTCGAGTTCGAGCTGAAGACGATCGAGGAGATGGGCTTTCCCGACTACTTCCTGATCGTCTGGGACTTCATCCGGTTCGCTCGCGAGGACGGCGTCTCGGTCGGCCCCGGACGCGGCTCCGCCGCCGGCTCGCTGGTCGCCTACTGCCTGCGCATCACCGATCTCGATCCGATGGCCTACTCGCTGCTGTTCGAGCGGTTCCTGAACCCCGGCCGCAAGAGCATGCCCGACATCGACATCGATTTCGCGGTCGCCGGCCGCGAGCGCGTGATCAACTACGTGGCCGAGAAGTACGGCCGCCGCAGCGTCGCCCAGATCATCACGTTCGGCAAGATGCAACCCAAGGCCGCGATCAAGGACGCGGGACGTGTGATGGGCATCGGCTACGGCGAGGTCGACCGCATCGCCAAGCTGGTGCCCGAGGGCCCGAAGGTGTCATTCGAGGAGTGCATGAAGCCGGGCGCCGAGCTCCGCAAGGTCTACGACGTGGACGAGACCGCGCGCTCGATCGTCGACATGGCGCGGCCGCTGGAGGGTGTTGTCCGCAACGACTCGATCCACGCCGCCGCAGTCGTGATCGGTGACCGGCCGCTGACCGAGTACCTGCCGCTGCAGCAAAAGGGCGCCGAGGCCGAGGTGGTGACGCAGTTCCCGATGGGCGATGTCGAGGCGCTGGGCCTGCTGAAGATGGACTTCCTGGGCTTGCGCAACCTCGACGTGATCGACCGCGCGGTCGAGCTGATCGAGCAGACCACCGGGCAGCGGCTGTCGATGCATGACCTGCCGCTGGACGATGCCCGCACCTACGAGATGCTTGCCAGGGGCGACGCGACCGGCGTCTTCCAGTTCGAGTCGGGTGGCATGCGCGAGGCGCTGCGGCAGGTGCGGCCCACCCGGTTCGAGGACCTGATCGCGCTCGGTGCCCTGTACCGGCCCGGGCCGATGCAGAACATCCCCAAGTTCGCCGCTCGCAAGAACGGCCGGGAGCCGGTCACCTACCCCGATCCCCGGCTCGAGGGGATCCTGTCGGAGACGTCCGGCATCACGGTGTACCAGGAGCAGAGCATGCTGATCGCCCGCGAGATCGCCGGGTTCAGCCCCGCCGAAGCGGACGACCTGCGCAAGGCGATCGGCAAGAAGATCCGCTCGCTGATGGTCTCGCTGAAGGACAAGTTCATCGACGGCTGCCTCGCCAACGGCATCTCGCGGCCGGTCGCCGAGCAGCTCTGGGACGATAACGAGCGCAGCAGCGACTACTCGTTCAACAAGGCGCACGCCGCCTGCTATGCGCTCACCTCGTACCGCACCGCCTGGCTGAAGGCCAACCACCCGGCGGAGTACATGGCCGCCCTGATCTCGTCGGTGATGTCGACCAAGGACCGGGTGCCCTACTACGTGTCGGAGTGCGAGTCGATGGGCATCGAGGTGCTTCCGCCCGACGTCAACTCCAGCCAGGCCGACTTCGCGGTGGTGGATGGACGCATCCGCTTCGGCCTGACGGCGGTGAAGAAGGTCGGCGACGGGGCCGTGCGGGCGATCATGGCCGCCCGCGAAGCGGCGCCCTTCACGTCGATCTGGGACTTCTGCGAGCGGGTCGACGCCTCGGTGCTGAACAAGGGCATGCTCGAGAGCCTGATCTGCTGCGGCGCGCTCGACTCGACCGGCGCCGCCCGCCGCGGCATGATGGAGGTGATGGATGCGGCCCATGCCTCCGGCACCAAGCAGCAGGCCGACACGCTGATGGGCCACATGTCGATCTTCGACCTCGGCGGCGAGGGCGACGGGAACGGCGACGCGCCGCTGGTGCGCAGCCACCCGCCGGTGCCGCCGGGCGAGTGGGAGCGGGGCGAGCTGCTGGCGCGCGAGAAGGAGGCGGTCGGGCTCTACGTCTCCAGCCACCCGCTGGCCGACGTCCGCGACCAGCTGGCGCGGCGCTCGGACGTCCCGCTGGCGCAGGCGGGGTCGTTGCGTGACGGCCAGGTGGTGACGGTGGGCGGGCTGGTCACCGCGATCAAGCCGTTCGTGACCCGCAAGGGCGATCAGATGGCCTTCGCGGAGATCGACGACACCACCGGCACGATCGAGGTGGTGGTGTTCGCGAACACGCTGGCGGCGTCGCGTCAGCTGCTTGTGGCCGACTCGGTGGTGCTGGTGAAGGGCCGCGCCGACCGCAAGAACGAGGGCGAGGTGAAGCTGGTGGCGATCGAGATCCTGCCGTTCGAGGCCACCGCCAACTTCGGCGTCGTTCGGCTGCGGCTGGACGCGCGGCAGACGCCGGCGGCGATCATCGATGACCTGAAGTCGCTGATCGGCGAGTTCCCCGGCGACGCGCCCGTGCTGCTCGAGGTGCAGACCTCGGAGGGGCCGAAGACCCTGCGCTTCGGTCCGGAGTTCAAGGTGCGCCCTGACGGGGACTTCTTCGCGGAGGCCAAGGCGCTGCTCGGTGACGCCGCGCTGATCGCCTAGAAGCGCCCGGCTGCTTCCGGGCGCTTACTCGCCCACGCCCTCCACCATCCGCTCCACCTCGTCCAGCCCCTCGTCCCACAGGCCGGGGTCGTCCAGGTCGATGCCCAGCGGCGCCAGCACCTCGGCCGGCGTGCCGTTGCCGCCGCAGTCGAGGTACGCCAGGTAACGGGTGGCGAACCGCTCGGGGTCGTCGCGCAGACGCCGCATCAGCGCTAGCGCGATCAGGCACGAGAAGCTGTAGTTGTAGAGGTAGAACCGGTACACGATCGCGTGGGGCATCAGCGACCAGCGGCTGACCACCTCCTCGCCCTCCACGCTGTCGCCCAACCCGGCCCGGAACTGCTCGCGCCAGAGCTCGTTCAGGCGTTCGACCGACAGCGTCAGCCCTTCGGCCTTGAGCCGGTAGCAGCCGCGCTCGGCCTGGGCCGAGACGGCCGTCTCGAACACGTTTCCGATCGCGGTCTCAACGGCGCCTGCCTGCAACGCCAGCCGCCGGCCGGGGTCGGTCTCGTGCTCGAGCAGCCCCTGCACGAGCCACAGCTCGGCGAACGTCGAGGGGATCTCGATCAGCGCGAACGACGGCAGGCCCACCAGCGGGCTCTGAGCCGCCAGGCAGCGCGCGAGGTGCAGCCCGTGGCCGGCCTCGTGCGCCATCACCTGGGCGTCCATCTGCCGGCCGCTGTGGTTGAGCAGCAGGTAAGGCCCGCAGGCGCCGTCCAGCTCCGCGCAGAACGCGCCTCCCATCTTGCCGGTGCGGGGCGCAGCATCCACGCGCCCGTCCTGGAAGAACCCGGCGACGGTGCGGCCGGCCTCGTCCGACAGGCCGGCGAACGATGCGACCACCTGCTCGACCACCTCGGGGTAGCTCATCGACGCCATAGCCCCCAGCGGCGCCACCCGGTCTTCGATCGGCAGCCGGTCGAACCCGAGCAGGCCGGCCTTGATCGCGTTCCAGCGCCGCCAGATGCTGGTGCGTTCGGCCACCGCCTCAAGCATCGCGTCGACCATCTCGGAGCGCAGCTCGTTGGCGAGGTCGGTGGAGCGGGTGGCCCGTCCGTAGCCGCGAAGGGCGTCGACCGCCAGCCGGTCGCCGACCACGGCATCGAGGCAGTGTGAGGACGTGGGCGCGAAACCGTCGCTCATCTCGCGCAGCGCCGCGTGCGCGGTGCGGCGCACCTCGGGCCGCCCGTCCCAGGAGGCGAACATGACCTCGCTGGTCGTCTGAGCGGCCGGGCCGTCCCCCAGATCGCAGGTGACGGTGAGGGCGGAGGACTGCTCCGACCACAGGCGGATCCAGGACTGCTCGGCGGCGCCGCTGCGCGCCGACAGCGCTCGCTCCTCCGCGGCCGACAGCGTGTGGGCGGCGAACCGGCGCGACGCGATCAGGAAGTGCCGGTCTCCCGCCACCTCGGGCAGCTCGGCCAGCTGCGATGCGCGATGGTCGGTCAGATCCAGCCACGCCAGCTGGAAGCCGCGCAGCGCGTCCTGGATGGCCGGCATCCGCTGCGCCACGAGCGTGCCCAGATCCTGCGCGGCGGGGTCGGAGGCATCCTCCGCCGAGCGCAGCTCCGCGTACGTCGACAGCCGCTTGGCGCGGTTCTGCAGCCCTCCCAGCGCCTCCAGCAGATCGGCCAGCGCCCTCCCGTGCATCTGCGACGGCGGCGGCAGCGCCCGTGCAAAGGCGCCGGCGTCGGCCGCGAGCACGTCGAGCTCGGCAACCGCCGCCTCGTCGGAGGCGAACACGGGCGTGAGATCCCAGCGGTCATCGAGGCGGGGTGCGGTGACGGTGGACACGGCAGGATTCTGCCATACCGCCGAATCGGCCCGGCATCCGACCTGGGGCCTAGAATGCGGCGATGATCCTGGCCGATCTCGAGCTGGACCTGGACGTGTTCCAGGGCCCCTTCGACCTGCTGCTGGCGCTGGTGCTGCGTGAGGAGGTCGAGCTGGCCGACGTGCCGATCGCCGAGATCGTGGTGGCCTACGTCGAGCGCGCGTACGAGAAGGGTGAGCTCGACCTCGAGTCGGCCAGCGAGTTTTTGGTGCTGATGGCGGCGCTGCTGGAGATCAAGGTGCGCCTGCTGTTCCCCGGCGAGTCCGAGGAGGACGACCTTTCCCCGGAGCAGGCCGAGGCCGAACTGTTCCAGCGGCTGATCGAATACCGCCGCTTCCAGGGCGCGGCCGCCTGGCTGCGCGACCGCACCGCCGGCCCGCCCCGCGTGTTCCGCCTCGGCCCCGCGCCGCTGGCGCCACGGCCGGAGCCGGTGGTGGTCGAGTTCAGCGAGGATCCCTGGCAGCTGGCGGCGGCTGTCGACCGGCTGCTGGTGCCGCCACCGCACATCGACGTGTCGTCCGTGCGCCGGCCGCTGGTGCCGGTGGAGCGGTTCCTCGATCACTTCCGCACGATCCTGCGAACGCGCCGAGGCTTCCAGTTCGAGGAGGCCGTGAAGGGGCTCGATCGCTTGTCACAGGCGGCGGCGTTCCTGGCGCTGCTGGAGATGATCAAGCGCGGCGAGGTCGTCCCCGAGCAGCCCCGGCTGTTCGCGCCGATCAGGGTGGTGGCGGCCACGGGGGCCGCTGCCGAGGCAGACGTCGGCCCCGACCGGGCGATCGCGTGAGCGAGCTCACCCACACGGTCGAGGCGCTGCTGTTCGTGGCCTCCGAACCGCTCACGCCCAGGGAGCTGGCCGAGCTGACCGATGCCGCTCCCGAGCGGATCGAGCGGGCGCTGGGCGCGCTGGCCGACCGTCACTGCGAAGGGCGCTCCGGCGTGGTGCTGGAGCGGGTGGCAGGCGGCTATGGCCTGCGTGCCGCGCGCGAGACGGCCGAGGTCTGCGCGCGGCTGGTCAACCGTCCCAGCGCCAAGGGCCTCAGCCAGGCAGCGCTCGAGACGCTGGCGATCGTGGCCTACCTGCAGCCCGTGGCGCGACCCGAGATCGCCCGCATCCGCGGCGTCGGCGCCGATTCGGCGGTGGGCGGACTGATCGAGCGGGGCCTGATCGAGGAGGCGGGTCGCGCCGACACGCCCGGCACGCCGGTGGTCTACCGCACGACGGACGCCTTCCTGCGCGTGTTCGGCCTGGGGGAGGGCGAGGATCTGCCGGCGCTGTCGGACTTCGAGCTGACCGAGGCCGATCACCAGGCGCTCCGGGCGCGCCTGCACCTGGTCGCAGACCAGCGTGCCGGTCAGGCTTAACCGGTACCTGGCCTCCGCCGGGGTGGGGTCACGGCGAGCGGTGGACGAGCTGATCCGCGACGCGCGCGTGACCGTGAACGGCAGCGTGGCCGAGCTAGGGGCGAGCGTCGGCGAAGGTGATCAGGTGCGCGTGGACGGCCGTCCCGTCAGCGCCAAGCGGCAGGCGTGGGTGTTGCTGAACAAGCCGGCCGGCGTCGTCACCACGGCGAATGACCCGCAGGGACGGCCCACGGTGCTCGACCTGGTCGGCTCGCCGCTGCGGCTGTTCCCGGTGGGGCGGCTGGACATGGACACGACCGGCGCGCTGCTCTTGACGAACGACGGCCTGCTCGCACACCGGTTGATGCACCCCAGCCACGAGGTGGACAAGGTCTACGTGGCGGACGTCGAGGGTCGGCCGGATGCGACGGCACTCGAGCGGTTGCGGTCCGGGGTCGAGCTGGACGACGGTCGGACGGCGCCGGCGCAGGTGCGCGAGCTGGCACCTGGCCGCATCGAGCTGCGCATCCACGAGGGGCGCAACCGGCAGGTGCGCCGGATGTGCGAGGCGGTGGGACACCCGGTGCTGCGTCTGCACCGCTCGGCCTACGCCGGCCTCACGGTGGAGGGTCTGGCTCGGGGCCAGTGGCGAGAGCTCGGCCCCGGCGAGCTCGACCGTCTGCGCCGCGCGTGAAGATGTGCTGATACGCACTTGACATAACCGGGACGGCTTTGCGATACTGCCGCTAACACTTCCCTTACAACTGGGAAGCGTCGGAGGAGCAGGGCAGCACAGGCGCGCGGCGGGGGCTTCACCCGCCGCGCGGGGGTACGCGAAAGCCCATGGCGTCGAGCATCTCGGCCAGCGTGGGGTCGGCCACCTGCGAGGCGCGGTCGCGGCCCCGTGCCAGGATCCCGTTCAGCTCCGTCTCGTCCGCGCGCAGCTCCAGGTAGCGCTCCCGGATCGGCCGCAGCAGCTCGACGACGGCGTCGGCCACGTCACCCTTGAAGTCGCCGTAGCCCTTGCCCTCGTACGCGGCCTCGATCGCCTCCGGCGTCTCGCCGGTGGCCACCGAAAGGATCTCGATCAGGTTCTCGATGCCCTGCTTGCCCTCGCCGCGGCGCACCTCGCGTCCGGAGTCGGTCACCGCCGAGCGGATCTTCCTGGCGACCACGTCGGCCGGGTCGACCACCAGCACCGTGCCCTGCGGAGTGCCGCGGGTGGTGGACATCTTGTTGTCGGGTTCCTGCAGGTCCATCACGCGGTCGCCACTGGCCGGGATGGCCGCCTCCGGCAGCGGGAACAGCTCGCCGAAACGCGAGTTGAAGCGCTGCGCGATGTTCCGGGCCAGCTCCAGGTGCTGGCGCTGATCGTCCCCCACGGGGACGCGGTCGGCCTTGTAGAGCAGGATGTCGGCGGCCTGCAGCACCGGGTAGGTGAACAGGTCGGCGCTGACGGAATCGCGGCCGGTGCTCTTCTCCTTGAACTGGGTCATGCGGCTCAGCTCGCCCATCTTGGCAACGGAGCCCAGCAGCCAGGCGCCGTAGGCGTGGGCGGCCACGTGGCTCTGCACGAACAGCGTGCAGCGGGCCGGGTCGAGACCCGCCGCCAGCAGGGTGGCGGCCGTGTCCAGCGTGTTCTCGTGGAGCGCCGCCGGCTGATAGGGGACCGAGATCGCGTGCAGGTCGACGACGCAGTAGAAGGCCTCGCCCTTGTCCTGGTCGGCGACGTAGTGGCGGATGGCGCCGATGTAGTTGCCGAGGTGCTTGGTGCCGGTCGGCTGGATGCCCGAGAAGACGCGTGCCATGGCGGGCCATAGTACTCAGGTCGGTACACTGGACGCTCCATGGCAACCACGCAGCCAACCTGGTCTCCGGCCTCCTGGAGAGAGCATCCCGCGCTCCACCAGCCGGACTGGCCCGACCCCGCCGCCGTCGAGGCGGCCCGTGAGCGCCTGACCGCGATGCCGCCGCTGGTATTCGCCGGCGAGGCCCGGCGGCTGCGCGAATCGCTGGCGCAGGTCGCGGCCGGGCGCGCCTTCCTGCTGCAGGCGGGAGACTGCGCGGAGTCGTTCCACGACTTCTCGGCCGTCAGCATCCGCGAGAAGCTGAAGGTGATCCTGCAGATGGCGGCGGTGCTCACGTACGGCTCGATGCTGCCCGTGGTCAAGCTGGGGCGGATCGCCGGCCAGTTCGTGAAGCCGCGGTCATCGCCGACCGAGCTGGTGGACGGGATCGAGCTGCCCAGCTTCCGCGGCCACATGGTGCACGGTGACGAGCCGAACGCCGCCGCCCGCGTCTTCGACCCCGCCCGGATGGTGCAGGGCTACCACCAGTCGGCGTCGACGCTGAACCTGCTGCGCGCCTTCACCAAGGGCGGCTTCGCCGACCTCACCAAGGTGCATCTGTGGAACCAGGAGTTCGTCGCCTCATCGCCGGAGGGGCGCCGCTACGAGGCGATCGCCCTCGAGATCGAGCGCGCTCTGCGCTTCATGGCCGCCTGCGGCATCGACCTGGAGGCCGAGCGCAACCTGCACGAGGTGGACGTCTGGACCAGCCACGAGGGCCTGCTGCTGGACTACGAGCAGGGGCTGACCCGCCGTGACTCGCTGACCGGCGACTGGTACGACTGCTCGGCGCACATGCTCTGGATCGGCGAGCGCACCCGTGCCGCCGACGGCGCACACGTCGCGTTCTTCACCGGCGTCCACAACCCGATCGGGGTGAAGCTGGGGCCGACCGCGACCGCCGCCGACGTGACGGCGCTCTGCGAGGCCCTGAACCCCGGCCGTGTCGCGGGCCGGCTGACGCTGATCGCGCGCATGGGCGCGGGGCGGGTGCAGGAGACGCTGCCGCCGCTGCTACGCGCCGCGCGACAGGGCGAGCATCCCGTCGTCTGGGTCTGTGACCCGATGCACGCCAACATGTTCAGGACCGAGTCCGGCTACAAGACGCGCCGCTTCGAAGACATCCTGAGCGAGATCCAGGGCTTCTTCGCGGCCTGCCTGAATGAGGGCGCCTGGCCCGGCGGCGTGCATCTCGAGTTCACCGGCGAGCACGTCACGGAGTGCCTGGGCGGCTCCGAGGAGGTGCTCGAGGATCACCTCGACCGCAACTACGCCACGCTCTGCGACCCCCGCCTGAACGCACGCCAGTCACTGGATCTGGCGTTCCGCGTGGCTGAGCTGATGCGCGCGGCAGAGGAGCGCGGCGCCCCCCGCCTGCCATGAGGGTGGCGGTGATCGGACTCGGCCTGATCGGGGGCTCGCTGGCGCTGGCCGCGACCGCCCGCGGCGACCAGGTCGTGGCCACCGACCGGGACGAGACGGCCGGTGAGATCGGCCTCGAGCGGGGCGCGATCGCGCGGTTCGAGCCGACCATCGAGGGAGCGCTGGAGGGCGCCGACCTGGCCTTCGTGTGCGGCCCGGTGGCCGAGCTGGCGTCGCTCAGCGGCCAGGCGCTGGAGGCGGCCCCCACCGCATGCGCCGTGTCCGACGTTGGATCGACCAAGGGCCGGCTGGTGGCACAGGTGGGAGCCAATCCCCAGTTCGTGGGCGGCCACCCGGTGTGCGGGTCGGAGGCGCGGGGCGTCGCGAACGCGCGGCCGGAGCTGTTCGACGGCGCCACCTGGTTCCTGACGCCGGTCGCCGAGACCGACCCGTCGACGCACCGGCGGCTGCACACTTTCGTGTCGTCGCTGGGCGCGCGGCCGGTCGCGATCGACCCCGACGCCCACGACCGGCTGGTGGCGCTGACCAGCCACCTGCCGCACGCGCTCGCAAACGTGCTGGTCAACCAGGCCGGCGCCGGCAAGGTGGACGGCCATGACCCGCTGGCGGCCGTCGGCGGGTCGTTCCGCGACATGACGCGTGTGGCCGGCGCCAACCCCCGGATCTGGGTGGACATCTTCCTCGACAACCGCACCGCGCTGCTCGACGGCCTGCGTGACCACAGCCGCCGCGTCGACGACCTGACCCGGGCGCTCGAGCGGGAGGATGCCGGGTTCGTGGCGCGCTGGATCGCCGAGGCGTCCGGCCACCGCCGCCGCCTGCTGGAGGTCGCCTACCCGGCCACGCCGGAGCACCTGTATCGGGTGCGCGTCCACGTGCCCGACCGGCCGGGCGTGCTGTCGGGCATAACACAGGCGCTGGGCGCCGAGGGCATCAACATCGAGGACTTCGAACTGCACCACGTGTCGGCCGACCGCGGCGGCACCGTGGTGGTCACGATCGCCGGCCAGGCCGAGGCGGAGCGTGCCGTGGCGTTGCTGGACGCGCAGGGCTACGGGGCGATCGCGGCGCCCGCTGTCGATGAGTGAGGCTCTGCTGCAGGTGGCGCCGGCGGGCGCGCTGGTCGGTGAGCTGAGCGTCCCCGGCGACAAGTCGATCAGCCACCGCGCCGTGATGGTCGGCGCCCTCAGCGACGACCGGGTGACGGTCACCGGGTTCGGCGCCTCCGCCGACACGCTCGCGACGGTCGAGGCGTTCCGCGCGATGGGCGTCCCGATCGAGCGGGTCGGAGACGACGGGCTCGTTATCGACGGCGTGGGCATGCGAGGGCTGCGGCCGCCTGACGGCGTGATCGACGTGCGCAATGCGGGCACGCTGATGCGGATCCTGCCCGGCATCCTGGCCGGCCAGAGCGGCACCTTCACGCTGGATGGCGACGAGAGCATCCGCCGCCGGCCGATGCGCCGGATCGCCGACCCGCTGGAGCGGATGGGCGTGACCATCGTGACCAGCGAGGGGCTGCCGCCGGTGACGGTGAGGGCGACCGGCGCGGTCGAACCGATCAGCTACCGCCCGCCCGTGGCCTCGGCGCAGGTGAAGTCGGCGGTGCTGTTCGCGGGCCTGTTCGTCGAGCGCGGTGTGACCGTGGTGGAGGAAGCGATCGCAACCCGCGACCACACGGAGCGGATGCTGCAGCGGGCCGGGGTGCCGGTCGACCGCCGGCCCGGATACGTCGGCATCTCACCCGTGCGAGAGCTCGTGCTCCCGGAGATCGCGGTGCCCGGTGACTTCTCGTCGGCGGCGCCGTTCATCGCCGCCGCCACCATCCTGCAGGGCTCCAGCCTGACCCTGCGCGACATCTCGATCAACCCGACCCGCACCGGGATGCTGGCCGTGCTGGAGCGGATGGGTGCGAGGGTGGGCCTGTTCCGCCGCCGGCTGGCTGCCGGCGAGCCGGTGGCCGATATCGAGGTGCGGCCGGCCGAGCTGGTGGCGACCGACATCGAGGCGGAGATCGTCCCCACGCTGATCGACGAGCTGCCCCTGATGGTGCTCCTGGCCAGCTTCGCCCGGGGAACGACCACGATCCGGGGGGCGGGCGAGCTGCGGGTCAAGGAGTCCGACCGGATCGCGACGGTGGTCGAGCTGCTGAACACCTGCGGCGGCCACGTGACGGCCCTGCCGGACGGCTTCGAGGTGCTGGGCGTCCCCCACCGGCTGCGGGGCGGGCGGGTCGACGCCGCCGGCGACCACCGGATCGCGATGCTGGCGGCGATCGTCGGCGTCTGCTCGCAGGAGGGTGTCACCGTCGAGGGCGCCGATGCGCTCGGCGTCAGCTTCCCCGACTTCGCCGACCGGCTGGCCGCGGTGGTGGCATAGGCCGATGGTGATCACGATCGACGGCCCGGCCGGCGCCGGGAAGAGCACGATCGCCCGGGCGCTGGCCGAGCGGCTGGGCCTGCGCTACGTCGACACCGGCGCCATGTACCGGGAGCTGACGGCGGCCGCGCTGGCGGCCGGCGCCGACCTCGATGACGGCGCGGCGCTGGCCGCGCTGGCCGACACGCCGCCTCCGCCCGGCAGCGACCTGCGGGCCGAGGCCATCTCCCGGAACGTCAGCGCCGTCTCACGGCATCCGCAGGTGCGGGCGGCGATGCGCGGGCGGCAGCGTGCGCAGGCGGTCGACGCCGTGCTCGAGGGGCGCGACACCGGCTCGGTGGTCTGCCCGGACGCCGAGCTGAAGATCTACCTGGTGGCGTCGGCCGGCGTGCGCGCTGCCAGGCGCGCCGCGGAGCTGGACATGCCGGTCGACGAGGTGGAGCGGTCGATCGTCCAGCGCGACCAGCTCGACTCCGAGCAGCTGGCGCCGGCGCCGGACGCCGTGGTGATCGACAGCAGCGTTCTGAGCGTCGAGGAGGTGGTGGCGCGGATCGTGGTGCTGCTTCCGGTGCAGCCGGCCACGCCGCTGCCCGGCGACCGCTTCTGGCGGACGGTGCGGCCGCTGGCCGAGCCGGCCTTCCGCGGCCTGCTGCGGCTGTCCGTGACCGGCGCCGAGCACGTGCCGCTGAGCGGGCCGGTGGTGTTCGTCGCGAACCACCAGTCGCTGTGGGACATCCCAGCGCTGGGCGCTGCGCAGCCGCGCGCGATCCGCTACATGGCCAAGTCGGAGCTGTTCCGGCCGCGCCCGTTCGGGGCCTTCCTGCGGATGGGCGGCACCTTCGGCGTGCACCGCGGCCAGCCCGACCGCGAGGCGCTGCGGACGGTCCACGAGACGCTCGTGGGCGGAGGCACGGTGGGCGTATTCATCCAGGGCCATCGCCAGGAGGGCTTCGAGGAGGCAAAGGCGGGCGCTGGACGGATCGCCGTGGTCGAGCAGGCCGACGTGGTACCGGTGGCGCTGCGCAGCCGCGGCTGGCGGCCGGGCCGGCGGATCGCGGTCGCCTTCGGGCCGCCCCGCCGCTACTCCCGAGACGGCCGGCGGGCGGCCGAGGCCTACCGCGAGACCGCCGACCGGCTGATGGCCGAGATCCGCAGCCTGTACGAGGGCACCGGATGAGCGAGCAGCCGCAGGAGCAGGTCGAGGAGCAGCCGCAGCACCGCCGCCTGGCGGGCCGGGTGGCGGTGGTCGGCTTCCCGAACGCGGGAAAGTCCACCCTCATCAACCGGCTGACGTCGAGCCGCCAGGCGGTGGTGCACGAGACGCCGGGCGTGACCCGGGACCGCACCGAGTCGGTGTGCGAGTGGCGCGGCCGTGAGTTCGTCCTGATCGACACGGGCGGCGTCGTTCCGGGCGATCAGTCGCCGATGCAGTCCGAGGTCGCCGAGCAGGCGCGGATCGCCGTGCAGGAGGCGCATCTGGTGCTGCTCGTGATCGACGCCCGTGCCGGGCTGGCCGCCGGTGACGAGGAGATCGCGCAGATCCTGCGCCGCTCGCGACGGCCCGTGCTGGTGGTCGCCAACAAGGTGGACGATCCGTCCCACGAGGCCGGCGGGCTGGAGCTGCACGCGCTGGGGCTGGGTGATCCGATCTCGGTGTCGGCGCTGCACGGCCGCGGCACAGGCGACCTGCTGGACGCGATCGTGGAGGCGCTCGAGCGGATCGACGGCGCCGAGCACGACGAGGACACCGCAGACGAGATCCGGGTGGCGATCCTCGGTCGCCCCAACGTCGGCAAGTCCTCGCTGCTGAACGCGATCCTGGGTCGGCCGCGCGTGATCGTGTCGGAGGTGGCGGGCACCACCCGCGACAGCGTCGACACCGTCTTCGTGCGCAACCAGCGGCACTTCCGGCTGATCGACACGGCCGGGCTGCGCCGCAAGCGCAAGCACCGGCAGGGGATCGAGTACTACAGCGAGCTGCGGGCGCTGCAGGCGGTCGGCCGTGCCGACATCGCGCTGGTGCTGGTGGACTCCTCCGACGGCCTGGTGGAGGGCGACCTGGCTGTTGCCGACGAGGCCCGCAAGGCCGGCTGCGCCACGCTCGTGGTGCTCTCGAAGTGGGACATCACGACCGTCGAGATCGAGGACGTGCGCGAGCGGATGCTCGTGAAGCTACGCCAGCGGCCGGCGATCCTGACCACCTCTGCGCTGACGGGCCGCAACGTGGACAAGCTGCTCGACGCCGTGGAGGAGCTGTTCGGCCGCTTCACCTCGCGCACCGGCACCGGCGCGCTGAACCGGGCGATGGAGGAGATCACCGCCAAGCGCGAGCCGCCGCGCAGCGGCCGGCGGCGCCTGAACCTGTTGTACGCGACCCAGTACGACACGCGGCCGCCGCGATTCCGTATCGTGGTCAACGACCGCAGCCTGGTCACCCGCGACTATGCCTACTACGTCGAGAACCAGCTCCGCGCCCGGCTCGGGCTCGAGGGTGTGCCCGTGATCATCGACTTCCAGAGCCGCACGTGAGGGCGGCGGTGATCGGCGGCGGCAGCTGGGGCACCGCGTTCGCCCGGCTGCTCGCCCTGGCCGGGCACGAGACGACGCTGGTCTGCCGCGACCGCGAGCAGGCTCACGCAGTCGCCACGCACCACCGCAACCCGCGCTACCTGTTCGACGTCGAGCTACCCGCGACGCTGGGCGCGGCATGGCTGGAGGACGCCCAGCTGTCGGCCGCCGAGCTGGTCGCCATGGCCGTGCCCAGCCGCGGGTTTGCCGAGACGCTGGAGCTGCTGGCGCCGCGGTTGGGAGATGCCGCCGCCCTGCTGTCGCTGACCAAGGGGCTCGATCCGGCCAGCCATCGGCGCATGAGCGAGGTGCTGGAAACGGTCGCGCCTCGTGACCGCATCGCCGTCCTGTCAGGCCCCAACCACGCCGAGGAGGTGGCCCGCGACTACCCGACGGCGTCGGTGCTGGCCAGCGACAGCATCGACCTGGCGCGCCGTCTCCAGGCCGCCGTGTCCACCTCGCGGCTGCGCGTCTACGCCTCGACAGACGTGGTCGGCGTCGAGCTGTGCGCGGCCGCCAAGAACGTGATGGGCCTGGCGGCGGGCGTGTCCGACGGGCTCGGGTTCGGCGACAACGCGAAGGCCGCGATCATCACCCGAGGCATGGCCGAGATGGCGCGCATGGGCGAGGCGTTCGGCGCCAAGCCGCGCACCTACTCGGGCATGGCCGGCATGGGCGATCTGGTCGCCACCTGCACGTCGCAGCTGTCTCGAAACCGGCGGGCCGGAGAGCTGCTTGCCAAGGGCGTCCCGTCGGACTGGATCGAGCGGGAGATCGGGCAGGTGGTGGAGGGGCTGACGACCGCTCCGGCGCTCCGCGACCTGGCCCGTGACAACGGCCTCGAGCTGCCGATCACCGACGCTGTCTGCAGCGTCGCGGACGGCACGATGACGGCGCTCGAGGCGCTTGCGGGCCTGATGGCGCGGGAGCCCGCGGAGGAGTGAGGGCAGTCGGGTTGCGCCCGGGGCCACTGGTAGAGTCCCGGCCGTGAGCGAGTTCCTGTTCTCGTCCGAGTCGGTGACCGAGGGGCACCCGGACAAGGTCGCCGACCAGATCTCCGACGGGGTTCTGGACGCGGTGCTGGCCGAGGATCGCAACGGACGCGTGGCCTGCGAGGTGCTCTGCACGACCGGCCTGGTGGTGGTGGCCGGCGAGATCACCACCGACGCCTACGTCGACATCCCCCGCATCGTTCGCGGGATCGTCGGCGACATCGGGTACACCAGCTCCGACCTGGGCTTCGACGCGGCGACCTGCGGCGTGGTGGTGGCGCTTGACGAGCAGTCGCCCGACATCCGGCGCGGCGTCGACTCCTCCTACGAGCTTCAGCACGACAGCGCCGACGGCGACATCGACTCGCAGGGCGCGGGCGACCAGGGCATGATGTTCGGCTACGCCTGCGACGAGACGCCCGAGAAGATGCCGCTGCCGATCCAGCTCGCGCAGCGCATCACGGCCCGGCTGGCGGCCGCGCGCAAGGCGGAGACGGTGCCCTACCTGCGGCCGGACGGCAAGGCCCAGGTGACGGTGCGCTACAGCGAGCAGGACGGCCGGCTGGTGCCGGAGGCGGTGGAGCGGGTGCTGGTCTCGACCCAGCACCATCCCGACGTGCACGACGAGCAGCGGATCCGCGCCGACGTGGTCGAGCACGTGCTGATGCCGGTGATCCCGGCGCAGCTGTGCCCCCACGAGCGGCTGTCGGAGCCGGGCTTCGTGCTGGTCAACCCAACCGGGCGCTTCGTGACCGGCGGCCCGATGGGCGATACCGGCCTGACCGGCCGCAAGATCATCGTCGACACCTACGGCGGCGCCGCCCGTCATGGCGGCGGCGCGTTCTCGGGCAAGGACCCCTCAAAGGTCGACCGCTCCGGCGCCTACGCGATGCGCTGGGTGGCCAAGAACATCGTGTCGGCCGGGCTGGCGGCGCGGGCAGAGGTGCAGGTGGCCTACGCGATCGGCGTCGCGCATCCGGTGTCGGTGATGGTGGAGACCTACGGCACGGAGCATGTCGACCGGGCCTCGATCGAGCGGGCGGTGGGCGAGGTGTTCGACCTACGTCCGGCGTCCATCATCCGCGACCTCGACCTGCTGCGCCCGATCTACCGCGATACCGCTACCTACGGGCACTTCGGCCGCGAGCTGCCGGCCTTCACGTGGGAGCGGGCCGACCGCGTCGCGGCCCTGCGCGAGGCCTGCGGGCTCGAAGAGCCCGCCTCGGTCTGATCGCCCGCATCCAACCGTTGGTCACCGCCCGCGCGGTCGACCGGCCGTTCGACTATGCGGTGCCTGAACAGCTCGCCGCCGACGTCGTGCGCGGCTCGCTTGTGCGGGTGCCGCTCGGCTCGCGCGAGGTGGATGGTGTCGTGGAGTCGGTCGCACGTGAGCCGGACGTGGACGGCGGTGAGCTGAAGCAGGTGCTCGAGGTGACCGGCCGGCTGCCGGAGCCCCTGCTCGACCTGGCGGTCTGGATCGCCGAGGGCACGGCCTCGACGCTGGCCCGCGCGGTGGCGCTGGTGGTGCCGCCGCCGCCACCGAAGCGGCGGCTGAAGCCGGTCGCAGAGACGGTCTCCGAGGACAGGCCGGTGACGCTGACCGAGGCCCAGCAGGGTGCGGTGGACGCGATCGAACGGGCGCGGACGGACGGCGCGCACGAGGTGCTGCTGCACGGCGTCACCGGATCCGGTAAGACCGAGGTGTACCTGCGGGCGATCGAGCGGGAGCTGGCAGACGGGCGAGGCGCGATCGTGCTGGTGCCGGAGATCGCGCTGACGCCGCAGACGGCCGCCCGTTTCCAGGCCCGGTTCGGCGACACCGTGGCGGTGCTGCACAGCGCGCTCACGCCGGCCCGGCGCGGCGCCGAGCACCGGCGCATCGCTGACGGCCAGGCGCGGGTGGTGGTCGGCGCCCGCTCGGCGGTGTTCGCCGCGCTGCCGCGGCTGGGCATGATCGTGGTGGACGAGGAGCACGACGCCTCCTACAAGCACGAGAGCGATCCCCGGTACGACGCCCGCCGCGTGGCCGCGAAACGGGCCCGGCTGGAGGGCGCCCTGGTCGTGTTCGGCAGCGCCACGCCGCGGCCGGAGTCCTGGCACGGCATCCCGCGGCGAATCGCGCTGCCCGGGCGCGTGGGCGGGCCGCTGCCGGCGGTGGAGGTGGTCGACCTGCGACACGACGGCGGCTACCCGCTGACGCGGCCGCTGCGCGACGCGCTGGGCCGGATCGAGGACGCGGGCGGCCGCGCGATCCTGCTCCAGAACCGCCGTGGCTCTGCGGCCGCCATCCACTGCCGGTCGTGCGGGCACGGCTGGCGCTGCCCGCGCTGCGATGTCTCGCTGTCGCTGCACGGCGGCGCCCGCCTGGTCTGCCACCATTGCGGTCACAGCGAGCGCCCGCCGCGCGCGTGCCCTGTCTGCGGCTCGGTCGACATCACCCGGATCGGCTCCGGCACGCGGGCGGTGGAGGAGGAACTGGGCGACCTGTTCCCGGGGCTGACCGTGTTGCGGCTGGACGCCGATGTGGCGGCGCGCAGCGACGAGCCGGAGGCCACGCTGGCGGCGTTCCGCACCGCCGACCGGGCGGTGCTTGTGGGCACGCAGCTGGTGGCGAAGGGGCATGACGTGCCCGGCGTCACGCTGGCTGCGGTGCTGGACGCCGAGACCGGGATGGCCATGCCGGACTTCCGGGCGGAGGAGCGCACGTTCGCCCTGCTGACGCAGCTGGCGGGGCGTCCCGGGCGGCCGGGCGACCCGCAGGGACGGGTGCTGATCCAGGCCTGGGAACCGGCCTCGCGGGTGGTCGAGCTGGCCGCCCGGCACGCCGTCGGGGAGTTCCTGGACGGCGAGCTGGAGCGGCGAGGCGAGCTGGGCTATCCGCCGTTCCGGCGGCTGCTGCGGGTGCTGGTGACGGCTCCCGAGCCGCAGGTGGCTGAGGACATCGCCGGCACCCTGGCCGACGCCGCGACGCCTGCGCTGGGAGACGACCAGCTGCTGGGGCCGGCACCCCTGTTCCGGCTGCGTGACCGCTCGCGCAGCCACCTGCTGGTGAAGACGGCCGACCCGCGCCGGGCGGCGGCGGTGTTCCGGGGACTGCTGCGAGACCTCTCGGCCGACCTGCGACGAGCGAGCGCGACGGCGGTCGTCGATGTCGATCCCCAGTCTTTCAACTAACCTTCCCGACATGGCACGGGCACTGGTGATCGTCGACATCCAGAACGAGTATTTCCCGGGCGGCCGCTGCGAGCTGGTCGGCCCGGAGCAGGCCGCGGAGCGCGCGTTAGCCGTGCTGGAGGGCTTTCGCGAGCGGGGCGAGCCGGTGTTCCACGTGCAGCACGTGTGGGAGGGCGACGACGCCGAGTACCTCGCGCCGGGGACGCCCGGGGTCGAGATCCACGAGTCGGTTCGGCCGGCGGCGGGCGAGCCTGTGACCCAGAAGGCCTACCCGAACAGCTTCCGCGAGACCGACCTCGAGCAGAAGCTGCGGGGTGCGGGCGTCTCCGACCTGGTGATCGCGGGCATGATGACCAGCATGTGCGTGGACGCGACGGTGCGCGCGGCCGCCGATCTCGGGTTCGGCTGCACGGTGGTGCACGACGCCTGCGCGACGCTCGACCTCGAGTTCGCGGGCCGGCAGATCCCGGCGGCCAGCGTGCACGGGGCGTTCCTGGCGGCGCTCGGCGACGGGTACGCGGCGGTGAGGGCGGCGGACGATGTCTGAGCAGCAGGCAGAGCATCTGGAGCAGCCGGTCGATGGCGAGGCGGAGGACGAGGGCCGGCCGACCCCCGAAGAGCGGCGGGCGTGGCGTGTCGCCGCGCTGCGGCTGGTGCGCCAGTATCCCGACCCGTCGCTTCGCAACGCCGCCACGGCGGTGGCGGAGGTGGATGAGGAGGTGCAGCAGCTGGCCGAGCGGATGCTGGATGTGATGGAGCGCGCCCATGGCGTGGGGCTGGCGGCGCCGCAGCTCGGGATCCTGCGCCGCATCCTGGTCTATCGCGCGAGCGACGAGGACGAGCCGAAGGTGCTGATCAACCCGGAGCTGGTTGAGCGCTCCGACGAGACGGAGGTGGGCACGGAGGGCTGCCTGTCGCTGCTCGGGGGCGAGCTGCAGGTGCCGGTGGCACGACACCTGCGGGTGCGGGTGGCGGGCCGCGACGCGTCCGGCGATGCGGTCGACATGGACGTCGAGGGCTTCGAGGCGCGGGTGATCCAACACGAGATCGACCACCTGGACGGCATCCTGATCTTCGACCGCGCCGAGGATCAGGAACGCCGCGAGGCGCTGCGGGAGCTGCGCCTGCGCGCCGGGTGAACGTCGCCTACTTCGGCACGTCGGAGTTCGGTGCAGACGTGCTGCGCGCGCTCGTGGAGCGCGGCGCCGTGCAGGTGGCAGCGGTGGTCAGCCAGCCCGACCGGCCCAGCGGGCGTGGGCGCGCGCTGACCCCGCCGCCGGTGGCGGCGGCGGCGCGTGAGCTGGGGCTGCCGCTGACACAGCCGCAGGACGCCAGCGCGAGGCCGCCGGACGCGGAGGCCGGGGTGGTGGTGGCGTTCGGGCAGATCCTGCGGGCGCCGCTGCTGGGCGCGTACCCGCTGGTCAACCTGCACCCCTCGGCGCTGCCGCGCTGGCGCGGGGCGGCGCCGGTGGAGCGTGCGATCATGGCCGGCGACGCCGAGACGGCCGTGGCCGTGATCGAGGTGGCGCCCGAGCTCGACGCCGGCCCGGTTCTCGCCGAGCAGCGGATACCGATCGGCGAGCTTGATGACGCGGGAGCGGTGCGGCGGGCGGCGCTCGAGCTGGGCGTGCCGCTGCTGGAGCGGGCGCTGCTGGAGCGGCCGGAGCCGCGGGCACAGGACGAGCAGGGGGTCACCTACGCCCACAAGATCGAGGCGGCGGAGCGGGTGCTCGACTGGTCGCGGCCGGCGATCGAGCTCGACCGCAAGGTGCGGGCGCTGTCGCCGCACATCGGGGCGCGGACGGCGCTTGACGGGCGGCCCTGCCAGGTCTGGCGTGCGCGGCCACTGGCGCAGGGGCCGGCTGCGGGGGAGGTCGGCCCGGAGCTGGTGGTCGGCTGCGGCGAGGGTGCCCTGCAGATCCTGGAGCTGCAGCCCGCCGGCAAGGGGCGGATGGCGGCGGCGGACTTCCTGCGCGGGCTGCGCGAGCCACCCGTGCGCGCGACGTGAGCGGGCCCGATGCACGGCGGGTGGCCTACGAGGTGGTGCGGCGCACCTTCGAGCAGGGGGCGTACGCGGACCGGGCGTTCGCCGGCGAGGCGACAGGCCTGGAGGGGCGCGACCGGCGCCAGGCGAT
>JBJMJD010000049.1:0-44769 GCA_045806525.1 Gaiellales bacterium | reverse complement strand
GTCGGGCCGGAGGCGCCGCTCGTTGCGGGCCTGGCCGACCGGCTGGCCGACGCCGGCGTGCTCTGCTTCGGCCCGGTCGCAGCGGCCGCCCTGATCGAGGGCTCCAAGGCGTTCGCCAAGGAGGTGATGGCCGCGGCCGGCGTGCCCACCGCCGGCTTCTCGATCTGCGACACACCCGCGGCCGCGCACCTTGCCATCGCCGAGGCCGACGGCAACGTCGTGATCAAGGCCGACGGCCTGGCCGCGGGCAAGGGCGTGTTCGTGTGCAGCTCGGTGGCCGAGGCCAACGACGCCGTCCGGGCGTGCCTGGTCGACCGCCGCTTCGGCGGCGCCGGCGAGCGGGTGCTGATCGAGGAGCGGCTGGAGGGCGCGGAGGTGTCGGTGCTGGCGCTATGCGACGGCGAGACCGTGCTGCCGCTGGCGCCTGCCCGAGACTACAAGCGCGCGCTCGACGGCGACCGCGGCCCCAACACCGGCGGCATGGGCTGCATCTCGCCGGTGCCGGGCCTGGATCCGTCCACCGTGGACGAGCTGGTGGCCACCGTCCACCGCCCCGTGGTCGCCGAGCTGGCCCGTCGCGGCATCGTGTTCCGGGGCTGCCTGTACGCGGGCCTGATGCTGACCGACCACGGCCCCAGCGTGCTCGAGTTCAACGCGCGCTGGGGCGACCCCGAGACGCAGGCGCTGGTGCCGCGGCTGGACGGGGATCTGCTGGATGCGCTGCGCCGCTGTGCCGAGGGGACGCTGCACCGCGCGTCGCTGAACGTGTCCAGCCACGCGTGTGCCTCGGTCGTGCTGGCGGCGGGTGGGTACCCCGATGCGCCCGAGCAGGGGGCCGAGATCACCGGCGTCGAGCAGGCCGCGAGCCTGCCCGGCGCGATGGTGTTCCACGCGGGCACGGCCCTCGAGGGGGGCCGGCTGGTGGTCTCTGGCGGCCGCGTGCTGAACGTGTCCGGCGTGGGCGCCGACCTGGCCGAGGCGCGCAACGTGGCCTACCGGGCGGCCGGCATGATCAGCTTCGCGGGCATGCAGCTTCGCACCGATGTCGGGGAGCCGGTCCGTGTCTGAGCAGCAGCCCGCGGGCCCCGCGCCCACGCCGGTGCCAGAGGTGCATCCGGTCTGGGATGAGCTCGAGGCGGACGGGCCGCAGGTCGGCATCGTGATCCCCAGCGAGGCCGATCGGGAGCAGATCGAGGCCGCCTGCAACGAGCTGCTGGAGCGCGCCATCACGTTCGAGGTGCGGGTGCTGTCCGCGCACCGCAACCCGCGCGAGGTGGCCGAGTACGCATCCACCGCCATGCTGCGCGGCGTGCGCGTGGTGATCGCCGCCGCCGGCGGCGCTGCCGCGCTGCCCGGCGTGATCGCCAGCTACACGGAGCTACCGGTGATCGGCGTGCCGATCGAGCGCGGCAACCTGGGTGGCATGGACGCCCTGATGTCGGTCGTGCAGATGCCGGACGGCGTACCGGTCGCCTGCATGGCCATCAACGGCGCCCGCAACGCGGCCATCTACGCCGCCAAGATCCTGGCCCAGGGCGGAGCTGTGCCGCCGCACGGCCGCTGGACGGCCACCGAATAGACGAGGAGCCGGACGATGGAGCAACGCGTTAGCCTGATCACGCTCGGCGTCGCTGACCTCGCGCGTGCGCGGCGGTTCTACGAAGCGATGGGCTGGCACAGCGACACCGACCCCGAGCTGGGTGTCGTGTTCTTCCAGTGCCCGGGGACGGTGCTGGCGCTGTGGGGCCGGGACGAGCTGGCGGCCGACAGCGGCGTCGTCGACGGCGGCGGCTGGGGCGGGTGCACACCTGCCCAGAACGTGCGCTCGCCGGAGGAGGTGGACGAGGTGATCGAGCAGGCGCGGGCGGCCGGCGCCACCATCGCGCGGGCGGGTGCGGCCACATTCTGGGGCGGGTACTCCGGCGTCTTCATCGACCTCGACGGCCATCCCTGGGAGATCGCGCACAACCCGCACTGGCAGCTTGCCGACGACGGATCGGTGCTGCTGCCGTAGCGCTCCGGCCCGGTTGGTAGACTCCGAATTGCCTTGATCAAGCGCTATACCCGCCCCGCGATGGGCGCCGTCTGGTCGGACGAGCGCAAGTTCCAGCGGTGGCTGGACGTCGAGATCGCAGCCATGGAGGCGTGGGTCGAGGCGGGAGTCGTTCCCGCCGAGGCCGTCGCCGCCGTGCGGGCGTCGGCGCGCGTGGACGTGCCGCGCATCCTCGAGATCGAGCGGCGCACGCACCACGACGTTCTGGCCTTCACCGAGTCGGTGGCCGAGCAGGTGGGCGAGCAGGCGCGCTGGTTCCATTACGGGCTGACGTCGTCGGATGTCGTCGACACGGCGCTGGCGCTGCAGCTGCGCGACGCAGGCGAGCTGCTGGTCGCGGGCCTGGTCGCGGCCGAGCGGGCGCTGCTGGTGCGCGCCGACGAGTTCCGCCACACGCCCATGATCGGCCGCACCCACGGCGTGCACGCCGAGCCCACCACCTTCGGCCTGGTGCTGCTGGGCTTCGCCACGGAGCTGCGGCGCCAGCAGCGGCGGCTGGCCGAGGCGTTCGCGGACGTCACCGTCGGCAAGCTGTCCGGCGCCGTCGGCACCTACGCGAACTCGGATCCGCGGGTCGAGGCGTTCGCGCTCGCCCGGCTGGAGCTCGACGCCGAGGAGGTGGCCACCCAGGTGATTCCGCGCGACCGTCACGCCCGGCTGCTGTCCGCCCTGGCCGAGGCCGGATCGTCGCTCGACCGCTTCGCGACCGAGATCCGCCACCTCCAGCGCACGGAGGTGCGCGAGGCGTTCGAGCCGTTCGCCAGCGGCCAGAAGGGCTCGTCGGCGATGCCGCACAAACAGAACCCGATCGTGTGCGAGCGCGTCTCGGGGCTGGCCCGCGTGCTGCGTGGCAATGCCGTTGTCGGCCTTGAGAACGTGGTGCTCTGGCACGAGCGCGACATCTCGCACTCTTCCGCCGAGCGGGTGGTGCTGCCCGACTCCACGATCGCGCTCGACTACATGCTCGACCGTGTCGTCTGGCTGGCCGAGGGCCTGTCCGTCGATCCGGAGCGGATGCTGCGGAACCTCGAGGCGTCGCACGGGCTGGTGTTCTCGGGCCGCGCGCTGCTGGCGCTGGTCGAGGCGGGAGCCTCCCGCGAGGAGGCCTACGAGATCGTGCAGCGAAACGCGCTCCGCGCCTGGGACGAGGAGATGTCGTTCCGGGGGCTGCTGGAGGCCGATCCCGATGCGATGGCGTTGGTGGACGCGGCCGCGCTCGACCGGGTGTTCGACCTGGAGAGCTTCCTGCGCCATGTCGACGCGATCTTCGACCGCACCCTCGACGCGCTGGACGTGGAACATGTCTGACGCGCTGGCGGGACTGCACGAGGCGTCCGGCAAGGTACGCGAGATCTACAGCTTCGGCGACACCCTGCTGATGGTCACCTCCGACCGGATGAGCGCGTTCGACGTGATCATGCCGACCGCCATCCCCGATAAGGGCCGCGTGCTGACGGGCCTCTCGAAGTTCTGGTTCGACCGCACCGCCGAGCTGGTGCCGAACCACCTGATCTCGATCGACCGCTCGGACTTCCCGGCCGAGGCGGCAGGCGAGCCGGATCTGGCCGGCCGTTCGATGCTGGTGCGGCGCCTGCGGATGCTGCCGATCGAGTGCGTGGTGCGCGGCTACCTGGCCGGGTCGAGCTGGAAGGACTACCAGGCCACCGGCCAGATCTGCGGGCACCGGCTGCCGCCCGGGCTGCGCCAGTCGGCCCGGTTGCCGCGGCCGATCTTCACGCCCGCCACCAAGGCTGAGAGCGGCCATGACATCAACATCGACGCGGCCGCCGCCCGCAGCCTGGTGGGCGACGACGACCTGTTCGACCGGGTCGAGCGGCTCTCGATCGACATCTACCAGCACGCCGCCGTCCACGCGCTGGAGCGGGGGCTGATCATCGCCGACACGAAGTTCGAGTTCGGCGTCGACGCCGCCGGAGAGCTGACGCTGGGCGATGAGGTGCTGACGCCGGACTCGTCCCGCTTCTGGCCGGCCGACGACTACGAGCCCGGCCGCGCTCAGGCCGCGTTCGACAAGCAGTTCCTGCGCGACTGGCTAGAGGGTCTCGACTGGGACAAGCAGCCGCCCGCACCGGAGCTGCCCGGCGACATCGTTGCGGGCACCCGCGCGCGCTATGTCGATGCCTACGAGCGCCTCACCGGAGAGCCCTTCAGCGACTACCTACGACGAAACGGAGTGCCGCCGCCATGAAAGTGACCGTGCTCGTCCGTCCTCGCGACGGCATCCTCGATCCACAGGGCGAGGCGGTTCGCCGCTCGCTGGCCGGCCTCGGGTATCCGGCTGCCGACGTGCGCGCGGGCAAGGTCTTCGACCTCGACGTCGATGTCGACGACGCCGAGGGCGCGCGCCGGATCGCGGACGAGATCGCGGGCAAGGTGCTGTCGAACCCGCTGATCGAGCAGTATCAGGTCGAGGTGGCGGGATGAGGGTGGGCGTTGTCAGCTATCCCGGGGCCTGCGACGACCGCGATGCGATGCATGCGGTGGCGCTGATGGGCGCGGAGCCGGTGCGGCTGTGGCACGCCGACCCTGACCTGGGCGGCGTGGACGCCGTGATCATCCCGGGCGGGTTCAGCTACGGTGACTACCTGCGGCCGGGCGCCCTGGCGGCGCTGTCGCCGGTGATGCAGGGCGTTCGCGCCCACGTTGCGGCCGGCCGGCCGGTGCTTGGCATCTGCAACGGCTTCCAGGTGCTGACCGAGGCCGGCCTGGTGCCGGGCGTGCTGCGGCCGAACTCCAGCCTCAAGTTCCGGTGCCACGACGTGGCGCTCACGGTCGAGCGTGAGTCGCCCTGGCTGCCCGGCTGCGCCGAGGGCGACGAGCTGACGATCCCGATGAAGCACCACGACGGCTGCTGGTTCGCCGACGCGGCGCAGGTGGCCGAGGTGGAGGCGCGCGGCCAGGTGCTGCTGCGCTACCGCGAGAACCCCAACGGCTCGGTCGGCTCGGTGGCCTGCGTGACCAACACCGAGGGCAACGTGGCCGCACTGATGCCGCATCCCGAGCACGCCGTCGAGCAGCTGGTCGGCTCAACCGACGGACGCGTGCTGCTGCAGGGGCTACTCGAGCTGGCCGGCGTCGGCGCGCCGGCCTGATCGGCCCTCGAGCGCGAACCCGGCTGCCAACACGGCCGCCAGCAGCGTCTCCTGCGCCACGTTCGACACGAATATCCCGGCCGCAACCGTGGCCAGGGAGGCGACGGCGATGGCCAGCCGCCCGCGGCTGATTGCGATGCCCATGTAGGCGCGCGAGATCTGGTCGGCGACCAGGAACAGGGCTGCGCCCGCGCCCAGGTAGAGCGCGCGCACGCTGTCGGTCGAGCTCTCCGGATGCGCAATCGCGTGATGCAGCCCGGCGGCCACCGCCACCACCGCGCCCAGAAGCGCCGCGAACACCACGCCGAACGGTCGCACTCCCACAAGGTAGCGGCCCTCCGCGACGGCGCGGATGAAGGCGGCCACGCGCAGCTCGTCGTCGTGGTCGCCGAAGTACGCCCACCACAGACCCGCGCTGATCGCCATCCCCAGCGCCACCGTGCTGATCGTGCCGGCGTCGATGTTGTGGGCGCTCGCGCCGATCGCGATCGCCACCACCGATTCGCCGATCGCCACCAGCACCACGAGCGCATGGCGCTCCACGAAGTGCTTGGCACCGAGCAGGCGGCTCTGGTCGGCGATCAGGTACGGCGACGTCCAGGCCGCGGCCGCCGTCAGCGCCCACAGCGCGTACTGCCAGCCTCCGCCCCGCGCCCCACCGGCCACGATCACCAGCGCGAACGCCACGTTGACCGGGAAGAAGCCGCGGTAGATCGTGGACAGCCGCGCCTGCGTCGAGACCGTGAACAGCCCGCCGTGGACGATCACGACCAGCAGGTAGGCGAGGCCGAACGCCAGCCCGTCGCCCTCGAAGGCCCGCGGGATCGCGAGCGCCAGCACCAGGTAGCTGATCATCCCTGCCACCATCGCCAGCCGCCGGGCGGTGCGGTCGGGTGGCACCAGGTTCGTGAGCCAGGCATAGCCGCCGTACATCCACCACACGATCGCGAGCATCAGCGACGCCTGGACGACGCCGGTGGCGGAGGGCCGGTGCTCGAGCACGGTCGTGAACTGGGTGATCGTGACCACGAAGACGAGGTCGAAGAACAGCTCCAGGCGCGAGACCTCGCTGACCGGGGTGACGCTCACCTCCGCTCCGGCCGTGCGGCCAGCGCAGCGAGCGCGCCCAGCAGCACCAGGGGCGGGAACGACCAGGTGAAGTCGTAGAGGCCGGACAGCGCGACCGCGGCCGCGGACACGCCGAACGCGATCCGGCCGGGATCGCGCGAGCACAGGGCAGGCACTCCCGCGACCAGCATCGCCAGCAGTGCCAACGCGGTGCCCGCGGCCGCGATCAGCCCGGCCTCGACCGCCTGCTCCAGCACCGCGTCGTGGGCCAGGCCGACGTGGTTTGCCGTCAGCCCGACGACCGGCTGCGGGGCCGCGTAGATCTGGTGGAACCGCCCGGGCCCGTACCCCAGTAGAGGCCGTTTCAACGCCGCGTCCCAGGCGGCGTGCCACACGTCGGTGCGGGTCGAGAGCGCGCCGTGGCGGAGGTGGCGCTCGAGGGCGGCACGGCTCGGATGCGAGACCGCCAGCGCCAGCAGCGCGCAGGCCGCCCCCGCCGCGACGATCGGCCAGATCGCCCGCCTGAGACGCGGCACCCGGACCGCGAACAGGGCGAGCACCGCCGCCGTCTCCAGCCAGGTGACGCGGTCGAAGGTGGCCGCGGCCGCCGTCATGAGGGTCGCTCCGCCGACAAGCGTGGTCAGGCGGTCGAGCCGCTCGGCGGCGTGGAGGGCAAGCGCGAACGCCAGCGCGCACACGCAGAGCAGGCCCAGCGCCGGCGGGTACTCGAAGGTGCCGCCCGCGCGCCAGACGGCGGCGATCCGCTCGGCCAGCGGCGGGCTGCGCAGGGCCAGCCCGGCCAGCCCGGCCGCCGCGGTCGCCAGCCCCAGCGACAGCACGATCAGCGGCAGCGACCGCACCAGCGCGGGGCGTGCCGCGGCACCCAGCACCACCACCAGCGGAAGCGCCACCGCGGCCAGCGCCGCCGCCGCCGAGCTGTCCCCGCGATGCCAGGCCAGCGATGCCAGGTTCGCCAGAGCGGCCGCTGCCAGCCCGCCGACCAGCGCGAGATCGAAGACATGCGGCCGCGGCCGGAACCAGGCCACGCCCGCGACCGCGATCGCCGCGATCGCCAGCTGGCCGCCGCGGGTGAAGCCGCCGTGCCACAGCGCGACCCCAAAAGCGGCAGCGACGACCACCACGATGGGTGACCACCAAGGCACCTCTGGATGCCGATGAGATGTCTGTCCGCTCTCTGTCTTTGGGGGTCTCTTGATGTCCATCTCTCGCTGGATCGTGGTCGTGCCCGTGCTGGTCGGGTTGGCGATCACGGGCTCCGCGGTGGCGCAGATGCTGCCTCGGGAAACGGTTCGAGACACGGTCTACCAGACCTGTCAGCACAACGGCGTGCACTTCAACAAGCAGGGCCATGCCAACTGCGGCCTGCACAAGGGCTGGTCGGACGACCCGACCACGGAGGCCGGTGACCAGCCCGGCTCGGAGCCCGGCGACCAGCCGACCACGGAGTCCGGCGGCGGCCACGCCGGCCACGCGCCCAAGCACGGGGCCAAGGCCGACCACGGCAAGGGCCGCGGCAACCGCCACGGCCACCACGGCGCCCCCACGCGGGGCGGGTCGTCGGGCCACCGACATGGCGGCGGCAAGCCCGCCACGCACGGCCGCGGCCACCGCCACGGCGGTGGGCACGGCCACAGCCACAAGAAGGGCTAGGCCCGGATCAGGCGGGTCGGTGGCCGCTGTCGCGTGTCATCGACCCGCTCCGGTACCATGCAGTGGCGCTCGTGAACGCCGTGACGCCACAGCCGCTCCATCGCGCCCTCGGTCTCACCGATGGCGAACGTGAGCGTATCTGCGAGCTGCTGGGCCGCGATCCGAACGACTTCGAGCTGGCCGTGTATTCGCTGCTCTGGAGCGAGCACTGCGGCTACAAACACTCCAGGCCGCTGCTGGGCCGCTTCCCGACCGAGGGCGGCCACGTGCTGCAGGGCCCGGGTGAGAACGCCGGCGTGATCGACGTCGGCGACGGCCTCGCCGTCGCTCTCAAGGTCGAGAGCCACAACCATCCCTCCGCCGTCGAGCCGTTCCAGGGAGCGGCCACCGGCGTCGGCGGCATCCTGCGCGACATCTTTGCGATGGGCGCGCGCCCAATCGCGATCCTCGATTCGCTGCGCTTCGGCGAGCCGTCAACCGATCACCAGCGACATCTGTTTGCCGAGGTGGTTGCGGGCGTCGGCCACTACGGCAACTGCGTCGGCGTCGCCAACGTGGGCGGCGAGGTCTATTTCGAGCCCGCCTACGAGCACAACTGCCTGGTCAACGCGATGTGCGTCGGGCTGCTGCCGGCGGCGCGCCTCACGTCGGCCGGCGCGACGGGCGTCGGCAACCTGCTGGTGCTGTACGGGTCGAAGACCGGCCGAGACGGCATCGGCGGCGCCAGCGTGCTGGCCTCGCAGGGCTTCGACGAGGGCTCCGCCGATAAGCGGCCGAGCGTTCAGATCGGCGACCCGTTCATGGGCAAGAAGCTGATCGAGTGCACGCTCGAGCTGCTCGAACGCGGGCTGCTGGCGTCGCTGCAGGACCTGGGCGCGGCCGGGCTGGCCTCGTCCACGTCGGAGATGGCGGCCGGGGGCGGCGTCGGACTGGACGTCGACCTGTCGCGGGTGCCGCTGCGCGAAGACGACATGCAGCCGTTCGAGATCATGATCTCCGAGTCGCAGGAGCGGATGTGCGCGATCGTGGAGCCGTCGCGGCTGGATGCGGTGATCGAGGCCTGCACCCGCTGGGACATCGACGCGACGGTGATCGGCGAGGTCACCGACGGCCAGATCCTGCGCGCGCTCTACGACGGCCAGGCGGTGGGCGAGATCCCCGTCGAGACGCTGGTCGACGGCGCGCCCCGGTACGAGGTGGAGCGCACCCGGCCCGCCCACCTGACCGACCAGCCGCTCGAGTTCGCGCCGGTGACCGACATCGCGGGCGGGCTGCGGACGCTGCTCGGCTCGCCGAACCTGGGCAGCCGCCGCTGGATCTACCAGCAGTACGACCAGCTGGTCGGCTCGGGCACCGCGGTGCGGCCCGGCGGCGATGCGGGCGTGGTGCGGCTGACCCCGTCACGGCGGGCGATCGCGATCTCGCTGGACGGCAACGGCCGGCGCACCTGGCTGGACCCGCGCCGCGGCGGCGCCGCCGCGGTCTGCGAGGCTGCGCGCAACGTCGCGTGTACAGGCGCGCGGCCGGCCGCGGTCACCAACTGCCTCAACTTCGGCAACCCCGAGACGGCCGAGGTCGGCTACGAGCTGGCCGAGGCGATCGAGGGCATGTCGCTGGCCTGCGAGGCACTGGGCCTTCCGGTGGTCTCGGGCAACGTCTCACTCTACAACGAGCACTTTGGGCAGCCGATCTACCCGACGCCGGTGGTGGGCGTCGTGGGCGTGCTGGCCGACGCCGAGCTGGCCGTCAAGGCCGGCTTCCGGAGCGAGGGCGACCTGGTGCTGCTGGCGGGCGACGGCGCCGCCGCGCTCGACGGCTCCGAGTACCAGAAGCTGGTGCTGGGCGAGGTGGCCGGACGCATCCCTGCTCCCGACCTGGCGGCCGAGGCGCGGCTGCACCGGTTCCTGGCCGAGGCGGCCGAGCGGCGTCTGCTGCGAAGCGCACACGACGTCGCCGACGGCGGGCTTGCGGTGACGCTGGCCGAGTCTGCCATCGCCGGCGGCATCGGGGTGGTTGCCGACTGCGACCAGCCCTTCTCGGAGGGCGACGGTCGTGCCGTGATCAGCGTCAGCGAGCAGGACGAGGAGGCGCTGGCAGCGCTGGCCGGCGGGCTGCCGCTGCGGCGGATCGGACGTGTCGGCGGCGATGCGATCGTGCTGTCGGGCCAGGCGCTGCCGCTGGCCGAGGCGGCCGGGATCTCCGAGGCGGCGCTGCCGGCCGCGGTCGAGGCGAGCAGCTGATGTGCGGCGTGTTCGGCATCTATGACCCGCTCGGCGCGCCCGACCGTGACGTCGCGCGGCTGACCTTCTTCGGGCTCTACGCGCTCCAGCACCGCGGCCAGGAGAGCGCCGGCATCGCCGTGTCCGACGGCGGCCGGGTGGTTGCCATGAAGGACATGGGCCTGGTCAGCCAGGTGTTCGACGAGCCCAAGCTGTCTGCGCTGCAGGGTCGGATGGCGATCGGCCACGCCCGCTATTCGACCACCGGCTCGACCGCCTGGCGCAACGCGCAGCCGGTCGTGCAGCACGCACCCGGCCGTACCGTCGCGCTCGGCCACAACGGCAACCTCACGAACACGACCGAGCTGCGAGACGAGCTGCGTGGCAACCGGGTGCGGCTCCAGTCCACCTCCGACACGGAGGTGATCGCAGCGCTGATCGCGCGGCACCCCTCCCCGCGGCTGGACGACGCGATCGCGGACACCATGGGCCGGATCGAGGGCGCGTTCGCGGCGGTGCTGCTGACGGAGGACGCCGTGGCCGGGTTCCGCGATCCCGACGGCATCCGCCCGCTGGTCGTCGGCCGCCTCGACGACGCGTTCGTGCTCGCGTCCGAGACCTGCGCGCTGGACATCATCGGCGCCCGGGTGGAGCGCGAGCTGAACCCCGGCGAGCTGGTGGTGATCGACGCCGATGGACCCCGCTACCGGCAGGCCGTGGAGCCGCGCTCCGCATCGTTGTGCATCTTCGAGTACATCTACTTCGCCCGGCCCGACTCAGAGATGCAGGGCCACGGGCTGCACGAGGTGCGTGGCCGTATGGGCGAGCAGCTGGCGCTGGAGGCGCCGGTCGAGGCCGACGTCGTGATACCGGTTCCCGACTCCGGCACGCCGGCCGCCATCGGGTACGCCCGGGCCAGCGGCATCCCGTTCGGCGAGGGCCTGGTCAAGAACCGCTACGTCGGCCGCACCTTCATCCAGCCCGACCAGGGCCTGCGTGAGCGCGGCGTCAAGCTCAAGTTCAACGTGCTGCCCTCGATGCTCCGCGGTAAGCGCGTGGTGGTCGTGGACGACTCGAT
Source organism: Gaiellales bacterium (assembly GCA_045806525.1). GTDB lineage: Bacteria > Actinomycetota > Thermoleophilia > Gaiellales > JAICJC01 > JAICYJ01. Next base: position 33,567 of record JBJMJD010000049.1, on the reverse strand, counting down.
CGTGCGCGGGTCGACGACGCGCAAGCTGGTGCAGATGCTGTTCGAGGCGGGCGCCACCGAGGTGCACCTGCGCGTCAGCTCGCCGCCGATCATCTCGCCCTGCTTCTACGGGATCGACATGGCCGACCAGAACGAGCTGCTCGCGTCCGGGCGCACCATCGAGCAGGTGCGGGAGCGGCTGGGTGCGACGTCGTTGGCGTACCTGTCGCTGGACGGGCTGCAGGAGTCGACCACCCAGCCCAGCGAGCGCTTCTGCCGGGCCTGCCTGACCGGCGAGTACCCGACCGAGATCCCCGGCGACATGCGCAACGCCAAGCTGCGGTTCGAGGAGCTGGCAGCGGCCGAGGCCGCGCCCGCTCGATGAGCGGCGAGGCGCCGCTCACCTACGGCGACGCGGGGGTCAGCCTCGAGGCCGCCGATGAGGTGGTGCGCCGCATCTCCGCCGCCGTGTCCTCGACGCACACGAAGGACGTGCTCGGGAGTCTCGGTGGCTTCTCGGGCCTGTATACCCCCAGCGCCGGCGACCCCGCGATCGCCGCCGGCTGCGACGGCGTCGGCACCAAGATCCTGCTCGGCGCGGCGGCCGGGCGGCTGCACGAGCTCGGCATCGACCTGGTGGCGATGAGCGTGAACGATGTGATCACCACCGGGGCGCGGCCGGCGTTCTTCCTGGACGTGATCACGTGCGGGCGGATCCAGCCCGACCGGATCGCGGAGCTGGTCGAGGGCATCGCCGCCGGATGCCGCGATGCCGGCTGCGCGCTGCTGGGTGGCGAGACCGCAGAGCACCCCGACATGATGGAGCCCGACGAGTTCGACATGGCCGGGTTCGCGGTGGCGATCGGCGAGCGCCGCGACCTGATCGGCGGCGCCCGCGCCAGAGCCGGAGATGCCGTGATCGGCCTGGCCTCGAGCGGCCCGCACTCGAACGGGTTCTCGCTGGTGCGCCGGCTGCTGGAGCGGGCCGGTGTCTCGCTCGACGACACCCCATCCGAGCTGGGCGGGGCGTCCGTGGCCGATGCGCTGCTGGAGCCGACCCGCATCTACGCCGGCGCTGTACGGCTGCTGACCGCCACCCTCGACGTGCACGCGATGGCCCACATCACCGGCGGCGGCATCCCCGGCAACCTGGGACGGCCGTTGTCCGGCGGGCTCGGCGCCGAGATCGACCTGTCCAGCTGGGAACGCCCGAGGGTGTTCACCTGGCTGGCATCACTGGGCGTGGACGAGGACGAGATGCGCCGGGTGTTCAACCTCGGCCTGGGATACGCCGTGGTGGTCGCTGACGAGTCGACCGAGCTGGCGCTGCGGACGCTGGAACGGTCGGGCGTTTCGGCCTGGGTGGCCGGCCGCCTTGTCGAAGGCGAGGGAGTCGTCCTGCGGTGAGGGTCGGCGTCCTCATCTCGGGGACGGGCAGCAACCTGCAGGCGCTGATCGACGACGCCGCCATCGAGGTCGCGTGTGTCGTCTCGGACCGGGCGCAGGCGGCGGGGCTGGAGCGGGCGGCGCGGGCCGGCATCGAGTCGCTGGTAACGGCCGACGAGGCGGACGCTGCGGCCTTCCTCGATCGGCACGAGGTGGGGCTGGTGGTGCTGGCCGGCTACATGCGGATCCTCTCCGGGGAGTTCGTGCACCGCTTCTCCGGCCGCATCATGAACGTGCACCCGTCGCTGCTGCCCGCGTTCCCGGGCGCACACGCGGTTGCGGACGCCGTGGAGCACGGCGTGCGCGTGACCGGTGTGACGGTGCACCTGGTGGACGACGGGCACGTCGCCCCCGACAGCGGGCCGATCGTTCTGCAGGAGGCGATGGCGGTCTCGTATGATGACCGCGCCGAGGACGTGACCGAGCGTCTGCACGAGATCGAACATCGATTGCTGCCTCGGGCTGTGCGGCTGTTCTCTGCCGGCGGGATCGAGGTCGTCGGCCGGCGTGTGCGCGTGAAGGACGAGCATCTGGCATGAGCATCCAACGAGCCCTGATTTCGGTGAGCGACAAGAATGGCCTGGCGGGCTTCGCCGCCGGCCTGCACGAGCTCGGGGTGGAGCTGATCTCCACCTCCGGCACGGAGACCTTCCTGACCGACGCGGGACTGCCCGTCACCCCGGTCGAGCAGCTGACCGGATCCGCGGAGATGCTGGGAGGGCGGGTGAAGACGCTGCACCCGCACATCCACGCTGCGATCCTGGCCCGCCGCAACCACGAGGAGGACATGGAATCGCTCGAGCGCGAGGGCATCGTGCCGATCGACCTGGTCGTCTGCAACCTGTACCCGTTCCGGCACGTCGCGCGACGCCGCGGGGTGACCGAGCCCGAGGTGATCGCGAACATCGATGTCGGCGGTCCGGCGATGGTGCGCGCCGCGGCCAAGAACTTCGATTCGGTCGCGGTCGTCACCGACCCGGAGCGCTACGGGTTCCTGCTGGACGAGCTGCGCACCGGCGATGGCGAGCTGTCCGATGAGACCCGTCGCGAGCTTGCCGCCGAGGCCTTCGCACACACGGCCGGGTACGACGCGGCCATCTCGGAATGGTTCAGCGAGACCGAGCCGTTCGCCGACCGGATCGTGCTCGACCTGGCGAAGGCGGCCGACCTGCCGTACGGCGAGAACCCGCATCAGCGCGCTGCCTATTACGTCGAGGTGGGAGCCCGGCGCCATCTGCTTTCGATGATCGAACAGCTGGGCGGGCCGCCGCTGACGTTCAACAACCTCCTCGACCTGCAGGCCGCGCGCTCGATCGCCGCGTCGTTCCAGCTGCCCGCCTGCGCCATCATCAAGCACGCGACGCCCTGCGGTGTGGCGGTCGGAGCAACGATCGAGGAGGCATACGAGCGGGCATTGGACTCCGATACCGTGGCCGCGTTCGGCGGCGTGATCGCGGTCAACCGGGCGGTCTCGGCCGAGCTGGGAGAGCGGCTGGCCGACCAGGTGGTGCACGTGCTGTTCGCGCCGTCATACGAGCCGGAGGCGGTGGAGGCGCTGCGCCAGAAGCCGACGCTGCGGATCCTCGAGGACCGTGAGCGGCGGAAGGCCAGCCCGGGCGAGCGCGATATCAGACGTGTGCTGGGCGGCGTGCTCATGCAGGATCGCGACACCGAAAACGAGGACAGGGATTCCATGCAGGTGGTGTCGGTGGCGGCGCCCAGCGAGCAGGAGTGGGGCGACCTGCAGTTCGCCTGGCGGGTCTGCAAGTTCGTGCGCTCCAACGCGATCGTGATCGCGCGCGACCTGGCCACGGTCGGCATCGGCGGCGGGGACGTCAGCCGGGTGGATGCGGTGCGGATGGCGGTGGAGAAGGCGGGCGGGCGCAACCAGGGCGCGGTGCTGGCGTCGGATGCTTTCTTCCCGTTCGACGACGGCCCGCGGACGGCGGTGGCAGCGGGCGTGCGGGCGATCATCCAGCCGGGCGGATCGAAGCGCGACGACGAGGTGATCGCGGCCGCCGACGAGGCCGGCATCGCGATGGTCTTCACCGGGCGGCGGCACTTCCTTCACTGATGGATGAACGCGCGGACGCGATCTGACTGAAGGGGAGCCGGCCCGACAGCGGCGGGCTCCCGCCGAGTGCGACGTAGCGTTGAGGCGGTAGCGCGGCTCGCGTCACCGCTGCTCGACCGGGATCACGAACTTCATGCCGGTGTGCGTGGCCGAGATGCGCGCGATCTTGACGTCATGCATGCCGGCGTCGCGGCCGGCCGCGATCACCATCCCTTCGGTCAGGTCGTCGCGGCCCTTGGGCCGGATCACCCAGATCGCGCCGTCGCGGGCGATCTGGTCGCGGAGCGAGGCCAGCTGCTGGAGCGCGGCCGGCGTCTCTGCCGCCAGGAACACGACGTCCGCCTCGCCGTCGGCGACCAGCTGGCCGGCTCCCACCAGCTCGGCATCGGCGGTCCCCGCCAGCCGCACCCGCTGTCCGGCCTTCACGCCCAGCTTGTCGGCCAGCGTCTTTGGGTTCGCGATGTCGGCCGCCCATTTCGCAGCCTCCCGCTCGCCCAGCCGCAGCGTCACCGCCCCGCCGTCGTAGACCACATCGAGCGCCTCGCCGGCGGCGGTGGCCGACCGGATCCCCGCCCGCGGTATGGTCAGCCGGAACGGTGACCGCACGATCAGCTCGTCGGTCTCGAGCAGCGCCCTGGCCTCCGCCTCCTGGCCGTCGTGGCGCACCGCGCAGCGGGCCTCGCGTCCCATCCGCGGATGCTAGCCAGATCGCTTGAGGCGGCCGTGTTGCTTTGCGTAGCGCTCGCCGCGCCGGAATACCGCCAGGCCCAGCGGCACGGCGATGCCGCCGATCACGAGCAGCGGCCAGATGTCGGGCCACATCTGCGACACGCTGGCGCCGTCCAGGATCGCATTGCGACAGCCCTCGAGCGTGTAGGTCGCGGGCGAGATCACCGACAGCCACTGCATCCAGTCTGGCAGCACGGTGACCGGGTAGTAGACCCCCGATACCACCAGCAGCAGCCCCTGGGCGATGAACCCCAGCTGGGTGCCCTTCTCGGGCGAGATCAGCGGCAGCACCGCCGTCATCATGCCGATGCCGATGAACGACACCGAGCTGATCAGCAGCACCACTCCGGCTGCGGCGAAATCGGCGTTGCCGAAACTGACGCTCAGGGACGCGGCCACGACCGCGAACAGGAGCGCGGTTCGCAGCACGCCGTAGATGACGGCGAAGGCGCCCATGCCCAGCAGGTGCGACGCGCGTGAGATCGGCGCCATGAACGTGTACTCGATGGTTCCCTCCCATCGCTCCCAGGCCACGGTCTCGGTAACGATCTCGAAGATCAGGCCCAGGTATGACCAGATCACGGCACCGATCAGGAGCACGATGGTCGTGCGGTTCACATCCAGGTGGCCGCCGCCGGCCTCGATGCCCTTTGCGATGAACACGATCGTGAGCGTGTTTGCGACCGTGTACAGGAACCAGGCCAGCTCCCACCAGGCGAAGCGCCTGATCAGGTACATGTTGCGCTCGACGATGCCGGCAAAGCCGATCAGCTCACGCCGCAACGCGCCACCCTGCTCCGGGCGGATCATGCCGGTACCCCCCTTCGGCTCTCCTCGTCCTCGTCCTCGAACGAGCGGCCGGTCGCGTTCAGGAACGCCTGCTCGAGCGTGTCGGCGTGGTAGCGCTGCCGGATCTTCTCGGCGCTCTCGAGGCAGAGCAGCTCGCCCTGGTGCAGGATGCCGATCCGGTCGGCCAGCGCCTCGGCCTCGGCCATGTCGTGCGTGCACAGCAGGATCGTGGAGTCGTGGTGCTCGCGCATCTCACGGATGAAGTCCTGCACCTCCAGCTTGCTGCGCGGGTCGAGGCCGGTCGTCGGCTCGTCCAGCAGCAGCAGCACGGGCGCGGTCAGCAGCGCTCGCGCCAGGGCGATCTTCTGCTGCATCCCGCGCGACAGGTCCTCCATCGGCTCGTGACCGCGCTCGGGCGGGAACCCGACCAGCGCCAGGATCTCGGGGATGCGGGCGCGCGTCTCGCGCGGTCCCATGCCGTAGAAGCGGGCCGAGTAGCTGAGGTTCTCCATCGGCGACATGCGCTTGAAGAAGGATGCCTCGACCGAGACCCGGTTGACCAGTCGCTGGACGCTTCGCGGCTTGTCGAACACGTCGATGCCGAACACGTGGGCGCTGCCACCATCGTTGATGAGAAGCGTTGACAGCAGCCGCACCAGGGTCGACTTGCCGGACCCGTTCTGGCCAAGGATGGCCAGGCACTCGCCACGCTGCATCGTGAAGCTGAGCCCGTGAAGGGCGGCGACGCGGCGCCTGCGGCCGCGTTTGCGCGTGCCGCCGTCGCGGCGGATGAACTCCTTGCGCAGGTTGTGGACTTGGACAGCCGGAACGGCGGACACGGTGGATACCTCATCGGTTACGCGGATGGGCTCGTTGCGACGCCCCGAAGGGCGGACGAGCAGGACGCGTGGTGATTGGCGGCGGCGCGGGCGCGCCGGATGTCCTCGGCGCGACCACCGATCGTAGCACGGCCGCGGCCCCCGCTGCTACTCCGATTTGCACCAGCCGGTCGGCCACATTGACATCCGCTGGCACGAGATGGAAGATGCGCCGTCATCTTCCACCAGGGCGTTATCTGAGAAAGGGGTACGCATGGCTTCGGAGCAGCGCTCGGATGCCGAGCAGCTCGCGGAATTCGGTTACAAGCAGGAGCTCCACAGAACGCTGGGGAGCTTCTCGTCGTTCGCCGCGGGTTTCAGCTACATCTCGATCCTGACGGGCATGTTCCAGACGTCGTACCTCGGCTTCTACTTCGCGGGGCCGGCGTTCATCTGGGCATGGCTGGTCGTCCTGTTCGGGCAGATGATGGTCGCCCTGCAGTTCTCCGAGCTGGCCGCGCACTATCCGCTCGCAGGCTCCGTCTACCAGTGGTCGAAGCAGGTGGCCGGCAAGGCGTGGTCCTGGAACACCGGCTGGATGTACCTGTGCGCGCAGATCGTGACCGTTCCCGCGGTCGCGCTCGCATGGCAGGTGATCCTGCCGCAGATCTCGACCCGGTTCCAGGTCTTCAAGTGCTCCCCCAGCGCCAGCTGCCCGGATCCCAGCTTCCCGTTGTTCAACAACCCCGACTTCGCAAAGAACGCGATCCTGCTCGGCATCGTCATGATCACGCTGACCACGATCATCAACGTGCTGGGCATCAGCGTGCTATCCAGGATTAACAACATCGGCGTCGCCGCCGAGCTGATCGGCGCCAGCGGCCTGGTGATCCTGTTCCTGATCCACGCCAACCGCTCGCCGTCCGACGTGCTCACCACCACGGCGAACACGGCCAACGTCCCGGTCGACCACGCCTGGGGCTACCTGGGCGCGCTGCTGGTCGGTGCGATCATGCCGCTGTACGTGATGTACGGCTTCGACTCGGCCGGTTCGCTGGCCGAGGAGACAGATGAACCGCGGAAACGGGCTCCGCGGGCGATCATCCAGGCGCTGGCCACCGCCGGCACGATGGGCTTCCTGCTGATCCTGTTCGGCACCATGGCGGTCAGCGACAAGCTGTTCCCGACCGGACTCGGCGCCGGAGGTCTGGCGCTGATCACCAAGGACGTGCTCGGCTCCTTCTGGGGCGACGTGTTCCTGTGGGACTGCGCGCTGGCGATCTTCGTCTGCTGCCTCGCCATCCATGCGATGTCGGTGCGGATCCTGTTCGCCATGGCCCGCGACAACAACCTGCCGGCGGGTGACAAGCTGGCGTCGGTGTCGGGCACCCGCCGCGTGCCGGTGATTCCGGCGGTGCTGGTGGGCGCCATTGCGATCGCGATCCTGGCGCTCAACATCGCCAACCCCTATGCCGTCACGATCGTGCTGGGCCTTGGGATCATCTACATGTATCTGGCCTACCTGGGCGTGACCATCCCGCTCTTCCAGCGGCGGATGGAGGGATGGCCGTCCAACCTGCCAACGGCGAACCAGGGCCTGTTCAAGCTGGGAGGCTGGGCGATGGTGACGAACGGCGTCGCCATCCTCTACGGCGCGGCGATGGTGATCAACCTGGCCTGGCCGCGCGACTACTTCTACGGCACCAAGTGGTACCAGCAGTACGGGCCGATCCTGGGCGTGGTGCTGGCCGTCGGCGCGGGCCTGATCCTCTACTACGGGTACCAGAAGGACAAGATGGGCGTCCTGCCCGAGCACCAGGCGGGCGTCTCCACGGCCGAGGCGCTGGCCGAGGTCACGCAGCCCCCGATCCACGGCGGGCCGTGAGCTGATCGACGGCGCGGGCGGCTCGCAGCGGCGGGCCGTCCACGCGGTCGTGCGAAGGAGCCTGTGTGACAATGGAGGCAGTGGCCTTGGACCCCGAGCAGCTGCGGAAGCTGGTTCGCCGTGACCTGGTCGTAACCGCCACCGGCAGCCTGATCGCGATCTGGACGTACAGCCTGGTCGCGGCCGCGGCGTTCGGCTCCCTGTCGGAGCTGACCGCGGGTCGGGTGGAGGTGGCAGTGGCCGTGCTCGTCTCCGCGTTCTGCGTGTGGTGGTGGGCATCGGGGCCGCCCGGGATGATGCGGGACCGGCTGATGGTGCTGATCCCGGTGTTCCTGATCGCAGGGCCAGGCCTGATCGGCGTCCACAACCTGGGCGGCGGCCTCGTCGTGGGCATCCTTTCGGGTGCGATCGGGTTTGCCGCGGCCGGGGTGCTGGGCCTGCTCTGGGGTGGGCGCAACCGCGGGCGCATCTCTCGCGGATAGCCGCGCCGCCGTCGCGTCGGCGTCTGCCAGCGCCTATCCTGCCGCCGTGAGCACGTCCTACATCTACGCGATGCATCGCGTGAACAAGTTCCACGGGCCCGATAAGCAGGTGCTCGCGGACATCTCGCTGTCATTCCTGCCGGGCGCCAAGATCGGCGTGCTGGGGCCGAACGGCGCCGGCAAGTCGACCCTGCTTCGGATCATGGCCGGGCTGGACGAGCCCTCGAACGGCACCGCCCAGCTGGCGCCCGGAGCGACGGTCGGCTTCCTCCCGCAGGAGCCCGAGCTCGATCCCGCCAAGGATGTGCGCGGCAACGTCGAGGACGGCGTGGCCGAGAAGCGAGACCTGCTGGACACCTTCAACCAGCTGTCGTCGCGCTTCGCCGAGCCGATGTCGGACGAGGAGATGGCCGCCCTGCTGGAGCAGCAGGGCGAGGTGCAGGACCGGATCGAGCGGATGGGCGCCTGGGACCTCGAGCGCGATCTGGACGTGGCCATGGACGCTCTGCGCTGTCCTCCGCCCGACGCCGATGTGTCGACGCTGTCCGGCGGTGAGCGCCGCCGGGTGGCGCTGTGCCGGCTGCTGCTCTCGAGCCCGGACCTGCTCCTGCTGGACGAGCCGACGAACCACCTCGACGCCGAGTCGGTGGCGTGGCTCGAGCAGTTCCTGGAACGGTTCTCCGGGACGGTGCTGGCGGTCACACACGATCGCTACTTCCTGGACAACGTGGCCGGCTGGATCCTCGAGCTCGACCGCGGCCGGGGCATCCCGTTCCAGGGCAACTACTCGTCGTGGCTGGAGCAGAAGCAGGCGCGGCTGGCGGTGGAGGAGAAGCAGACCTCGGCCCGCCGGCGCACGCTGCAGCGTGAGCTGGAGTGGGTGCGGATGGCGCCTCGCGCGCGGCACGCCAAGTCGAAGGCACGCCTGGCCGCCTACGAGCAGCTGCTGGCCGAAGAGGACAGGGTGCAGCTCGACCGCGTCGAGATCCACATCCCGGCCGGTGAGCGGCTCGGGGACAAGGTGGTCGAGGCGACCGACCTTGGAAAGGGCTTCGGCGACAGGCTGCTGATCGAGGACCTGAGCTTCTCGCTGCCGCCTGGTGGGATCGTCGGGGTGATCGGGCCCAACGGCGCCGGCAAGACCACGCTGTTTCGCATGATCGTGGGCCAGGAGCAGCCGGACGCCGGCAAGCTGGAGCTGGGCGACTCCGTCCAGGTGGCCTACGTCGACCAGGCCCGGGCCGACCTCGACCCGGCTCGCAGCGTGTGGCAGGAGATCTCCGACGGCAAGGACCGGATCTCGCTGGGCAGGCGCGAGATCGCGTCGCGCGCGTACGTCTCGTCGTTCAACTTCAAGGGGTCCGACCAGCAGAAGCGGGTCGGCGACCTCTCGGGCGGCGAGCGCAACCGGCTGCACCTGGCAAAGCTGCTGCGAAGCGGCGGCAACCTGCTGCTGCTGGACGAGCCCACCAACGACCTGGACGTCGACACGCTGCGCGCGCTCGAGGACGCGCTGCTCGACTTCGCCGGCTGCGCGGTGGTGATCTCACACGATCGCTGGTTCCTGGATCGCGTTGCCACGCACATCCTGGCCTTCGAGGGCGACTCGCAGGTGGTCTGGTTCGAGGGCGCGTACGACGAGTACGAGGACAACAGGCGAAAACGCCTGGGCGACACGGCCGCTCAGCCACACCGGATCAAGTTCAAGCCACTGGCGCGCGCGACCTAGCCGCGACTGCTCGGTCCCGGCGCTCTGCTATCACTCGGGCGGTGAGCGACCACGCCAGGATGCCGCGCGACCGGGAGATCCTCTCGATCGCCGTTCCGGCGCTGGGGGCGCTGATCGCCGAGCCGCTGTACGTGCTGGGCGACACCGCCATCGTCGGCCATCTCGGCACCCTCCCGCTGGCCGGGCTGTCGGTTGCGGGGCTGCTGCTCTCCGAGGTGTTCGGCTTCACCACGTTCCTCGAATACGGCACCACGTCCCGCGCCGCCCGCCTCTACGGAGCCGACCTGCACCGTGATGCGCTCGATGCCGGCGTTCAGGCCACCTGGCTCGCGGTGGCACTCGGCATGCTCCTGATCGTCCTGATCGAACTGCTGGCGGCGCCGGCGGTGCACCTCGTGGCGGGCGGCGCAACGCCCGCGGCGGCGCAGGGCCTGACCTGGATCCGCATCGCGGCGCTGGGGGCGCCCTTCGTCCTGATCACCGCCGCCGGCCAGGGCTGGCTGCGCGGCTTTCAGGACACGAAGACACCGCTCTACGTGCTGGTCGTCGCCAACCTGTTCTCGATCGCCCTTTCGTTCACGCTGATCCGCGGCTTCGGGTTCGGGATCGAGGGATCCGCCATCGCCAACGTCGTCGCCCAGACCGGCTCGGGCCTCGTGTTCCTGGCGCTGCTCGTGCGCCGTGGCGCAGACGTGCGGCCGGCCTGGTCGCGGATCGTGGCCCAGCTGGGAGCCGCCCGCGACCTGTCCGTGCGCACGCTGGCGTTCTTCCTCGCCTTCACCGTGGCGGCGGGCGCGGCTGCCCGCATGGGCAACGCCCAGCTGGCGGCGCAGCAGATCGGCACGCAGCTGTGGGGCTTCTGCGCGCTCTTCCTCGACTCGACCGCGATCGCCGCCCAGGCGCTGATCGGCCGCCTGCTGGGAGCGGACGCGCTCGGCGTCGCGTCCGCGCTGGCACGCCGGCTGCTGGTCGCCGGCCTGGTGCTGGGCCTCGGCTTCGCGGTGGTCCTGGCGGCCGGGCATACGGTGATTCCGGCCGTATTCACGAATGACGACGCCGTCCGCGAGCAGACCGCGAAGCTGTGGCCGGTGCTGGTGCTGATGATGCCCGTCAACGGTGTCCTGTTCGCCCTCGACGGCGTGCTGCTGGGGGCCGGAGACCTGAAGTTCATGCGCAACGTGACCGTGCTCGCGGCGCTGGCCGCCTACCTGCCGGTGTCGGTGGCGACGATCCACTTCGGCTGGGGGCTGACCGCTCTCTGGCTGGGGCTGGCAGCCTTCATCGGCGTGCGCTTCGGCGTGGGCATGGCGCGCTGGGCCAGCCGGCGCTGGCTGGTGGGCGGCACGGCGATGGCGGACGAGGCGATCGAGGCGATGTAGCGATGGAGGACGGGAGTTAGCCGTTGCGCCCGCGCACGAGATCCGCGGCGCGCTCGCCGATCATGAACGTGGCCACCATCGGGTTGACCGTCGGCATGGTCGGGAAGATCGACCCGTCGGCGATGCTCAGCCCCTCCACTCCCCGCACGCGCAGCTGCGGATCGACCACCGCCATGTCGTCGGACGCGGCGCCCATCCTGCAGGTGCCGCTGGGGTGGTAGACCGTGTGGTGCACGGCCCGCCCGTAGGTGGACAGGTCGGCGTCGCTCGTGATCCTCGGCCCCGGCGCCACCTCGCGCTTGACCCAGCTCTTGAACGGCTCGGTGGCCGCCACCTCGCGCGCGATCTTCAGCCCGTCCACGATCGTCTGCTCGTCGTAGCCCTCGGGGTCGGTGAAGTACTGAAAGTCGAGCGCCGGCTTCACTTCGGGCTGCTTCGACAGCAGCCACATGCGTCCCACCGATCGCGACCGCGGGATGTTCGGCGTCATGCAGATCACGTCGTCGGGCACGGGGTAGCCCAGCCGCTCCGTGTTGAAGGTGAAGGGCAGCTGGTAGGTGTGGTACATCAGGTCTGGGCGGTCGTCGTTGCCGAGGCGGTTGACGAACAGCGCGCAGTCCGCATCCATCACGCCCTGTGGCGGCAGCGGCCGGGACAACTCCCAGATGATGATCGACTCGGGGTGGTCGATCAGGTTCTCACCGACGCCGGGCAGGTCGTGCTGCACCTCGATGTCCAGTGCGCGCAGGTCGTCGGCCCGGCCGATGCCCGACAGGAGCAGCAGGCGCGGGGTGTCGATCGAGCCGCCGCAGACGACTATTTCCCTGGTGGCAACGGCGTCTCCAGAGTCCGTTGATACCGAGACGGCTCGGCCACCGCTCAGGTTCACCCGTCGAACCCAGGTGTCGGTGCGGATCGTCAGGTTCGGCCGCTTGCCCATGATCGGGTGCAGGTAGGCGACGCTTGACGACGACCGCACGCCGGTCTGTGGGTCGTAACCCACGTCCAGAAATCCGACGCCGTCGCGGAAGGGGCCGGCGTTCCAGTCGGGATTCGCCTGCACTCCGGCGGCCTCGGCGGCAGATGGGATCCAGTCCTTCAGCACCGGGTTTCGATCCTTGTCTGCCACGATCTGGTGCTTGGTGAGGAGCTTGTCGTAGTAGGGATCCATCACCTCGGGCTCCCAGCCCTCGGCGCCGCGATCCACCCAGTCCTGCCAGTCGCCTGGGAACGGCTTGAAGTAGATCTGGGTGTTGTGCGAGGAGCAGCCGCCCAGCACCGCCGCGCGCGAGTGCACGATGTGGGCGTTGCCACGCGGCTGCAGCGTCGTGGTGTAGGCGAGGTCGATCGGCCCCTCGAGCAGCGACAGCCAGCGGCGCAGCTGCAGCACATCGTCGAAGCCGACGTCGCTGGGTCCTGCCTCGAACAGGCAGACGCTCACATCCGGATCCTCGGAGAGCCGCGCTGCCACGATCGCCCCGGCCGTTCCGCCGCCGACGACCACGTAGTCGAATGTCGCATTTTCGGTCATTGCCGGCGATCATACAGGTCGTGGATCACCCTTTTGGGGTAGGTCTGCGACCGGTGGCTGTGTCACTCTACAGCCGTACGAAGGGGTCTTAATAGGTGTCACAGGAGCCGTTAAAGGAACGCTCGCCCGTGCTCACGCGGTCGCGCGGCATGGGGGCGTCTGCCGTCCTCGGCCTCGCGGTGCTCGCGAGCTACGGCGCCCTCGCCGCCGTCGCACTGAGCGCGGTCGGCGGTGGCAGTGTGCTCTCGTTCCCGGGCTGGGCGGTCGACGCGATCATCCAGGTGAACGCCGCGCCGCCGCCGCCCACGCCGCAGTACGGGAGCGTGACGGCAACGCCCGTGTCGCCGATGGGCGGCCAGGCCATCGTCGTTACACCGTCCGCACCCGCGGCCGGCACCACCGTCGCCGTCTCCACCGGCAAGCATGGTGGCACGGGAGGGTCGCAGGGAGGCTCGAGGAATGCGGGGGGCGGCGGTTCCGGCGCCGGCCGCGGCGGCAGCTCCAGCGGCATCCCGTCGGCGCAGCGGCCGCAGCCGGCCCGGCATCGCCTCTGCGAGCGGCACGCCCGGCGTTTCCACCACCGCTGCATCGCTTCCGACCAGCCCGGGCGCCGACATCAGGATCATGGCGGGCTGGACTCCGACCACCATCACGCGCGGCACCACCCGCCCCGGCACGAGCACTCGCCGCCGTCGCATCACCCTCACCACGCGTGGCATCACCCGCCGCGACACGGGCGCGCGCCGTCACACCATCAGCATCACGCCTGGCATCACCCGCCCGGGCACGCACACCGCCGGCACGGTTCGTCCCATGACGACGGATCGCACAAGCACGGCGGCCACCGCCACGGTGGAGACGACGACGACAACAGCTCGGGCTGAAGCGGCTGGCTCAGATGGCGTCGACGCGCTCGACGTACCACACGACCCAGGCGCCCTCGGTCTTCTCAGCCTGCACCACGCGCGCGCCCGGCGGGAACGGCACCTCGCAGAACTCGCGTGAGAGCCCGCGGACCCCGCCGATCTCCTCGCGGCTGACCATCATGAACGGGATCACGATGCGGGAGAGGACGGCGACGTCCATGCCCTCGAAGTTGGCCGGAGATGCTTCCATGTGAGGAGTGTTCGCCGCTGCCCGGCGGTCTCCTCGCCGGGCAGCGGGAATTCCTGCGATCAGGTGGCCGGGCCGAACCGCTTCGTGATCCGGTCGGCCTTTGCAAGCGCGTGGGCGAGCACGTTGGTGGCCGCTCCCTCCTTGGAGTACGCGCCGTTCAGCGACTTGGTGAAAGCGACGATGTCCCCGTCGATGATGGCTCCACTGATCAGGCCGGCTGACAGTGCGGCACGCAGCTGGGTCGCGGCCTGGTGCAGCATCGCGCAGGCTCTGTGCACCATCGGCTGCACCGGCTGGTACCGCCCCGGCGAGCCGGCCCGGCGCAGCGCCGCCTTGCACGAGTCGTCGAAGTCGCGCGAACGCGAAAGCGATCCGCTCGTGACGACCGAGGTCTTGCCGATCGACGCGACCAGCCGCTTGTCGTAGTGCCGAACAGCCTTCAGCCAGCCGTGCTCGGCGGGCGTGATCGGGGGCGGCGTGCTGGGAGTGGTGGCGTGCGTCCTGGCGCCGGTCGCCGGTGGTTCGCTTCCGGCGGCGCCGCTGCCGCAGCCGGCCAGCGCCAGCGCGGCGCAGAGCGCGGGGAATGCCATTGCCGCGCGCGTTCGATGTCCGTACATGATCGCTCCTTGGAAGGGTCAGCGTGTCTTGCTCGAGCATGCCGTGACGGCGGCCCGGCGGGCATCGGGTGAACCCCTCGTGGTTCCCCATACGCGCTATCGTGGCGGGATGGAGCGGTGGCATATCCCCTCGGTCGACGCATCGGGTCGCCGTGAGCCGAAGGTGCTGTTCTCGACGCCGGAGTGCCGGGCCGTCGTGATCGACCTCAGCGACGGCGACCAGCTCGGGGACCACAGCGTGCACGAGCGGGCGGTGGTTGAGGTTGTGGCCGGCGAGGTGCAGGTCAGCGCGGGCGGCGAGGAGACGACGTGTGCGGCGGGCACGCTGCTGACGTTCGCTCCCGGCGAACGGCACGCTGTGAGGGCGGCGGGAGCAGCGGCGCGGCTGCTATTGATGCTGGCGCCCTGGCCCGGGGAGGGGCACTACCGGGACGGCGCGGACGCCGACGCGGCGAGGATGCCGTCACGCGGCAGCGCCGAGCCGATCGGCTGACGGCGGCGCTCCAATCAGGGTCTCATCGGCGGTGTAGCGAATCGACGGCACCCGGGTCTGTATCCCTGACGGCGAAAACCAGGAGGATGATTCGATGAGCACGGAGATCAGGAAGAGCGAGCAGGAGTGGCGTGAGCAGCTCACGTCCGACCAGTACCACGTGATGCGGGAGAAGGGTACGGAGCGGCCGTTCACGGGCGCGTACGTCGATGCCAAGCAGGACGGCGTGTACCGGTGCGCCGCGTGCGGCGCGGAGCTGTTCGACTCGGATGCCAAGTTCGACTCGGGCACCGGCTGGCCAAGCTTCTGCGAGCCGGCGAACCGCGCGAACGTGCACCTCGACGTGGACACCACCTACGGCATGACGCGGACAGAGGTCAGCTGCGCGGCCTGCGGCGGCCACCTCGGGCACGTGTTCGACGACGGGCCGGCCAGCACGGGCAAGCGCTACTGCATCAACTCGGTCTCACTCGACCTGCAGGAGCGCTGAACCGGGGCAGGAGTTCGACCGCCGCTGCCGAACTGCTGACCTTCGATGGCCGGCATCACGGTACGGATCCCAAAGCTCGACCGCACGCAGCGGCTGTGGCTGCGATATCTGATCGCTGACCTGGAAGGGGACAGCGATCGGATGCGGCGGGTCGGCCACCTGCTGGACGAGCTGCGCGGGCGCCCCGTCTAGGCCAGCACGTCGCCCTCGACCAGCGGCGTGGTCGGATCCGGCGCGATCGCGGCGCCGTTCAGGCGAGGCGTGCGGCGCGGCAGCTCGGCGGCCAGCGCCGGGGCGAGGCGGATGGCCTCGCCCAGCGTGGCGGCCCGCGCCGGCCCGGTCGGAAGCGTGACCCGCGGCTGCGGCTCGGCCAGGGCCTGCCGGTATGCGTCGTCCGTGTTCAGGTTCCGGAGCGACTCGGGGTGCGGAAGCGCGCATGCCTCCAACCGCAGAACGTCGATCCGTTCCAGGAGCAGCCCGACGCGCAGCTGGCCGTCGGCCAGCTGCTGCTCCACGGCAGGCAGCAGGTCAGAGCGGTAGACGGCGCAGAGGTGGTGCACGTGACCGTCCGCGACCGGCACCGCTACGTCGTGTTCGCCGCGCGCCGCGGCCAGCGCCAGCACCAGGTCGGGGTGTAGGAACGGCAGGTCGGTGCCCGCGACAACCACGGCCCGTGGCGGGCCCGCCACCGCCCGCAATCCGGCGGCGATGCCCTCCAGCGGCCCGCGATCGGATGCACGGTCGACCGCACGCTCGACGCCCGGCAAGGGCGGCAGCTGCTGTCCGACGGCGTGCACGACCACGACCGGATCGGCGACGCGCTGCAGGATCCCGGTGACGCGCCGCACCAGCGTGCTGCCATGCCAATCCAGCAGCGCCTTGGGCGTGCCCATCCGGCTCGACCGTCCGCCGGCGAGCACGATCGCTCCCAGCCGGGACTCCGGAGCCGTCACCGCGGGGGCTCCGTGCAACACCGGCGTCTGGCACCCGCGTTGCGCCGGATTCTACGAATTCCGTCAATTTGGAGGCCGAAAACTACGATATTCGTAGCCGAGGAGCCATTTGACTGTCGGAATTCGTGCAACACGGGTGCCAGGCGTGGGTGTTGCACGCGCGCTCAGCCGGTCGGGTTCCGGTGGCTTCGGCGGAGCACCCGTGTGTCTCCGACGCGGCGCGTCACCCCGTGCGAGTCGAGCGCCTCGAGCAGCGCCTGCGCGTAGCGGCGGGAGCAGCCGAGGCCGTCCCGCAGCTGTGCCAGGGTGACCGAGCCGTGCTCGGTCGCAAGCTCCACCGCCGCCGCCTGGGCCTGGTCGAACGCTGCTCTCGTGAAGGCCAGCTCCTTGCCGGCGCGCACGATCCGGCCGGCGTCGGCCAGGTACGCCGCGGCGCCCTGATCGTCCGGCCGCAGCGGCGGCGGAGCAAAGGGCGTCTCGGCCAGCCGCCGCTCCAGCTCGTCTGCGCCGGCGTCTGACAGCACACGCGTGACGGCTGCGGCCGCCGGCTGTGGCAGCTCGGGTTCGCGGCCGCTGCGTGAGGGTGCCGGGTCGATCACCACCCCGCCCGCCACCGTCGCCTGGGGGGCCGTCAGCCGGATCACGACGTGGTCGCCGGCCACCGCGGCGATCGGCCGCTGCAGCCGCAGCTGCACACGCCCGGACCGCCCCGGCTCGATCGCCTCGCCATCGCGCACCGCCACCCGGGCCGGCGTCTCGGTGGTCGCGTGGTGCACCGTCACCCGCTCTCCTCCTCGCAGCGCATGTGGTGCGTCCGCGAGCACCTCCACCTCGCACTCCAGCCGGTATCCCGCCGTCAGGCTGCCCGGCTCGGCCAGCGTGTCCCCGCGCGCCACCTGGTCGCGGTCGACTCCCACGAGCGCCACCGCCACGCGCTGCCCGGCCGCGGCCGTCTCCACCGGCGCGTCGTGCACCTGCACGCTCCGCACTCGCACCTCGCGCCCGCTCGGCATGATCGCCAGCCGGTCGCCGGCGCGGACCGCGCCCGACCACAGCGTCCCCGTCACGACCGTCCCGATCCCGCGCAGCGTGAACGAGCGGTCGATCGGCAGCCGCACCGGACCCTCGCGCTTGCGCCCATCCGCCAGCGCCGCCACCCGGTCGAGCTCGGCCAGCAGCTCCGGCAGGCCCTGTCGGGTCCGCGACGAGACCTCCACGACCGGTGCGTCCGGCATCAGCTCCTCCACGCCCATCCGCGCCAGCGCAGCCGTCTCGTCATCCACCAGGTCGCGCTTGGTCAGCGCCACCACTCCCAGCCGCAGCCCCAGCATGCTCAGAATCGCGGCATGCTCGCGCGTCTGCGGCATCACGCCGTCGTCGCACGCCACCACCAGCAGGTACATGTCGATCCCCGTCGCCCCCGCCACCATGGTTCGCACGAACCGCTCGTGGCCCGGCACGTCGACAACCGACAGCCTGCGTCCCGACGGCAGCTGCAGCGGCGCGTACCCCAGCTCGATCGAGATGCCGCGCGCCCGTTCCTGCGGCAGCCGGTCGGTGTCGATCCCGGTCAGCGCTGCGATCAACGCCGTCTTGCCGTGGTCGATGTGGCCGGCCGTGCCCACGGTCAGCGGCGTGTCGTTCACAAGCGGATCAGGTCGCAGTCCGCGTCCCGCAGCGTCCGGCAGTCGAGCAGCACCCGGCCCTCCTGCACCCGCGCGATCACCGGCGGGTCGCCCTCTCGCAGCCGCGCCGCCAGCTCATCTCCGCCCTCCAGCGCACAGGCGAAGCTGTCCAGCTCCAGCAGCGGCAGCGCGCCGCCTCCCACCTTCGCCTTCGTCTCGGCCAGCTCCCCGCCCAGCCGCCGGCAGAGCCGCTCCGCCCGTTCACGCACACGCTCTGCCGGCTCCCCGAGCGACCGCAGCACCGGTACCTGGGCCAGCGCCTGCGCGGGATTTCGGTACAGCTCCAGCGTCGCCTCCAGCGCCGCCAGCGACAGCTTGTCGATCCGCATCGCCCGCGCCAGCGGGTGGCGTTTCACCCGGCCCACGGCCTCGGCGGCGCCCACGATGATTCCCGCCTGCGGCCCGCCCAGCAGCTTGTCCCCGGAGAAGCACACCAGGTCGGCGCCCGCCTCGATGCTGGCCCGCGCGGTGGGCTCGTCCAGCAGGTCCGGGAGGTCGAGCAGCGCCCCTGAGCCGAGGTCGTCGATCAGTGCCACGTCGCCGCCGGCCACCTCCGCCAGCTCCTCCAGTCGGGGGTGCGCGGTGAACCCGACGATCCGGAAGTTCGACTGGTGCACCCTCAGGATCGCTCGCGTCTCGCTCGTCATCGCC
This sequence comes from Gaiellales bacterium, assembly GCA_045806525.1. Lineage (GTDB taxonomy): Bacteria > Actinomycetota > Thermoleophilia > Gaiellales > JAICJC01 > JAICYJ01. The sequence continues at coordinate 14,721 of JBJMJD010000049.1, read as the reverse complement.
GTGCGATAGTCCGCGATGCTGGTGCGGTTCGTGGTGCCCACCTCCACCAGCCGCGCACCCGATTGCGCGAGGATGTCAGGGATCCGGAACCCGTCGCCGATCTCGATCAGCTGCCCGCGGCTGATCAGCACCTCGCCGCCTCCGGCCGTCGCCGCGAGGCACAGCAGCACGGCCGCCGCGTTGTTGTTCACAGCCAGCCCAGCCTCCGCGCCGGTCAGGGTCGCAAGCAGACCCGAGAGGTGATCGTGCCGCGAGCCGCGACGCCCCGCCGCCAGGTCGTATTCGAGCGTCGAATAGCCCGCCGCCACCTCGCTCACCCGTTCGATGGCGACCTGTGCCAGCGGCGCGCGGCCCAGGTTGGTGTGGATGATCACGCCGGTCGCGTTCAGCACCGGACGCAGGCTGGGCGGCCGTCCCAGCCGCTTCGCCGCCGTCTCCAGCAGACCCTCGTGAGCGGGAACCTCTCCCGCCTCGCGCGCTTGCCCCAGCACCGCACGCAGCGTCTCCACCACCGCCTGCCGTCCGTGCTCCTCGACCAGCGCGTTGCCCGCGCCCGTGCGCAGGAGGGCGTCCACCGAGGGCAGGTCGCGGAGCGGGTTGGCCGTCATGCCCTCGATTGTAGGGTGTGTCCGTGGCGACGAGGCGTCCCCCGCTCTACTCGATGCAGGCCGGTCCCCGCCGGCGACGCCGCCTGCCCGCGGTGTCGCCGCTGCGCGCGGTGCTCGTGATCGCCCTCGTCGTCCTCGTTGCCGCCGCCGCCGTCGTCGTCTGGCGGGTGCTGCCGCTGACCGACCGGTCGGCCGGGGTGATCCCTCCCAGCGCGCTCACCGGCGTGGTCCCACAGACGCCTGGGAACGGCACCGGCGCCGTGACGTCGCCGCTCCGGGCGGCCGGAGCCTCGACGCGCGCGCTTCCCGGCGTGCACGTGGCCGCGGGCATCGTCGTCGACGCCGGCTCTGGCCGCGTGCTGTGGAGTCACCGCAGCCACGCGCACCGGCCGATCGCAAGCCTCACGAAGCTGATGACCGCCCTTCTGTCCGAGCGCGGCGGCATCAACCGGCACTTCGTGGTGACCCCGGCGATGACCGGCGAGACCGGCTACACGATCGGCCTGCACGCGGGCAGCAAGGTCAGCGTGCATGACATGCTTGCCGCCATGCTGATCGCCTCGGCCAACGACGCCGCCGATGCACTGGCGGTGCACGCGGCCGGCTCGGTGAGGGCGTTCGTCCTCCAGATGAACCACGAGGCGCGGAAGCTGAAGCTGTCCGACACGCACTACTCGAACCCGAGCGGGATCGTCGACGCCGGCAACCACAGTTCGGCCTGGGACGTGGCCGACCTCTCACGGCAGGTGCTGGCCGTGGGCCCGCTGCGGCGCCTCGTGTCCGCCAAGTTCTACCGCCCCGCCTCGGGCGCGACGTACGTGAACCGCAACGAGCTGCTGTGGTCGTATCCCGGTGCCGGCGGCATCAAGACCGGCCAGACGGCCCTGGCCGGGAACTGCCTGGCCGCCTCAGCCACGCGCGGCGGCCACACCCTGATCGCCGTGGAGCTGGGCGTGCGCGGCAGCGAGTTCGCCGCCGCGTCGCGGATGCTGAACTGGGGCTTCCACAGGGCGGCGAAGTGAGCGGGCTGTTCGAGGGCTACCAGATCGCCTCGCCGCCGTTCGACGAGGCCGACGGGCGACGGCTGGCGGAGGAGCTGTTCGGCCGCCGTGGCGCGGCCACCGAGCTCGGCAGCCACCAGGACCGCAACTTCCTGATCACCGGTGCCGACGGCAGCCGTGCGGTGCTGAAGATCGCGAACCCGCACTTCGGGCACGACTCGCTGGAGATGCAGAACGCTGCGATGCACCACATCGCGGCGGCCGGCCTGCCGTTCGCAACGCCGGTGCCGATCCCGTCGATCCAGGGCGGCGAGATCGCGCCGGTCGACAGCGACGGCGAGACCTACGACGTGCGCATGATCAGCTGGGTGGACGGCGAGCCGATGACCGAGGTCCGGCACCTCGACGCCAAGGCTCGCACCGATCTCGGCGGGATCGCCGCCGAGGCGGCCCTGGCGCTTCAGGGCTTCGATCATCCCGCCGCCGACCGTGTGCTGCAGTGGGACCTGAAACACGCCCGGGCGGTCGTCGACGGGCTCATCCGCCACGTCGACGACCCCGCCCGCCGCGAGCTGGTCGAGCGCTCGATGCGCGTGCACGACCGCGCCCTGGAGCGCCTCGCCCCGGATCTGCGCGTGCAGGTGATCCACGGCGACGTGACCGATTTCAACGTGGTCGGCCGCCGCGACGGCGACGGCCGGCTGATGCCGTGCGGCCTGATCGACTTCGGTGACATGACCCGCAGCTACCTGGTGGCCGAGGCCGCGGTCGCGGCCGCCTCGCTGACATGGCACGACCCGGACGACGCGCTGGCTGTGATCGTCGACGTCGTCTCCGGGTTTCACACGCGCCTGCCGCTGACAGAGCCGGAGCTGGCGGCGGTGTTCCCGCTGGTGCTGGGACGCGCCGCGGGCGGCGCCGTCTCCACCTGGCAACAGGCCATGGCCGAGCCCGGCAACCGCTATGCGAACGACCTGATCGAGATCGACTGGGGCTCGCTGGCCGCCGTCGCGGCCGTCGACTCCGACCTGGCCGAGGCCGCCTGCCGCGCCGCGTGCGGCCTGGATCCGCACCCGGCTGCGGCCGCTCTCAGCGCCCACCTCGCCGGCCTGTCGCTGGTGCCGCCGGTCGACCCGAAGGGTCGGGTGCTGAGGCTCGTCGACCTGACCGTTGCCTCTACCGAATACGCCCATGGTGAGTGGGAGAACGCCGCCGGCGTCGCGGAGGCAGCCGCTGTCGATGCCGGCCAGCTGGCGGTCGGGCGCTACGGCGAGGCGCGGCTTCACCGCTCCGGGCGACCTGCGGCCGTCGAGCCGTCCACGGTCCACCTGGGCGTCGACCTGTTCGCCGGAGCCGGTGAGCCTGTGCGCTGCCCGCTGGATGCGCGCGTTGTCTCGAGTGGAGACGACCGCGTCACGCTCGAATCCGACCTGCCCGGCCATGGCAGCTACCGGATCGTGCTGGAGGGGATCACACCGGAAGAGCCCCTGACCGCGGGGGCGGGTGACCTGCTCGGCACGATCGCCGAGACCTCGAACCGGCCGCTGCCGCATCTGCACATCCAGCTGGCGCTGTGCGATGCCGACCCGCCTCCGGGCTGGGCGCAGCCCTCGCAGCGAGACGCCTGGATGAGCCTCTGCCCCGATCCCTCGGCGTTGGCGGGGATCGACGCGTCGGCCCCGGCTCCCACCCGTGACGCCGTCTTCGACATGCGCGCCGGCGCCGTTGCCAGCGCGCAGCTCCTGTACTACCGGCACCCGCCGCGGATGGTACGCGGGTGGCGTCACCGCCTCTACGACGAGGAGGGCCGCCCGTACCTGGACATGGTCAACAACGTGGCGGTGCTGGGTCACAGCCACCCGGCGGTGGCCGCGGCCGCCCAGCGCGCCCTGCGGCTGCTGAACACGAACTCGCGCTTCCTCTACGACGGCATGGCACGGTTCGCCGCGCGGCTGGCGGAGCTGGTGCCCGATCCGCTCCACCGGGTGTTCCTGGTCAGCACCGGTAGCGAGGCCAACGACCTGGCCCTGCGCCTGGCCCGAACCTACACCGGTCGCCACGACGTGATCGCGGTCGCCGGCGCCTACCACGGCTGGACAACCGCGACCTACGACGTCGGCACCTCGCTGTTCGACAACCCGGCGGCGGCGCTCAGCCCTCCGCCGGGCCTGCGCATCGTCCCCCAGGCCAACACGTACCGCGGCGCGTACGGGCTCGGCGATCCCCAGGCCGGCGCCCGCTACGCCGAGCCGGTGCGCGATGCCGCCGAGGGGGCGGCAGCATTCATCTGCGAGCCGGTGCTTGGCAACGCGGGCGGCGTCCTGGCCCCGCCCGGCTACCTCGAGCACGCCTTCCGGCATGTCCGCGACGCCGGCGGCGTCTGCATTGCCGACGAGGTGCAGGTCGGCTACGGCCGCCTGGGCGAGTGGTTCTGGGCGTTCCAGCAGCAAGGCGTCGTGCCCGACATCGTCACCATCGCGAAGGCGACGGGCAACGGCCATCCGGTCGGCGCCGTGATCACCACCGAGCCGATCGCCGCGGCCTTCCACCGCAACGCCGGGTTCTTCAGCTCAGTCGGCGGCTCGCCGCTTTCGTGTGAGATCGGCATTGCCGTCTTGGACGCGATCCGCGACGAGGGCCTGCAGGAGAACGCGGCCCGGGTCGGATCGCACCTACGCGGGCGCCTGCTGGAGCTGGCGGAGCGCCACCCACTGATCGGGGCGGTGCACGGCAGCGGGCTGTACCTGGGCGCAGAGCTGGTACGCGACCGCGATGCGGCCACGCCGGCGTCCGCCGAGGCCTATGCGCTATGCGAGCGCATGCGCGAGCTGGGCGTGATCGTGCAGCCGACCGGCGACCACGAGAACGTGCTCAAGATCAAGCCGCCGCTCTGCATCGAGCTCGAGGACGCCGACATGTTCGCCGACACGCTCGACCGCGTGCTGGCCGACGGCTGGTAGCGAGCGGTCAGAACCCGCGGTGCAGGTAGCTGGCCTGCATGCCCAGCACCAGCAGCCCGATCAGCCCGATATAGACGACGCCGATCGTGATCCGCTGCGGCCATGTGGTCGCGTAGTAGGCCCGGGCCTGCGGGTCGTTGCGGCGGCCCCAGCGGTGGAACAGCTCGTAGCAGCCCAGCACGGCGATCACGAGGATCAGCGGGTTTCGGTGCCAGAAGAACAGCAGCGCGATCACGAACACGCCGATGAACCAGAACGCCGGGTGGAACGCCGCGGCGGCCCGGCCCCCGTCCAGCGGCACCACCGGGATCAGGTTGAACAGGTTCAGGAAGAAGGCGGTGTAGGCGACCGCCCGCAGCAAGTCGCTGTTGGTCTCGATCGCCACCCCCAGGCAGATCGCAGCCCCGATCGCGCCCAGCACCGGGCCGGCCAGGCCCACCTTGGCCTCGGCCCAGGCGTTCTTCGGCATCTCCTTCATGCCCACGAACGCGCCCAGGAAGGGGATGAACATCGGCGCCGACGCGGGCACGCCCTCGCGCCGCAGCTGGATCACGTGGCCCATCTCGTGCACCATCAGAAGCAGCATGAAGCCGAGCGCGAAGCGCCAGCCCCAGATGCTGGTGTAGGCCGCCAGCGAGACCAGGAACGTGGCGCTGAAGGCGAACAGCTTGACGTTCTTGACCGCGAACAGCAGCGGGCCGGCGACCTTCCAGATCAGCAGCGCCATCCCCGTGAACGGCGCCAGCAGGCGCTTCAGCCAGTGCTTCTGCTGCTGGGGCGGCGGCTCGACCGACGATGGCGGCAGCGGATCGAAGTGCTCGGAGTCCCAGCTCATCCGCTGCCCTCCCGCCCGATCCACTCCTCGCCGCCTTCGAACACCTCTTTCTTCCACACCGGCACCGTCTGCTTGAGCGTGTCGATGGCTTCGCGGCAGGCCTCCAGGGCCGCGCCGCGGTGTGGCGCCGACACCGCGATGATCACGCTGGCCTCGCCGATCGGAACATGGCCGGTGCGGTGGGCCATCGCCACCCGCGTGACGCCATGGCGCTCAATCAAGCCGGTCGCGATCCTGGCCATCTCGGCCTCCGCCATCTCCGGATAGGCGTCGTACTCGAGGTGCGTGACCACACGGCCGCGGCTGTGGTCGCGGGTGGTGCCGATGAAGGTCGCGATGGCGCCGTCTCCCGGGTCGCCCACCTCGGCCACGATTGCGGCCAGGTCGAGCGGCTCCGGCTGGACGCGGAAACCGCCGCCCGACACCGGTGGGATCACCGCCACCTCATCGCCGTCCTGCAGCGGCTGGTCGCGGTCGGCGTACTCGCGGTTTCGCGCGTATGCGATGCCGGGCGGCTCGTCGCCGAGGGCCAGCTCCGGCCACACGTCGCCGATGCAGGCGCCGCCGCGAAGCTCGATCTCGCGCACACCCTCGCCCGCGCGCTCGCGCAGCGCTGCGAACAGCCTCACCGTGATCCTCATGCCCACAGCGTACTTGTCGGCTATTTCACGCATCTTGCGGAGTTTTTCGGCGTCCGTCCCTCGACACCGCTGCGGCTGCTGGTAGCTTCTCGCGCACAGAGCCCCGGACGTAGATGCGGCTCCGCTGGAGACTCGGGGGCACCGGTTCGCCGGACACTCGAGTCGATGAAGGCGGAGGACGCGGCAGCCGGGGCTCTCGCATGTCTAACATCACGCGATGGCGGCAGACGAGCAGCGGCGCACCGACTCCGGCATCCCCGTGTGTCCGTTCTACTCGCGCGCCGATGCCGCCGACCGCCCCGATCCCGGCAGCTACCCCTACACGCGGGGCGTGCGCAGCGACGGCTACCGCCGGCGGGCCTGGACGATGCGGCAGTACGCCGGCTTCTCCTCTGCCGAGGAGACCAACACGCGGTTCCGGCTGCTGCTGGATCGAGGGCAGACCGGCCTGTCGGTGGCCTTCGACCTGCCCACCCAGCTGGGCCTCGACTCGGACGACCCGCTGGCTCGCGGCGAGGTCGGTCGCACCGGCGTGGCGATCGACTCGATCGAGGACATGCGGCTGCTGTTGGCGGGGATCCCGCTCGGCGACGTCTCGACGTCGATGACCATCAACGCGCCCGGCTCGCTGCTGCTGCTGCTCTACGAGCTGGTGGCCGCGGAGCAGGGCGTGGCCGCGGAGCGGCTGTCCGGCACGATCCAGAACGACATCCTGAAGGAGTACATCGCCCGCGGCAACTACATCTTCCCGGCCCGGCCCAGCATGCGGCTGACCGTCGACACATTCCGCTACTGCACGGAGCGCCTGCCGCGCTGGAACACGATCTCGATCTCGGGCTATCACATCCGCGAGGCGGGCTCGACGGCCGCTCAGGAGCTGGCCTTCACCGTCGCCAACGGCATCGCCTACGTGCAGGCGGCGGTGGACGCGGGCCTCGAGGTGGACGCGTTCGCGCGGCGGCTCTCCTTCTTCTTCAACGCCCACAACGACTTCTTCCAGGAGGTCGCCAAGTTCCGCGCCGCCCGCATGCTCTGGGCCGAGCTGATGCGCGAGCGCTTCGGAGCCGGGGACGAGCGCAGCCTGATGCTGCGGTTCCACGCCCAGACCGGCGGCTCCACCCTGACCGCCCAGCAGCCCGAGAACAACATCGTGCGGGTCGCGATCCAGGCCTTTTCGGCCGTCTGTGGAGGCGGCCAGAGCCTGCACACGAACGGGTTCGACGAGGCGCTGGCGCTGCCCACCGAGCGCAGCGCGACGATCGCGCTGCGCACGCAGCAGATCCTGGCGACCGAGGCCGGCGGCACCAGTACCGCTGATCCGCTGGGCGGCAGCTACTACATCGAGGCGCTGACCACCGCACTGGCCGATCAGGCTCGCGAGCTGATCGCCGAGATCGACGCGATGGGCGGCGCCGTCGCGGCCGTCGAGCGCGGCTGGGTGCAGGATCAGATCGAGCAGGCCGCATTCGCGCACCACCGCCGCGTGCAGTCCGGCGAGGAGGTGATCGTCGGCGTCAACCGCTACACCGAGGGAGGCGGCGAGCGGATCGAGCTGCACACGATCGACCCCGAAGCCGAGCGGCGGCAGGTCGAGCGCACCCGCGCGGTACGGGCGCGACGCGACTCCGGTGCGGTCGAGCAGGCCCTGGCCGCGGTCGGCCGCGCGGCCGGCGGCGAGGACAATCTGCTGCCGCCCATGCGAGAGGCGTTGCGCATGGAGGCAACGGTGGGTGAGGTGTGCGAGGTGCTGCGTGCTTCCTGGGGCACGCACGACGCTCGTGGGGCGCACGGGTGAGCGCGCGCCGCAGCGCCGGAGGCGGCCTCTTCTTGGTACCTTGACCGCGATGGACGACCAGCGCCTCGCCTTCATGCTCGGCACCGGACGCTGCGGTTCGACGATCGTCGGCCAGGTGGTCGCGATGCACGATCAGGTCGGCTTCATCGCAAACGTGGACGACCGGTTGGCGGGGCTCAACCGCAAGGGCCGGATGAACAACCGCATCTACCGCACCCTGCCCGCGCCGCTGCAGAAGCAGGGCGGCCGGCGCGGCGGCGCCTCCGGGGGCCGCCTGGCCTCGGGCGTGCGGAGCGTCGCGATGACGCCGTCCGAGGGCTACCGGCTGCTCAACCGGCACGTCTCGCCGATGCTGTCGGCGCCGGTCCGGGACCTGGTCGCCGAGGACGCGTCACAGTGGCTGTCGCGCCGGCTGCGGGCGTTCTTCGAGGGGCGCGCGGCGGCGCAGGGGCGGCCGCTGTTCCTGCACAAGTTCACCGGCTGGCCGCGGGCGGGGCTGCTGCATGCGGTGTTCCCCGAGGCGCGGTTCGTGCACGTCGTCCGCGACGGCCGGGCGGTTGCCGGCTCGCTCGTCCAGCAGCCCTGGTGGGACGGGTTCAGCGGCCCCGGCGGCTGGAGCTTCGGCCCGCTGTCCGAATCCGACGACGCCCTCTGGCAGGAGTCTGGCCGGTCGTTCGCGGTGCTGGCCGGACTCGAGTGGAAGCTGCTGATGCAGGCGTTCGCCGAGGCGCAGGCGCTGATCCCGGCCGAGAGCTGGCTGGAGCTCCGCTACGAGGACGTCGTCGAGCGGCCCCGCGAGCAGGTGCAACGGCTGCTCGATCACCTCGACCTGGAGTGGACGGCGCGCTTCGAGCGTTCGTTCGCCGCGCTCGAGTTCGCTCCCGACCGGGCGGGTGCGTACCGGGACGAACTGTCCGCGCGCGACGTCGAGATGCTCGACCGGGCGCTTGCCCCGGCACTGCGCGACCACGGATACAGCGCCGCCGGGTGACCCAGGCGGCAGCGACCGGCCGGCTCCAGAACCTGTCCCTGGCCGGGCCGGCCGGCCTGCTGCTGGCGCTGGTGCCGGTGGCTGCGGCGCTGCGCCTGACCGCGAACGGCGGCGGCTACACCATCGACCAGTGGGGTATCTGGGGCGCCGCCACGGTGATCGCGGCGGGGGTGGCACTGGTCAGCCAGCCCGTCACCCGGCTCTCGGGCGTGCAGCGCGTGCTGCCGCTGTCGCTGCTCGGTCTGGCGCTCTGGAGCTCCGCCTCGATCCACTGGGCGGCGTGGCCGCAGAGCGCCCTCGTGGAGGGCGACCGCTACCTGGTCTACGCGGGCGCCGTGACCCTGGTGCTGGTTGCCCTGCCGGCGCAGCGCTGGCGGCGGCTGCTCGTTGCCGCCGTCGCCGCCTGCACGGCGCTACCGGCGCTGCAGGTCGCGTTGCAGCTGTGGCACTCGCCGAACGCGCTGGCCCGCTTCGAGGGCGGCCGGCTGGTGGCCGGCGTCGGCTACGGGGGCGGCCTGGCCGCGGCGGTTGCAGTCGGCTTCTGGCCCCTGGTCGCGTTTGCGTCCGACCGCTCCACGCCGCGGCCGATGCGCCCGCTGGCGGCGGCCGGCGCCGGCCTGGTGCTCGCCACCGTCGTCCCGACCGAGGCGCGTGCGTCGGTGTGGGCGCTGGTGCTGTCGGCGATCGTGTTCTTCGCGCTGTGTCCGTCTCCGATCCGCAGCGGGTCGATCGCCGCCGGAGCGCTGCTGCCGACGCTGGGGCTATGGCACCAGCTGAACGGCGTGTTCGCGTCCGCCGGCGTCTCCCACGCGCACACCGTCGGCGTGTCGATCATGCTGGTGGGGTTGGTCGCCGGCACCGTGGGACTGGCACAGGTCGTGCTGGACGAGCTCGTGACGCTGCCGCCGCTGGCGCGCCGTGCCGTGGCCATCGCCGCTCTGGTGTGGCTGGTGCTGGTGCTCGCGTTGGGCGGCGTGGCCGCCCTCGCCGTCACCGACGGGCACCCTGTCGCGTGGGTGCGGCACACGCTGCAGCGGACCGTCGACACGGTCGGCACCGAGGGCGGGCAGGCGGCCGGCACCGGCACGGCCGGCAGCCGCTTCGGCTCGCTGGACACAGGACGCTACGACCTCTGGAAGGTGGCCGCGCGCGGGTTCCGCGAGCGTCCGGCCGAGGGCTTCGGCGCGGGCAACTTCGGATACCTGAACGTGCTGATCGGCCGGCCCTTCCTGTTCCCCTACCAGGCTCACAGCCAGCTGCTCGAGGTGGCGGCGACGCTCGGCTTCCCGGGACTGGCGCTGTACCTGGCGGCGCTGCTGCTGCCGATCGGCGCCTGTATCTGGCTGCGCGTGTCCGGCACCCAGCCCAAGACCGACCAGCTGCTGGCCGCCGGCATCGGCGGTGCGCTCGGCTACTTCGCCGTGCACGCGCAGGTCGATTGGATCTGGCAGCTGTCCTCCTGCGCCCTTCCGGCGCTGCTGCTGGCCGCGACGGCGGTGGCGATGCTGCCGCCCGGGCGCGAGCGCCCGCGGTCGCTGGCGACCGGCGGCGCCGGGCTGCTCGTGTCGGTGCTGGCGGCAGCCGTCCTGATCGTTCCGGCCACCCTCGCGCAGCGCTACCTGGAGCGCTCCTATGAGGAGCCGGCCGCCGCCGCCCTCAGCGATGCGCACCGCGCCGGGCGGCTCGACCGCCTCTCCGGCCGCCCTGACCTGGCCACCGCCCGCGCGCTGCTTCGCACCGGCGACACCGCCGGCGCGCTCGCAGCCGCCCGGCGCGCGGCGGGCGCCGAGCCGAAGTTCTGGGTGGCTTGGCAGGTGCTGGCCGAGACCGCGGCGCGTGAGGCGCAGCAGCGGTCGGCCCTGGCCGCGCGTGCGCGGGTGAGGCTGCTCGCTCCGCGGCTGCCACTCGAGCTCCGAGCCGAGGTGCCGGGGCCAAGCTTCGACCATTATTAGGCGTGTAGCCTTCTGAGGTGGGCCGTTTGACGTGTCTTGCGCTGCTCGCAGCAGCCCTGCTGCTGACGTCGTGCAGCGGATCTTCCGGTACCGACTCCGGGACGGGCACGGTGACGCCCCCGACCACGACCGATACGTCTCCTTGGGTGACAACGTCGGGTGACCGGTTCGTCGGCCGGGACGGGCAGCCCGTGCAGCTGCGCGGGTTCAACATCCACAACCTCGACCCCGCCGTGTACCAGGAAGCCGTCACCCTCGGCGCAAACTTCATCCGCGTGACCACCCCGTGGGGCGACTACGAGACGGTGCCCCCCAGCGGAGACGTGCACCACTGGGACACGGCACGCCTGGATGAGCTCGACCAGCTGGTGTCGTTCTGCAACGAGCACCACATCAACCTGCTGCTCGACTTCCACCAGTACGGCTGGTCGCCGTACTTCGCTTCCGTGCAGCGCGGCGGCCGCGCCAACGGTATCCCCGCCTGGTTCTACCAGGACGGCCGCTACCCCGTAACCCCGCGCGGGCTGAACCAGGCCAAGGAGCAGTTCTTCAACGACCCCGAGGCGGCTGCGCTCTACGGCGACTTCGCGGCCATGATGGCCGAGCGCTACCGCCACTCGCCCAGCGTGATGGGCTACGAGATCATGAACGAGCCGGACACCGGCACGCTGCCCCGCAACCATGCCACGACGCAGCTGGTGGTGCGTTGGGAGGCGCAGGTGCTCGGCCGGCTGCGGGCGGTGGACGACACCCGCACCACGGTGTTCATGCTGCGCGGCGGCCCCAGCATGGGCGCCTTGCATGCCAACCTGGCCGACTTCGGCCAGCTCGGCCACTTGGCGCTCGATGTCCACGACTACTTCGCAGGCACCGGCGGCAGCGGCTACAAGCCGGACGGCGAGAACGTCAGCTCCCAGTACACCTCCACGCTGCAGGGGGCGCCGTACAGCGGCACCCTGGCCAGCCAGGCCGCATACCTAAACGTGGGGGCGCGGGCGGCCCACCGCTTCGGGGTGCCGCTGATGGTGGGCGAGTGGGGTGCGTTTCGGACGATGCCGGGGATCGAGGCCTACCAGTCGCAGATGGTCACCTTGCTCGACTCGATGGGCGTCAGCTGGGCGCGCTGGAGCCTCGACCGCGCCGAGGAGCTGAGCGTGCTCAACCGCGATGGCTCACCCACCCCGGCCGCCACCCAGCTGCAGCAGCTGCTGCACGCGCCGCCGGTGACGACGACGCCCTGACCTAGCTGGCCCCGCGCGTTCGGCCGAGCAGCGCCGGGATGGTGCGGGCGACCAGCTTGATGTCGCCCCAGAGCGTCCAGTTGGTGACGTACAGGTAGTCCAGCACGAGCATCTCCGAGAACGGGATCTCGCTGCGCCCGAACACCTGCCAGAGGCCGGTGAGCCCCGGGGTCAGATCGAGCCGGCGTAGGCCCCAGTCGTTCACGTACTGGTGCTCGTGCGGGATCAGCGGCCGCGGGCCGACGAGGCTCATCTGCCCGCGCAGCACGTTCCAGAGCTGCGGCAGCTCGTCGATCGAGTACCGGCGCAGCGCCTTTCCGACCGAGGTGATGCGGGGGTCGTCGGGGATCTTGAACATGCGCGCGTCCGTGGACAGGTGCGCGTTCAGATGGGCCACCTCGGACTTGCGGTCCTCGGCGTCGGCCACCATCGTGCGGAACTTGAGGATCGTGAACGGCTGCTGGCCGCGGCCGATGCGCTCCTGGCGGAACAGCACCGGCCCCTTGCTGTTGAGCTTGATCGAGATCGCCACCACGGCCAGCAGCGGGGATAGCACGATCAGGCCGAACGTGGCTCCCAGGATGTCGATCGCGCGCTTGGCGATGCGGTGGCTGGTCGAGAGCACGGGCGGGTTCAGGCCGAGCAGGGGCGTGCCCTGCAGGGAATGGAACTGCGCCTTGCTTCCGACCACCTCGAACAGGCGCGGAACGATGTCCAGCTCGACGTCGAGGTCGTTGCAGGCGCGGACCACATCCAGCCCGGCGTCGTGGCCGTCGCCGGTGAAGGCCAGCATCACGTGCTCGATGCCGTACGACTGCACGATCACGCTGAGGTCGTCGGTCGTGCCCAGCACCGGGATCTCGGCCAGCTCCGGGTGCAGGGGCAGCGGGTCGTTGTCGACGAAGCCCGCCAGCTCGAGGCCGTAGCTGGGGTTGCGCTGGATCTTGCGGGCGATCTCCTGCCCGACCAGGCCCGCGCCGACGATCAGCGTGCGCTGCAGGAAGGCCACGCGCGAGCGGATGAACACGCGCATGATCACGCGGCCCAGCGGCAGGATCACCAGGGCGAGGAACCAGAACAGGATCAGGCGCCGCTCGCTGGCATGCACGTGGTTGGTCAGGCGGCTGACCACGAACGTCAGCCACACGCCCACCGTGACCGCGTGGAACAGCGGCCAGAAGTCGTCCAGGGTGGTCGTGTCGGCCCGCAGCCGGTCGCCCTCGTAGAGGCCGTAGAGGCCTGCCAGCGCAAGCCAGCAGGGCACCGACAGCAGAAACAGAATCAACTCCTGGCCGGAGGTGAAGCCCTGCTTTGCCGACGTGCCCAGGATCATGTGCACGATCGCGAACGTGAACCCGAGCGACCAGACATCCGCCACGATCAGCGCGCGGCGTACCAGCGTGCGCCGTGCATGCCGGTCTGTGGTGCCTCTCACGTGTCCAGGTGCCCGTGCTTCGACGATGCTTTCGACGTCGCCCACCGGTTCTGCAGAGGTGTACGCTTCGGCCTCTGCGTTGACGGCTGTTCGGCGATCATCGCGCCTCTGCTCATTCACAGCCAGTGCCCTCTCCTTCCCACTGCCTCGCATCAACGACCGTACCCCCCGTTCGGGTAGGCGTCAAGGCGCGCGCCGAGGGGGCCGCCACTCGGGCGGCGGCACCGGGCATGTGCCGCATATTGGAGACGGGACTTGTAAGACTGAGCCCCCCGCGTACACTGGCCATAGGGCGTCGGTTCAAGGCGGGCGGGGCGTCCCAGTCCTTCCAAGGCACGAGGAGCGTGGGTAGAACGTGAAGCCGGAACTGACGTTTCGCCGCTCTCTGCGGCTGATTTCCAAGCGCTGGTGGCTGCTGCTGCTGGGTGGGGTGCTGTTCGCGGGGCTGGCGTTCGTGGTGGCCAGCGGGAAGAAGCCACACTACGTCGCCACCGCCGACCTCACCATCAACGATGTGACCCCTGTCCCGATCGGCTTCCACTCGGGCTACCAGGTGATCGCTGACAACCCGAAGTTCTTCGACTCCTGGTCGACGGACGACTTCATCAGCCAGAACTACGCCGCGAAGGCGTCAAGGCTGCTCGGCGGCTCACCCAGCGCCGGCCAGATCTTCGCCAACATGGTGATGACGCCGCTGACAACGAGCAACGTGCAGCTCACCTACACCGGCGGGTCGAATGAGGACGACACGGTGAACGCCCTCAAGACGTACACCAACGTGGTCCTGACCCAGCGAGAGAGGCGCGAGGCGACCGCCCTGCAGCAGGCGGTGAACCAGCTCCAGCAACTAACCCAGACACCGAGGCTGCAAGCAAACGAGAGCACGTTGCAGAAGAACCTGCAGCAGCTGCCGGGCAACTTTTCGAGCTCCTTCAGTTCGGGCGGGACGGTCCAGGCTCAGGAAGTCGCCGCCGGCGGCCCACCGACCATCCTCGCCGTGATCGGCGGGTTCCTTGCGGGAGTCGCCTTCTTCGCCCTGGTGGCGCTGATCATGGGGCGCCTGGACAATCGCGTCCGCCGTCCGGAGGACATCGAGGTCGTGGGCGTCCCGGTCGTGGACATCCACTCCCAGGTCGATCAGGCCTCCGTCCAACTGCTGCGCTCCGGGCTGGAGCTGTCCGGCATGGGTACCCGCCTGGCGGTGATCGCCGTGACCCGGGCGACGCGCCGCGAGGGCGCGAGCGGGCTGGCGCTTGCGCTGG
>JBJMJD010000048.1:0-28654 GCA_045806525.1 Gaiellales bacterium | reverse complement strand
GCCTGCCGCGCTTCGCCGCGCGGCCGTCGATGACCGCTACGTGTACGCCCGCGCCGACCTGTGCGACGTGGAAGCGGTCTCGGCCGTGGCCCGGCGGTTTCGTCCCGATGCCGTGATCCACGCCGCGGCGGCGCTGCGCGACGACGACTGGGACAGGTTGGTGGCGTCGAACATGAACGCGCTGTTCGGGCTGGTGCGCGGGTTCGCCTCACAGCCGCCGGCGAGGCTCGTGCTGACGTCGACGGGCTCGGTCTACGGTGCGGCGCGCGGGCTCGTCCCCTTCGCCGAGGACGGACCGACGGAGCCGATCGAGCCCTACGGCGCGACCAAGCGCGCGGGCGAGGACATCGCCCGCATCCTGGCGGCCGAAACCGGCACCCCGCTCGTGGTCGGCCGGGTGTTCAACCTGATCGGGCCCGGGCTGCAGGACCGCCACCTGCCGGGGAAGCTGGCCTCACAGATCTCGGCGATCGCGCGCGGCCTGTCTCCCCCCGAGCTGACGCTCGGTCCGCTCGACGCCACGCGCGACTTCATCGACATCCGCGACGCCGCCGCCGCGCTGCTGGCGCTGGCTGCGGCACCGGATCCCCCTCAGCTCGTGAATGTGGCCTCCGGAGTGGAGACCGAGGTGCAGCGGGTGCTCGACCTGATGATCGAGTTGGCGGGCGCCGAGGGCCTGCGGATCGACCGGGTCGAGGGCCGCCGATCCGACATTCCTCGCGCCTTCGCCGACGTCGGCCGGCTGCGTGCGCTCCCCTTCGCCCCGCGCTACGACCTGCGTGACACGCTGGCCGAGATGTTGGGGTACTTCCAGGCCTTTTCAGCGCATTGACCGCGGTGTAGAGTCTCGGAAGCGAGGCGAAGGGGGCGCGGGTATGTACCGGATGCGGTGTGCGACGTCGTCGATCTATAACGTCGTGCTCGTGGGCGGGCTGCTCGATCCGGGAAACCGCGCCCTGGCCGACGCCATCGGCGAGCGGCGAGCGCTCGTTGTCACCGATCGCAACGTCGACGCGCTGTACGGCGATGCGCTCCGCGCGTACCTGGCAACGCTGCGGGTGCCGGTCGCGTTGCAGGTGCTCGACCTGAGCGAGGCGGCCAAGTCGATGGCGACAGTGCTGGACGTGTGCGGAGCCGCCCAGGCTCACGGCCTCGGCCGCCGCGACCCGCTGGTTGCCGTGGGCGGCGGGGTCTGCAGCGACGTGGTGTCGCTGGCGGCAACGCTGATCCGACGCGGCATTCCCTACGTCTGCGTCCCGACCACACTGGTCGCGCAGGTCGACGCCGGCATAGCTCTCAAGTGCGGCGTCAACTTCGGCGGAACGAAGAACTACCTCGGCGCCTTCACGCCCCCCAGCGGCGTGCTGGTCGACCCGGCGTTCCTGCGCACGGTTCCGGTCGAGCACCTGCGCTGCGGTCTGGCGGAGATCGTGAAGGTGGCGCTGATGCTGGACGCCGACCTGTTCGATCGCGTCGCCGCCGACGGGCCCGAGTTGATACGCACCGGCTTCACCACTCCCTCCCCCAGCGCCACGCATTTCCTCGCGCGAGCCGTCGAGCTGATGCTGGATGAGCTGTCAGACAACAGCTACGAGGATCGCACGCTCGAGCGGCTGGTCGACTTCGGCCATACCTTCAGCGGCCGGCTGGAGGAGCTGTCGGACTACCGGCTGCTCCACGGCCAGGCGGTCGCAATCGACATCGCCCTGTCCACCGCCCTCGCGGCCGAGCTCGAGGTGCTGTCCGAGCGCGACGTGGACACCGTGCTCGACGCTCTGCTCGGCCTGGGCCTGCCGATCGACACGCCGCTCGCGACGATGGGCTCGCTGCTCGATGCGATCGCCGGCTGCGTGCAGCACCGTGACGGCCACGTCAACCTGGTCGTGCCCACCGCGATCGGCAGCGGCGCATTCATCCGCACGGCCGAAGAGATCCCCGACTCGGCGCTGGCGGCAGCCCTGGCGCGCGTGCGGGCCGCGGCCGCGCGACCGGCAGCACGGCCGCGACAGCTTCAGGTGTGATCGGGCCGCTCACGGTGGCGCAGGGCGACGTCGAGCACGACCAGCCGCAGTGGGCTGGGGCCGGTGTTGCGCAAGCCGTGGCGACCGCCGGCGCGGTTGACGATCACGTCGCCCGTCCCCACCTGGATCTCGCTGCCGTCGACGACCATGATGGCGGATCCGTCGATGATGACGTAGGTCTCCTCGTCGTCGCCGTGCCGGTGCTCACCGATGCTGCACCCCGGCGGCACCACGACCAGGTCGATCCATGCCGCACCCCCTCCCGCCGTGTCGGCGACCACGCGGGCCGAGGCGATCTGCCCCTCGCCCTGGTGGGCGATCACGCTCTCGAACGGTGCCTCCGCGAACCTGAAGTGCTGCGGGCGATCGGCCATGGCGGCGGCAGCATACCGTGGTGACGAACGGGCTGAACGGCAGCCGTGTGCTGGTGACCGGAGCGGCCGGGATGGTCGGCTCGGCGATCGTGCGAACGCTGCTGGCGCTGGGCACAGACGTACGGGCGCACGCCGGGCCGCCCGGTACCGAGCCGGCGGCGCTGCCGCGCGATCTTCCCGTCTCGTTCGCCGAGATCACCGATGCACAGGCCGTCGGTCGGATCGTCGCCGAGGTCGACGCCGTCGTGCACCTGGCCGGGCCCGCCTCCGTCGCGGAAAGCTTCTCGTCACCGGCGGTGTATGCCCGCGCGCACGTGGTGGGAACCGCGGCCGTGATCGAGGCCTGCCGCGCAGCCGACGTCCGCCGGCTCATCCACATCTCGTCTGCCGAGGTGTACGGCCAGCCTCGTGCCAACCCGGTCGCCGAGGACGCCCCCACCGAGCCGCGGTCGCCGTACGGCGCCGCCAAGCTGGGCGCGGAGGCGATGGTGGGCAGCTCGTGCCCCGCCGCAGGCATCGCCGCGTACGTGCTGAGGCCGTTCAGCGTGTACGGGCCGCGCTCGCCTGAACGCTCGCTCGTCGGTCGCCTCGCGCGCGCCGCCGTGGGCGAAGAACCGGTACGGCTGGCGGCGCTACGGCCGGTCAGGGACTACGTCCACGTCGACGATGTGGCCGCGGCCGTGGCGGCCGCACTGGCCGACCTGGACCCGGCCGATCCGGCGGCGGCGGTTCCCGTGTTCAACCTGGGAAGCGGCGTTGGCACCTCGGTGCACGAGCTGGCAACACTGACGCTCGAGCTGGCCGGTCGCTCGGCTGAGATCGAGGAGACGCCGGCACCGGACCGACCTGCGGGGCAGGACATCACGCACCTCGTGGCCGACATCGACCGGACCCGATCGCAGCTCGGCTGGGCCCCCGCGGTGCCGCTGCGAGCGGGGCTCGCCGAGGTGGTGGAGGCGGTGCGCCGCGATCGCTAGGCGCCGACGATGCCCGCGCCGTAGAGCCCGGCGCCCCTCAGCCCGGCGTCCACCTCACCAAGCTGCAGGATCTGATCCCAGCTCTGGCCTGTGTCCCAGCAGGCGTCGGCGCACGCCCCGGCGACCAGCCGCCTGAACGGCTCCCCCAGGGCGACCGCGAACCCGCCGACCAGGATGATGCGCTCGACGCCGCTGTCGAGGTGCAGGGCGGCCAGCGCCTGTCCCAGGAAGCCGGCCGCCGGCTCGACCGTCTGCAGCGTGAAGCGGTCGCCGGAGTGGAAGGCGGCGGCGACGGCCGGCCCATCGATCGCCTCGGCGTCGCGCAGCTGGGAACGGGCGAAACCGGGATCCGTCGCTGATCGGCGGCGCAGCTCGGTGACGACGGCACGGCCCGAGGCAAGGCCGCCGAGATGGCCTCTCCCGCCACACTCGCACTCCACCGCGTCGGGAGCGGGGTCGAGCCGGAGGTGGCCGATCTCGCCGCCACGGCCGCACGGCCCCACCCGTGGGCGGCCGTCGAGGAACAGCTTGTGCCCGACGCCGGAGCCGATCGTGACGATCGCGAAATCCTGCAGCCCGGTCGCGACATACCGGTATCCGGCCGCGGTGACGTCGTTCATCGTGTGCACCACGGCGTGCGGCCACAGCCCCCGGCAGGCCGCTGCCAGATCGAACGTGCCGTCGCTGCGACCGACCAGCGTCGGCATCGCCAGCACGGTGCCGCGATCGTCGATCGGCCCCGGGTAGGCGACGACCACCACCCGCGGCTGCCGCGGGCCGAGGGCCGTTTCGGCCAGGTCGCCAACCGCCGCCAGGATCGCCTCCAGCAGGCGCGGGCCGCCGTGGTCGAGATGGTTCGGGGCAGCCGCGATGAGCGGCTCATCCAGCATCTCGCCCTCCGGCGCGATGCAGGCTGCGCGCAGCGAGGTGCCGCCCACCTCGACCGCGAGGATCGCGGTGGCGCCGGATGCGTCGCTCACGAGATCGCGTAGAACGCGGAAGGTGACTCACCCTGCGGGTCGCGTTCGCCCGCATCGGACGTGAGCAGCTGCCGGCGTGCCCTGACGGCCGAGACCATCACCCGCTCCGCGTCGTCGCGGCTCAGCTCTGACGACATGGGCAGCGCCAGCGTCCGGCGGTGCAGGCTCGCTGTCACCGGGAACACCACGGGGTCGAGGCCGTCCAGGGGCTCGTAGTACGCCTTCGTCTGCACGCCGTCGGCGGAAAGCGATGCCGCGAGTCGATCACGATCGAGCGGCTCGCCAACCAGTGTCACCCAGTGCACCCACGAGTGCCGGTCACCGGGCCGCACCTCCTGGAACGCGAACTCGGGCATCTCGGAAAGGGTGCTCCGGTAGATATCGGCCACGGCCGACCGCCGCTGGATCAGGTCGTCCATGGCCTCGACCCCGTCCAGCGCGGCGACGGCCGAGACCTCGGTGATCGCAGACGAACGCAGCCAGTTCTCGGGGCACTCCAGGTCGGCCCCGGCGGGCAGCACGACGGCGCCCCCGCTGCCGCCGCCGCTGACGACTTTCGCGAAGCTGAGCGAGAAGGCGTGTGCCGCGGCCTGCGTTCCGACCGGCCGGCCCGCATAGAGGCTGCCCAGCGACGGCGCCGAGTCTGCCACCAGCGCGACGCCCGCGCGCTCGCAGATCGCGGAGAGCGCGGCGTAGTCGCACGGCGCACCGAGCGTATCGACGGCGACGACGAGGCCGACGTCCGGATCCTCCAGAGCCTGCTCGAGCGGCCCGGCCGCGAGCGTCCAGCTTTGCTCGCACACGTCGACGAACCGCACGGTCCAGCCGAGCTGGCGCAGCACCTCGGCCGTGGCGTGGAACGTGAACGCCGGGCACACCGCCACGGCGCCGCGGCGCGGGCGCCCGGCCACCGCCCGGACGGCCAGGCGAAGCGCGTTGGTCCCCGAGTTCGTCAGCACCAGCCGGTGCTCCTCACCGAGGCGCAGGCGCTCGGCCAGCGCGGCCTCGAGCGCGGCACTCCAGCGAGCGCCGCGCACGCGGCCCGACCAGAGCGCCGCCATGATCCGATCGGCCACGACGTCTGGGTACTCCGGCCGCGGCGGTACCACCACCGAGAGCGTCGGGCTGAACATCGGGTCGGATCTCTCCGCGAGCGCCCGGATCGATCGCCGCAGCCCCTCGGTGACGTCCTCGAGGCCACCCAGCTGGTCGGCGATGCGGGTGGCGTCGACGTCGCCGCAGCTGTCGTCGGGCGGAGCCGAGACGACGTCCAACTCCAGCGGCCGTCCCAGCTCCGAGCCCACCAGCACGGCCACCTCGGGCAGCGCGACCGCGCCGCTGGCGAGGTTGTACACGCCGGGCCGGTTGGCTACGTGGGCGACGCGAACGACCTCGGCCAGCGAGACGAAGCTGCGCTTGGTGTCCGTGACCGTGCACGGCCGCCCCTCCAGCGCGGCCTCGACCAGGCGGCTGATCAGGCGGAACTGGCCGGTGCCCACCACGTTCGCAAGCCGCAGCACGGTCAGGCGGTCGGGTGCGGCCCAGCGCTCGACGATCTGCTCCTGCGCCAGCTTCGAGAGTGCGTACATCCAGCGGCCCGAAGGGTCGAGCGTCGCCAGGTCGCGGCACAGCCCGGCCACGCGGTGCGGAGGACACGGCTCCGCCGCAATCTGCATCGCGCGGTCGACCCAGGCCGCGACGGCGTCCGCATCGGCCGGCAGCCGCGGGCTCGTCGTCTCGGACAACCGCTCGGTGGCCGAGCCGTAGATCTCGATGCTCGAAAACAGCGTGACATCCCGGCCCGCCAGCTGCGGTGCGATGCGCGCGGTGGAGAGCGCGTTGTCCATGGCAAGCGTCCAGCGACGAAGCGCCCTCGGGTTGCTGCTGCCCTGTGCCAGCACCACGCGCCCGGGAGGGAGCTCCACGTCGTCGACCAGCAGATTCGCCTGGATCACCGGCCACGGTTCGTCCCGCGCAAGGTTGTCGACCGCGACAACATCCTCGTCCATCCGATGGAGCCACTGGCACAGTGCGCCGCCGATGAACCCGGCGCCTCCTAGTACGACCCAGCGCATCCGTTCCCCCGATCCGGTGTCAAGCCAAGCGTCGCGGGGATCCGAGCCGCTGTCAAGCACTCGTTCCCACCCGTTCGGCGACCGCAGCGTCCAACTGCTCCATCATGTCATCGCAGAGGCCGCGGATCCGCGGGTCGAGCGCGACCGCGGGCCGGCCGGCAGCCGAGCGCCGATCGATGTGGGATGAGGTGGACGGCCGCCACGGCACCTCGAGAAACTGGCACACCGCCCGCATCGTGCCTCCCGGGTCTCGCACCAGCGCGCCGTAGGACACGGGCAGCACGTCGTCGCGGCGATCGAGCCCCGCCTCGAAGAACATGCGGTTCTTGACCAGCCACAGCAGGGCGGCGGCGTCTGCCGCCGACGCGGCGTCCCAGTCAGTGCTTCGGATCAGCTCCAGGCTCTGCTGCGACAGGCCCTGGGCCTGCCACGACCCGTCGGCCTCGCCCTGGGCGGTGGCGCGCATCGCCTCGAGCGCGTTCGCGCCGAACTTGGACAACGCCGAGCGGACACGTCCGTCGACATCGCGGTAGGCCCAGATCGCTCGCGGCGACATCGGCGTCTGGAGCCCGTCCATCAGGCCGGGCACCGCGTGGCTGTCCAGCAGCGGCTTGAACAGGACGAAGCGCTGACGGCTGCGCATCACCAGGCCGCGGATGGCCGGCTGCGGACGCAGACGGTAGCGGTCAAAGGCGACGCGGTTGCCCTCGTTGTAGGTCTCGAACTCGGGAAGGCTGCCGAGGCCGCGGACGATCATGTTCGTCCCGGAGCGCGGCACGCCTGCGACGAACACCGGCACCGCTCCACCCGGCTCGACCGGATTCGCTCTGCGCCATCGCGCCCGCCGCACCGCCGCGACGCTGTGGTGAACCGGTCGCAGGTCGTGCTCCTCGACCAGGCGGCCCACCCCCTCCGCGCGTATCCACTGGACGTTGCGCACACCCAGCCGAACGACCCATTGGGTGCGGCCATAGCTGGGGTGCGGCCGGTCGACGAAGCGGCTCACGCGCCCTGGCTGTGACCCGCCACCCGACGCCAGCGGCGCCTCCGCCGGTCTGCGCGCCGACCGGATCAGCTCCGGGACGGTTCGCAGCAGGATCCAGGCGTCGAGCCGCGCAGAGACGCGGCGCACGTAGTCGAGATCGATGTCGACACACAGCTCCATCGGCATCGTGCCGCGGGCCGTCACCTGCCATAGCCCGGTCACGCCGGGACGCACGAGGTGCCGTTCGGCCGCCCTGTCTGCGTAGGTGGCAACGGCAGCGGGCACCTCAGGCCGCGGGCCGACCAGGCTCATGTCTCCCCGCACCACGTTCCAGAGCTGGGGCAGCTCGTCCAGGCTGGCGCGGCGGAGCAGAGCGCCCAGCGGCGTGTGGCGAGCATCGCTGGTTGCCTCCCAGGACACGCGCCGCTCGGGGCCGTCGAATGGCAGCGTCGCAACGCGTCGATCCGGCGTCATCGTCCGGAACTTCAGCATCGTGAACGGAACACCACCGCGACCAACCCTGATCTGGCGGTAGATGACCGGCGATCCGAGCGAGGTGCGCACGGCGACGGCGACGGCGCCCATCACCGGCGAGAAGGCCGCGAGCAGCAGGACGCCACCGACTCGATCGGCAGCCGGCTTCACCCGGCGCGCGTACACCCGCTCGTGGTTGCCCCGATCTCTTGACACCTGCCCACACTCCCCGACGTGCTACGAGCACGATTATCCAGATTCCAAGAAGCAATGTCCATCCATGAATTTCGCTGCCGGGTCTGATAGAAGGTGAGCGTCTGGACCGGGCTCGCACAGGAGGTTGGGGCATGGAGGCGACCGAGGGCACATGGGACTACGTCGTGGTGGGCGGTGGATCGGCCGGATCCGTGGTTGCGAACAGGCTGACCGAGCGCCCGAACAGCAGTGTGCTGCTGCTCGAGGCGGGACCCGATGCCCGGCCGCTGAGCGTCCGTGTGCCCGCGCTGATCCAGAAGATCGGCAGCGATCTCAACTGGCTCTATCCGGTGCAGCCGGACGGCTCCCGGCACGGCGCCGAGGATCCCTACAGCAGCGGCCGGTGCATCGGTGGCAGCAGCGCGATCAACGCGATGATGTGGGTGCGCGGCGATCCGCTCGACTATGACGGCTGGGCGGCAGCGGGCTGCGAGGGCTGGGACTGGGCCAGCGTGCTCCCGGCCTTTCGCCGATCCGAACGCTTCGAGGACGGTGGCAGCGACCTGCGCGGAGGCACGGGACGACAGCGGGTGGTGCGAACGCGGGTATCGCATCCCCTGATCGACGTCTTCATCGAGGCCGCCGGGCAAACCGGGGTGCCGCGCCTGGATGACTACAACGCCCGGGCCGGCGCCGGGGCCTCCCGCTCACAGGTGACGCAGGTGCGCGGGTTCCGCCAGTCGGCGGCCGACGCATTCCTCGCGCCGGCCCGGCGCCGGTCGAACCTGACGGTGCGTTCGGGCGCGCTGGTCACGAGGGTGACAACCACGGACGGCCGGGCCGACGGCGTCGAGTACGTGGTCGACGGCATCACCCGGACGGCGCGAGCCCGTCGCGAGGTGCTGCTCTGCGCGGGAGCGCTCGGCTCGCCGAAGCTGCTCATGCTGTCGGGCATCGGGCCGGCGGACGACCTGGCCGGGCACGGGATCCCGGTCGTCGCCGACCTTCCGGGCGTGGGGCGAAACCTGCAGGACCACCCGGCCTCGGCGCTCGTGTTCAAGGTGCGCGACCGCACCCTCAACCAGGACGTGACACCGCTTCGGCTGCTTCGCCACGCGCTCGACTTCGCGCTGCGCGGCCGCGGGGCGATCACATCGACGTCGAACCATGCGGTCGCGTTCGCCCCGCTCGACCCGGCATCGCCCGTGTCGCAGATCGAGCTGATCTTCATGGCCTTCGGCCTCGCCCCGGCGACCGGCGATGACGACGGATCCAACGACGGCCACGGCGGGGGCCTCCGCCGCCTGACCGCTCGCTCGGGCGGCAGAAGCGAGGGTCGCCGGCAGGCGGCGGCAGAGCCACTGGTGACCGCGCAGGCGGCGCTGCTCCACCCGCGGTCACGCGGCCGGGTCAGCCTACGCTCCGGCAACCCATCGGAACCGCCGCTGATCCGGTTCGACCTGCTCGGCGATGACGGCGACATCGCAGACCTGACGGCCGCCACCCGGCGCGTGCGCGAGATCTTCGGCGCGCCTGCGATGAAGCCCCACGTCGTCTCCGAGCAGACCCCGGGCCCGGGCGTCGACGACGACCGCTCCTGGGAGCAGCATCTCCGCGCCACGACGTTCAGGCTCTGCCACCCCACGTCGACCTGCGCGATGGGCACCGGCGCGGACGCGGTCGTCGATCCCGCCCTGCGCGTGCACGGGGTGCAGCGGTTGCGGGTGATCGATGCGTCCGTGATGCCCAGCCTGCCCGGCGCAAACACCAACGCGACCACGGTCATGGTCGCGGAGCGCGGCAGCGACCTGGTGCGCGCCGCGGACTAGCTCAGGGACCGGCCCCATCCGGCTCCAGCACCACGAGCGGCAGCAGGCGGTCGGTAGCGGCCTGGTAGCGGGCGTAGGCGGGCGCGGCGTCCGTGACCGACGACCACAGGCGGGCGCGCTCCTCGCCGGTCGCCGTGCGGGCGTGCATGCGCTCACTGCGCCCTCCCCGCATCACCTCCACCTCGGGATCCCTGCGCAGGTTCAGGTACCAGGCGGGATGCTGCGATGCGCCTCCATCGGAGGCGACCACCACGATCCGGGAAGCGCCGTCCGGAAAGGCGGTCACGATCACGGCGCGCGGCCTGCCGGAGCGCCGCCCCCGCGTCGTCAGCCGAATCACGGCGTGGCCGCCCCACGTGCCCAGAAGACGGCCGCTGCTCACCCTGAACACGAACCGATGGAGCGCCGAGCGAGCTCCCATGAGCGCATCTTTCAGCTGTGACACGCCCACATCCTAGAGCCGGCCAGATTCGATCTACTCTTCGCGCCATGCGCTACGTCGACGTGGGCGGCAGGTCGATATCGGTGATCGGCCTGGGCACGTGGCAGTTCGGCTCACGCGAGTGGCGGTATGGCAACGACTACGCCAACCGCGAGGCCGTCGCGCTCACGCGACGCGCCCTCGACCTCGGCATCAACCTGATCGACACCGCCGAGATCTACGGCCTGGGCCGATCGGAGCGGATCGTGGGCACAGCCATCGCCGAGCGCCGAGACCAGGTCTTCCTGGCGACAAAGCTGTTTCCGGTGCTGCCGCTGCCCCCGGTGGTCAGGCAGCGAGGACGGGCCAGCGCACGGCGACTCGGCGTCCGCTCGATCGACCTCTACCAGCTGCACGCCCCCAACCCCGTGATCCCGCTCTCGCAGGCGATGCGCGGCTTTGCCGACCTGGCCGCTGACGGCCTCATCCGCGACGTCGGCGTCAGCAACTGCTCGCTCGCGCAATGGCAGGAAGCCGAGTCGGCCCTGGGCGGCACCGTGCTCTCGAACCAGGTCCGCTACAGCCTCGCCACGCGGGCGCCCGAGCAGGCGACTCTGCCATGGGCGCAGGCACATGACCACCTCGTGATCGCCTACAGCCCGCTGGCGCAGGGGCTGTTGTCGGGCGCCTACGGCCCGCACAACCGGCCACGCGACGTGCGACGGCAAAACCCGCTGTTTCTGCCCGACAACCTGCGACGGGCCGGGCCGCTCGTGGATTGCGTGCGCGAGGTGGCGGTCCGGCACGGCGCCACGCCGGCGCAGGTGGCACTCGCGTGGTTGGTACGACGTCCAAATGTGGTGGTGATCCCCGGGGCGCGCACGGTCGCCCAGCTCGAGGAGAACGTCGCCGCCGCCGAGCTGCCCCTCGACGCGGCCGACGACCGCCAGCTCACCGAGGCAAGCGACGGGTTTCGTCCGGTGGGAGGGAAGTCGGCGGTGCGACGAGCGCGCCTGCAGGACGCCGCCTCGTCGGTGCGACGTCGGGCAGGCCGGTGGTAGTGTCAGATGTCGCGCACGCCTTCCGCGACGCCCTCGACGTGAGATGCGAACGTCCTCCGCGCTCTTCGTGCTCGTCCTGTGCCTGTGGCTCGGCGCAGGCGTGACGCGCGCAGCGCCGACGGTGACCGCGTCGGGCGCGTCGGCTCCGCCGCCGTTCCTGACGCTGCTGTTCTCTCGCACCGAGATCACTGCCGCGACCAGCTGCGTCGCCGACAACGTGAAGATCGAACGCCTGGACACGGTCGTGGCACCGGAGCTGGCACGGCGCGGATACGCCGGCACCGGCTCGGTGGAGACAGGCATCACCCCGGCGACCGGGTACGGCTGTGTGCACTACAAGGACTCGCTGACGGCCTCGTGGGCTGAGCTGGCACACCTGCGCGACGCCGACGGATGGAGGTTCGTGTCGCACAGCCGTACCTACGCGAAGAACTGGTCGTCGATGACGACCCAGCAGCAGTGGGATGAAACCTGCGGGAGCGTGCTGGATCTCGAGAAGCACGGCCACATGAGCGGCGACGGCCTGTTCGCCTACCCGGACAACCTGTGGGACGCCACGGTGCAGGCGAACGTCGTCGCGACCTGCTTTGCGTTCGGGCGCCAGTACGGCACGGGACCGACGGACATGAGCTCGGCGACGCTGCCTCCCTACTGGCAGACCTCCGAGAACCTCGGAGGTGGCCGCTGCAACGTCAAATCGCTTCCCTGTGCGAGCATCCCCAACGCCCACTACCGGTACGACTCCCCCGACGCGGTGGCGGCCCAGGTGGCCGCGCTGGCACCGGGCCAGTGGCTCACGCTGCAGTCCTACCTGCTGGTGCGGGGATCGCGGCCCGGGATGTGGGACTGCACCTCACCCGACTGGCACCAGCACTGGACCGACGATTTCGAGCGCTACTGCTACGCGGACTACCTGAAGGTGCTGGACGCGATCCCGCCGTCCGTCATGGTGACCGACCCCAAGACGGTGGCCGTGGCATGGGGCAGAACCGCGTACACCCCGCCGCATCTGAGCCAGCCCCGTTAGACCACGAAGCTCAGCCCCGCCCTCGGCGTAGCGCCTCGATCCGCCGCCGGTCCTGCTTGGTCGGTCGCGGCCCACCCACAACACCTCCGGGAGCGCCGGACAGCCTCCGCTGCTCGGCGCTGCGTTGGCGCTCGGCCGTCGACTCGGCGGTCTCCTCGAAGAGGGTCGCGGCGATGCGGGCCGAACCGCGCTTGTCGGCGACCTCGCGAACGGTGATCGTCCAGTCCGCCTCGCCGGCCCTGACCTCGACGATGTCGGTGGGGCGCACGTGCTTGGCGGGCTTCGCACGCTCGCCGTTCACGCGCACCCGGCCGCCGAGCACCGCCTCGGTGGCCGCGGCGCGGGTCTTGAAGAACCGCGCAGCCCACAGCCACTTGTCGATGCGGACGCTCGCGCTCATCGATCGCATGCTCTCACGACGCTCCCGGCGCGGCGATGGATCTGGGCGCCGGCGCGGATCTCAGGTGATACCGGCCCAGCGCGCCGAGCGCTGACGCACGCCGTTGACGGCGCCGCCTACTGACCTCGCTGGCGCCGTTGCGCGAGGAACCCGGCGATGCAGACGACGAGGAACACGAGGGCGACGATGCCGAGGATGATCACGCGCCCATCCTAGTTGCTCGGGCCGGCCTGATGGCCGGCCCGAGCACGATGGCGCGCCGTCAGAGGGTGATGCGAAGCACCTGGCCCTCGCCGGCACCGAAGCCGAACCCCTGGTTCGACACGTAGAACGCGCCGTCGGGGCCGACCGCGATCCCGGTCGGGAAGGTGAGCCCCGAGACGACCGTCTCGGGAGCTGCGCCGCGCCGGACGCGGACGATGGCGCCGGTACCCGGCGTGGGACCGCCGGGGGTCGAGCTCATCTCGAGCGCGTAGAGCACGCCGTTTCGCCGGGCCAGGCCGAGCACCTGCTCGAGCCCCGTGGCGCGGACGGCCAGGTGGCCCGCCCGCGTCAGCCGGTAGACGCTCTCGTTCGGCACGGTGCCGTCCGGCGGCCCGAACACGCCCAGGTTGCCGATGAACATGGCCGGGTTGCGGGCGTTGCCGCCGATCGGCAGCAGTGCCGTCGGCACGACGTGACCGACCTTCGCCGAGATGTCCATCACCCGCGAGATGTGCCCGCGCCGCGTGACGCGGTCGAGCTCACCGTGGTTCGAGTCCATCGGGAACAGCACGCCGTCAAAGGCGGCCATGCTGTACCACGTCCCGTCCGGCTCGAAGTCCTCGTCGTCAGGATTCTTGACCGGATGGTGCCGCTGGAACCGGCTGAGGTTGGCGATCATCTTCCAGCTACCGTCGTGGTGGACGCGAATCACGCCATTGGGGATGTGCGCGACCCCGTGCGAGCAGCCCGCCCCTGCCAGCAGGGCGTACATGCGATGGCCGATGAAGGCCACGCTGGAAACGCCGCTGACGAGGCTGCCCAGGGCCGGGCTGGTCTGGCTCGACGGCAGCGCCTTGACGACCGTCGACACGTGACCGCTCGGCGTCACCTTCGCAATGCGGCCACCCAGAACCCGGCTGTGGGAGCTTCCGGTGTAGGGCGCGGCCGCACCGGCAGCCTGCCGGCACCTACCAACGGTCGAGTGCGACCCACCCAGGCCGCCTTCGGCGACGTAGAGGTTACCGCCGGGGCCGAACGTGAGGCCGCGTGGGTTGTTGAATCCGGAGGCGAAGACCCTCATGTGGACCGTCGACGCGCTGCTCGGGCCGGTGCCGCCGTGCGCGGACGACACGCGGCCGCCCGCCAGCGCCGTGGCCGCCGCCAGCAGCGCGACAGCCGTGATCATGCGTTTCATGGTGCTCCTCTCGTCTCGTAGGAGGTCAGCTCGCGGCCGGTACCGGATCGGGCCGCACGATCACCGTGTCGGCGACGTGCACGATCTCGTCGACCGGCAGATCCGCGGCGGCGGCATGGCGCCGGATCGCCTCGGGGCTGCTGGCCTGATAGATGCAGACCGTTCCGAGCCCGCCACCGGCAGGCTCGGCCAGGACGTAACTGCGGATCCAGCGAACCTCGTCTGGTGTCCGCTCCCCCTCCGCGGTCGACCGGGCCGCGGCCGTTTCCAACTCCTCCGCCGATCGCCATCCGGCGCGGCGCAGGATCACGTACGTGTCCATGAAGTCCTCCCGTGTCTGTTGGACGCGTACGAGCCTACGATCGCACATGCGGCGACACATCGGCAGTTCTGCCCAATTTGGAATGGCCGCGCCGCGGCGCGATCAGGGCACGGTCGACGAGATGCCCAGGCGCATCGCCTCGATGCTGGCGTGTGCCCGGCTGGGCACGTCCAGCTTTCGCAGGATCGACGACACGTGGTGGTCGACGGTGCGTACCGACAGGTGCAGCCGCTGCGCGATCTGAGCGTTCATGAGGCCGTCGCCGAGCAGGGCCAATACCTCCAGCTCGCGCGCTGTCAGGTTGGCCGGGTTCTCGCGCGTCGAGGGCCGCGGGCCGCGGGAGATGCCGCGCACGCCCCGCTGCCGCAGCCTGCGGGCGAAGATGGCCGCAGGCGCATCGGCGCCGAGGTCGCGGAGGCGGGCATGCGCATCCTCCAGGCGGCGACCGCCCATGCCCTGCGCGATGGCCGCCTCGTAGGGCCGGCCCAGCCGGTCCCAGGCGGCGACGGCCGCGACATGGCGGCCCGCCAGCTCCAGCGCCCACGGCTCGGCCGGCCGCGGGCCGCGCAACCGGTCGGTCAGGCCGGCGCGGCGGCGCCAGCCGGCCAGCGCACCGAGCACCCACGGCACCGATGAGGTGGCCCGCGCCAGTGCGAACGCGGGCGCCGTGATCTCGTCGATCTGGTCGGCGCGGCCCTCGAGCCACGCGATCTCGGCCCGGGTCACGGCCAGCGGGCCCGCCCAGTCGACCTCGTCGGCGGGGCAGTCCATCGCCATCGCCTGGTCGAGGGCGGGATGGACGCCGGGGTCGCCGCGGCGTGCACGCACCAGCGCCAGTACCTGCAGCCCCTCGAACCGCGGCGCCGGCGAGTCGTGCATGTCCTCCGCGAGCTGGGAGGCGACCTCAGCCGCAACCTCGAAGTGGCCCTGGGCGAGCTTTGAGCGCGCCTTCAGCCCCAGCAGCGAGAGCGTCCACAGATCGAGGTCGTGCTCGGCGCAGTGCGCCAGGCCCTCCTCGATGCTGCGGTTCGCCAGATCGTGGACGTTGTGCTCGACGGCTCCGGCGGCCAGGTTGTTGAGCACGCGCGGGATCCCGCTCACCAGCTGTCGGGATCGCGCCTCGCCGAGCGCCTGCTCGAGCGTCCCCGACGCCGTCGCCCCGTCGCGGAGGAACTCGGCGCAGCCGGCGCTCGTCATGGCATCGACCAGCGTCTCACCGTCGCCGGCAGCGCGCGCGATCGCGACGCTGCGCTGGCCCCATTCGATGCACGCGTCGAACCCACCCTCGTAGAGCTCGAGCAGCGCCATCGACGCATAGACGGAGCCGACCACCGGGGCGTCGCCGAGCGACTCCGCCAGCTCCACGGCGCGAGCACCGGCCGCGCGCGCGTCGTCCATCGCACCGCGACAGCCGTAGTTCGTCACCAGCCGGCACTGCGACTCCGCCTCGCCGGCCACGTCACCAGCCTCGCGGTAGCAATCGATGGCGCGGTTCCACGACGCGATCGAGTCGACCTGGTCATCGGTGGCGTACTGCGCGTCCGCGAGCCGTGCAAGCAGCGCGGCGCGCTCCTGCGGCGGCCGCGCCCCGGCGAACCGCAGCGCCCTGGCGTACTGCGCGGCCGCCTCGCGGTGAGCGCCGAGCTGGGCGGCCCGTTGCGCCGCCGCGGGCGCTAGCTCGAGCACGGCGACCGCATCGCGGGCGCCCTCGGCGTGATGGGCGAGGCGCGCCGGGTCGGCGCCCTCCGGCGAGCAGGCGAGCGCGGCCAGCAGCGCACGATGCAGGTCACGGCTCCGAGCCGGGCCGAGCGCCGACTCGATCGACGCCCGCGCGAGCTCGTGGCGGAAGCCGATCCGGTTGCCGCGCTCGGCCAGCATGGCGCAGGCCAGGCAGTCGTCGACGGCCGCCGCCGCCTCGCCGCATACGCGATCGAGCACCCAAAGCTCGACCGCCGGGGGAGCGATCGACACAGCCTCCAGCACCTGCCGCGCGCCCGGGCTCAGCCTCGAGGCGCGGGCGTGCACGGCATCGCTGACGGTTGCCGGAACATCGCCGGCCCCGGCGTCCAGCACCTCGCCTACGTAGAACGGGTTGCCTCCCGTGAGGCGGTACAGCTCTCCGGCGTCGATCTCATAGCCGGCCGCCAGCTCGGCGACGGCGGCGGGCGAGAACGGCTCGACGGTGAGGCGCGACAGGCCGGGCATGCGGGCCAGGTCGCCCAGTACGATCCGCAGCGGGTGGTCCCGCACCACGGCCTCCTCACGGTAGGTGGCCACGACCAGCGCGGGCACCGACTCGATCCGCCTTCCGAGCACGCGCACGACGTCGAGCGTGGCCTCATCGGCCCAGTGCAGGTCCTCGAGCACGATCACGGCAGGTGACGTGCCGAGCTCGTCACAGAGCGCCTCGAACAGCTCATGGGCGGTGACCCCGGCGGCCACCTGTGCGCGCAGCCGGTCGCTCGCACCGACCGCCAGGTCGGCGAAGGCACCCAGCGCGCGAGGCGTCGCCAGCGCATCGCAGGAGCCCTCGAGGACGCGGGCCGAGCCGCGCGCGGACGCGCAGAACGCGTTCACGAGCGATGTCTTTCCGACACCGGTCTCGCCGGCCACGAGCACCAGCCGGCCGCGTCCGGCGCGCACCTCCGAGAAGGCGCCGTGCAGCACGGCCAGATCGTCCTCGCGCTCGAGCAGCGAGGTCCCCGGCGACGGCGCGATGTGCGCGGAGCTTGCCATCCCCGTGATTGTCAACCGGGCGCGGGCAGCTTGCAAGCGCCGGGATCGGCCGGTGCCTGATCGGCGGCCTTGCGGCCCCGCCTCAGGCGGTGAGAGCGAGTTGCCGCGCGAGGCTGTCAGACCGCGCCCGCGCGGCGCCCAACGGGACGTAGCCAAGCGTGCGTTCGATCGTTCGCAGCAGGTCGTAGTGGGTGAAACGGCCGCGCGCGACCGAGCCGGGCGCGGTGTAGGGCGAGACGACCACCAGCGGCACGTGGTTGCCGGCGCGGTAGTCGTCCTCATCCCAGGTGACGAGCACGGCCACGTCCCCGCGGCGGTACGCGGCGCTGTGAACGATCCGCCCGATCCACCTCTGGGCGAACCGGTCACCGCAGGGCACGCAGCCGTCGTGCTGGTCGTCTCGGACGTCGGGGACGACCAGGGAGAAGGCGGGCAGCCGATCGGCGTTGAGCGTCGCCGCCAGGCCGTGACGAGGACCCCCCAGCGGGATCTGCCTGGCCCGGCACTGTGTGCGGATGCGCGTGTAGTAGGGAGCTGCAGTGTGGCGGGTCGCGTAGCGCCCGATCGTCCGATGCTGGCAGCGGCGGGTCATCGACTGCGCCCACACCCGCCAGCTACCGCGGGTCTGCCCGAAGATGCTGGGATCGTGCGATAGGCAGCTGCCGCCGGGATCACAGTCGCGGGCACGGATGCCGCTGGGGATGCGGCCGCTGGTGAGCGCGATGTAGTTGGGCAGGCTGGGGTGGGTGACGGCGTGGTAGCCGGCGGCGCGGCCACAGCGTGCCGCCGTGGCCCGCAGGTACGGCATCGAGCCGAGCACCGGCGTGGCGTGGTTTTCCATCATGATCAGGACGACGGAGCGAACATGCGGGGCGGTTCCGGCAAGCGCGCCGCAGGGCGCGGACGCGGTCACCGAAGCGCCCTCGACCCTGACCGGCACCGCGTTCGGCTGGGCCGTCGTCATCCCCACCAGGCAGAAGGCCAGGATCGTTCCGATGGCGGCGCGGCAGGTCACGATGGCATGGTGCATCTCCTGATCTATCGGCGCGAGCGTAATCAGCCTCCAGCCTGCAGCCGTAACCACCGCTCAACAATCGGGGGAGTGCGCAGCGCTACGGTTTGGCTGCGATGGTGACCTCACGCGGACGCCATGACCGCCGGAGGCAGCCACCGAGAGGATCGCGAGTGCTCTGGCCGGTGATCACGATCGCAATGGCCACCGCGGTACTGCTGCTGGCACTGGCACAGCGCGACGATCGGGTGGCGTCCCCAGCCGTGCCACATCCGCGGGCGGTCCCGGCGGACGACAGGATTGCCCTCGCGGGCGGCTCCCACAAAGCCGCGGCGGCTCCCTCTCATCAGATCAACGTGTACGCTCACGACGGCGCCAACATGCTGACGGGCGCCGCGCGCCGGGCGCGCCCGCTGATCTACGTGCCCAACTCCGCAAGCAGCACCGTGGATGTGATCGATCCGGCCACGCGGCGGGTGATCCGTCAGTTCCCGGTCGGCCTTGAGCCACAGCACGTGGTGCCGTCGTGGGATCTCAAGCGTCTGTACGTGACGAGCGACCGGAGCAACACGCTGACGCCGATCAACCCGGTGACCGGGCGCCCGGCCCGGCCGATCCCGGTGGCGGATCCCTACAACCTCTACTTCACGCCCGACGGCACCCGGGCGATCGTCGTCGCGGAGCGGTTGGCTCGGCTCGACTTCCGAAACCCGCACACGTTCCGGCTGATCCACTCGCTGCACGTGCCGTGCGCGGGGGTGGATCACATCGACTTCTCGGCCAGCGGCCGCTACCTGCTCGCCACCTGTGAGTTCTCGGGGCAGATCCTGAAGGTCGACGTCAAGCGCGAACGCGTGATCGGCACGCTGCAGCTGCCCGACGGCGCCGGCGGGATGCCTCAGGACATCAAGCTCGCCCCGGACGGGAAGGTGTTCTACGTCGCCGACATGATGGCGAACGGCCTCTGGAAGATCGACGGCCGGCGGTTCCGGGTGACCGGGTTCATCCACACCGGGGCGGGGGTACACGGGCTGTATCCCAGCCGCAACGCCAAGTATCTCTACGCCACGAATCGGGGCGAGGGCTCGATCTCGGTGATCAGCTTCGGCACCGGCCGGGTCGTCAAGAAGTGGTGGATTCCCGGCGGCGGCAGTCCCGACATGGGCGGCGTGTCGGCCAACGGCCGGGTGCTCTGGGTCTCCGGGCGCTACAACGACGTGGTCTACGCGATCAGCACCCGCAACGGTCGGCTGCTGGCGAAGATCCCGGTCGGACTAAGCCCGCACGGCCTCTGCGTGTGGCCACAGCCGGGCCGCTACTCGCTCGGCCACACCGGTATCCTGCGCTGAGCGGAGGCCTTGGATTCGACGCGGCTCGGCCCGCCCCGTACAATCGCGGGCGATGGCATCGCTCCTCCTCGGCCCGCTGCTGCGATATGTCGGCCGGTCGGAGGCCACCGTCTGGGTCGAGACGGATCGGAAATGCAGCGTCCGGGTGCTCGGCCACACGGCGGAGACGTTCGAGGCCTTCGGGCACCACTTCGCGCTCGTCGTGCTGACGGGCCTTGAGGAGGGTGCCGTGATCGAGTACCGGGTGGAGCTCGACGGCGAGCCGGTCTGGCCGCTGGAGGGCTCCAGCCATTCGCCCAGCACGATCCACACCCGCCAAGGCGAGCGCGAGGCGCGGCTGGTGTTCGGCTCCTGCCGCGTCGGCGCGCCCGAACGCGAGCCGTACACACTGTCGCCGACGGAGCACGAGCAGGGATTCGGCGTGGACGCGCTGTGGGCCTACGCCCGGCGGCTGAACAACGGCTCGGAGCCCTGGCCGGACGGGCTGCTCCTGATGGGCGACCAGGTGTACGCCGATGAGGTGAGCCCCGCCACCGTCGAGTTCATCCGCTCGCGCCGGGACGTGTCACAGCCGCCCGGTGAGGAGGTCGCAAACTTCGAGGAGTACTCCTGTCTGTACCGCGAGGCGTGGAGCGACCCCAACATCCGCTGGCTGCTTTCCACCGTGCCGAGCGCGATGATCTTCGACGACCACGATGTGATCGATGACTGGAACATCTCCTGGGACTGGGTCGCGGATGCCCGCGCCCAGGGCTGGTGGAACGACCGGATCACCGGCGCGTTCATGTCCTACTGGATCTACCAGCACCTCGGGAACCTGGCGCCACCGGAGCTCGCGGAGGACCCCCTGTACGGCGTTGCGTCGGCCGGCGGTGACATCAGCGAGCCGCTGCAGGTGTTCGCCGAGCATGTCGACCGTGAATCGGCCGCCTCGCGGTGGGCGTACTTCCGCGACTTCGGGCGGTCGCGCGTGCTCGTGGTCGACTCCCGGGCCGCACGGGTGCTCGCCGATGGACGCCGCGACATGGTGGACGAGGAGGAGTGGGAGTGGATCATCGAGCACAGCCGCGGCGCCTTTGATCACCTCGTGATCGTCAGCTCGATGCCGGTCTTCCTCTCGCCGGGCGTGCACTACCTGGAGGCGTGGAGCGAGGCCGTCTGCGCCGGGGCCTGGGGCGGACTCGCCGCCGGCTTGGGCGAGAAGCTGCGACGCGCGCTCGACCTCGAGCACTGGCCCGCGTTCCAGCGGTCGTTCGAGCGGATGATGCAGCTGCTGCGGGACGCCGCCGATGGCATCGACGGTCACGACCCTCCGGCGACGATCACATTGGTCGGCGGGGATGTCCACAACGCGTACGTCGCCGAGGTATCGCTGGGACGGTTCCAGGGACGCCGCAGCCGCGTGCACCAGGTCGTCTGCTCCCCCTTCCGAAACCCGCTCGGGCCAGCGGAGCGACGCGTGGTGGCCGTGACCAAGACCCGGGCAGCCGCCGTGATCATGGGAGGGCTTGCGCGGCTCGCGGGGGTACGGCGGCCCTCCGCTCGCTGGCGCTACCGGGCCGGCCCGACCTTCGAGAACTCGATCGGCGTTCTCGAGCTGGACGGGCGGTGGGCGGGCGTGACGATCTTCCGGGCCGAGCCCGGCCGCGACGGCCGGCTGCGGCCGCTGCACACACGGGTTCTCGGCGAGGGGCCCCGGGCGGCGGCTCAGGAGCGCGCGGAGCCGGCCTCCCGCTGAGCCGGCTTGGCGCTTCGTGGTCGGCTTGCCTCGTCGACGACCGCGCCCAGCCGCAGCGCCCAGCCACCGAAGGCGATCGCACAGAGCGCGAACCAGGCCCATCCCAGCGTCAGTCCCGCAATCACGTCGGACACCCAGTGCAGATCGAGCAGCACGCGGCTGCAGGCGACCGCAACGGCCAGACCGACCGCGACTCCGACCAGGATCGCCCGTACGCGAGGCGACCGCCGCCGGCCGGCGAGCAGCGCCAGCGCCGCGAACAGCGCGGCCGCCGTCGACGAATGGCCGCTCGGGAACGACGGGCCGAGGCTGGCGGCGATCGGATCGATGGTCGGGCGTGACCGGTCGACGATGCCCTTGATGGTGTTGGTGACGAACGAGTCCCCGAGCGTTACCGCCAGCAGGAACACCGGGATCCACCTGTTCGGCACGCGGATCCACTCGACGACGCCGACGATGACCGCGATCACGATCACACCGCGCGTCGACGCCAGGCTGGTCACTGCGTCCAGGAAGCTGTGCGTGGCCGCCCCGCTGTGGTGATGCGCCCAGCGGGCGGCTCCGGCATCCAGATCTGCAAGCGGCTCGCTGTGGCGGATCATCAGCACCAGCAGCGAGATCACCACGCCGGCCAGGCACAGCATGCACACCGCCAGCGTCAGAGCCAGGCCGGTCAGCACCTCCGAGTCGAGCCGGCTGTGCACGAAGCGCCTGATTGCGGTGTGCTCTCGCACCTCATCGGCGACGGCACTCGACGGCTGCCGTCCTACCGGCCGGCGCAGCACCGGACCCGCGATCGCCCACGCGAGCAGGCCCGCCACGATCGAGATGATCAGCAGCGCGGCGACCGGCAGGGCGACGACCTCCTCATCCCAGGTGTTTGCCCGCAGGCGAATTCGGGGAAACATGACACGATGGGCATCGAAGAATACCCACGGGTGGGCCAGCCCACCACGACCCGGTCGAGCAGTGCCGACGGCACGCTTCAGTCGTCCTCGGAGACGTCGGACGACGGCCTACCGATCCTGGCTCCGCGTCCGCGAGGGATCGCCACCAGTGCCGGCAATCGGATGGCCGGCCACCCGGTGGTCGCCTTCGTCGTCGTCGCTGTGGTCGGATTCGCGCTGCTCGCCGCCCTGACGGTGCTCACAGGGTGGCTGCTGAAGACCTATGTGCTGCCGGACCATGGCATCGGGCACGCCGATGAGCACGTCAACGTCTGGCTGGCGGAGCAGCGTACGGCCAGGCTGAACGATGCGTCGTTCTGGCTGTCCGGCGTTGGCGATGTGTTCGCCATCCCGGCGCTCGTCACCCTGACCGCGCTGGGAGCGATGGTGATGCGGAAGTGGCGCATCGCGGGCTTCATCGTGGCTGCGATCGCCATCGAAGCTGCGACCTACCGCGTTGCGACGCTGCTGATCCATCGTCACCGGCCGAGAGTGCACCGCCTCGACCAGCTTCCCGTGGACGCCAGCTACTACTCCGGCCACACGGCCGCATCGGTCGCGGTGTACTGCGGCCTCGCCTTGCTGATCACCTCACGGATCCGAAATACCGGCGCGCGCATCGCGATATGGGCGATCGCCATCGCGATCCCGCTGCTGGTGGCGTTCTCGCGCATGTATCGCGGCATGCACCACCCGACCGATGTGGGCGCGGCGATGCTCGTCGGCATCGGCACCCTGGTCGTCTCGCTCGCCGCCGCCCGCGCCTCGAAGGCCGCCGAGCTGGCGGGGGAGCGTCGCTCGTGACGAAGAAGATCGCAGTGGTCGCGCACGCCGGCAAGACGATCGAGGGAGGCCTGCCACAGCTGCGGCGCAGCCTCGCGGAGCATGGCGTGGAGGATCCGATGTGGGCGGAGGTCTCGAAGAGCCGCGAGGCACCCAAGCAGGTGAAGCGGTTTCTCAAGGACGGCGCCGAGCACTTCTTCGTGTGGGGCGGCGACGGCATGGCGCAGCGGTGCATCGACACGCTCGCCGGCAGCGGGGCGAGCGTGGCGATCATCCCGGCCGGCACCGCGAACCTGCTCGCCTCCAACCTCGGGCTTCCCACCACCATCGACGGCGCAGTCGCAAACGGCCTGTCGGGTGGAGAGCGGAAGATCGACGTTGTCAACCTGAACGGCGAGCGATTCGCCGTCATGGCCGGCGCCGGCTTTGACGCGAACATGATCCGAAACGCAGACGGCGGCCTCAAGGACAAGCTGGGCCGGGCCGCCTACGTCTGGACCGGCTCCAAGAGCTTCCGGACACCGCCGTTCAAGGCCAAGATCGAGGTCGACGGGAGCCGCTGGTTCAGCGGGCGGGCAAGCTGCATTCTGGCCGGAAACGTCGGTGCCTTGTTCGGGGGCGTGCGGGTCTTCGACGACGCCGAGCCAGATGACGGCCTGTTCGACCTCGCCGTGATCACCGCCGACGGTGTCACGCAGTGGGCGCGCACGGTTGGCCGCACGATCGCCGGCAACCCCGACCGGTCACCGTACTTCCGCTCCACGAAGGCCCGCCGCATACACGTGAAGCTCGACCGCAAGGTGCGCTACGAGATGGACGGCGGCGCTCGCAGCAAGGCCAAGGACTACACACTCGAACTGGAACCGGCTGCGGTCACCGTGTGCGTGCCGGCCCATCCCAATGGAGGCGAACCGACATGAGCAGCAGCATGGAGGCACAGGCCCGAACCACGGGTCGTGAGGTGACCCACAGCACCACGTTCGAGGTGCTGACCAGGCTCGGGTTCATCGCGCGCGGCGCCGTGTACGTCACGATCGGCCTGCTCGCGATCCAGGTCGCGATGCACTCGACCAAGCAGTCGAGCGATCAGCGCGGCGCCATGGAGACGATCCAGAAACAGCCGTTCGGCCACTGGCTCTTGATCGCGGTCGCCATCGGCCTGGGTGCCTACGCCTGCTGGCGGTTCGTGCAGGCGTTCGTCGGATACGGCCCTGAGGGGGGCGGCGACCACTCCACGTTCGGTCGCGTGGCCGCTGCCGGCAGCGGCGTTGCCTACACCGTGCTGTGCCTGCTGGCGGTGTCGATCCTGCTGGGCTCATCGAGCCAGAGCTCGAGCAATCCCCACAAGCAGGCTGCAGGGGTGCTGGGGTGGCCGGGTGGGCAGCTGATCGTGGGAGCGGCCGGTGCGCTGCTGATCGCGATCGCTCTCTACCAGGGCTACAAGGGCGTCACCAGGAAGTTCCTCGACGAGGACAAGACCGAGTCCATGGGCCCAACGACCAGGCACTGGATCACCATCATCGGCGTGGTCGGCCACCTCGCTCGGATGGTCGCATTCGGGCTGATCGGCGGTTTCGTGCTGAAGGCGGCGATCGACTACAACCCCTCCAAGGCGGTCGGCCTGGACGGCGCGCTGGCGCGACTCGCGCGTCAGTCGTACGGCCCGTTCATGCTGATCCTGGTGGCGGCCGGTCTGATCGCATTCGGCCTGTACTCGATCGCGGACGCGCGGTACCGGCGAATCTAGCTGCGCGGAGGGAATCGTGGACACCCCGATCGGGGGCCTAGCGCGCTTCGTACTGAGCCTGGTGAGGCGCTTCCTGCCGGCGAACCTCCGCCGGGGCGCCGATCTGATCGTGACGCGTCCCGCTCCGACGCCGACGGGAACGGTCGACGTCGCCCGGGACGAGACGATCGCGAACCTGGCCAAGATCGATCACATCGTCGTCCTCATGCTCGAGAACCGGTCGTTCGATCACATGCTCGGCTACCTCACGCTCGAGGGTGGGCGCGGTGACATCGACGGGCTGACCGGATC
Source organism: Gaiellales bacterium (assembly GCA_045806525.1). Taxonomy (GTDB): domain Bacteria; phylum Actinomycetota; class Thermoleophilia; order Gaiellales; family JAICJC01; genus JAICYJ01. The sequence continues at coordinate 3,511 of JBJMJD010000048.1, read as the reverse complement.
CGAGTCGAACAGCTACCGCGGCACCACCTACCCGGTACACCACCTCGACCGCACGGCGTGGAATGGAGAGCTCGAGGACCCCTGCCACGGCCCCGGGTGCATCGACCGACAGCTCGAGGGCCGAAACTCGGGATTCGTCGAGAGCTACGCCGACCACCTGGCCGCGTACCAGAGAGCGCACGGCCCGGCCCCCGGCGCCGACCCGGGCCTGGTCATGGGCTACTACAACGCGGAGGATCTCCCGGTCTACGATCACCTCGCCTGGGAGTTCTGTGTCTGTGACCGCTGGTTCAGCTCGGTGCCGGGTGCGACCTGGCCGAACCGGCTCTACTCGCTCGCCGGACGCGCCGACGGTGACCGCGAAGACGCCGATCCACCGCTCTACGACCTGCCCACCGTCTTCCGCTTCCTCGACCAGCGCAGGATCGACTGGGGGTTCTACTCGTTCGACCCGGCGACGCTCCGGCTGATCGATGGCGAGTACCGCCTCAGCCACCACCACAACTTCGCCTACGTCGACCGCCGCAAGCTGACCACCCAGGAGCGCGCCGCCGGTGAGCTGCTGGACGAGGAGCGCAGCTTTCTCGACGATGCCGCTGCCGGGACGCTGCCGGCCGTTTCCTGGATCGATCCGCACTTCAAGGACATCCGCGTGTTCGGGCCCGACTCCAACGACGACCATCCCCCATCCGACGTGCTGGCGGGACAGGCACTCGTGCTCGACGTCTACCACGCGCTGCGCAACAGCCACCAGTGGAAGCGCAGCATGCTGATCGTTACCTACGACGAGCACGGCGGGATCTTCGACCATGTCCCGCCGCCGACGGCGCCGGATGACGACCCCGGCTTCCGTCGCTACGGCGTCCGCGTGCCGGCGCTGGTCGTCTCGCCGTTCGTCGAAGCCGGATCGGTCGCCCCACGGGAGCCGGTGTTCGATCACACCTCGATCATCAAGACGATCCTGCTTCGCTTCTGCCGCGAAGGCGACCGCATCCCGGACATGGGCGCGCGGGTGACGGCCGCGCAGCATCTCGGCGGGCTGCTCAGCCGCGACACCGCCCGCGCCGATGTCGCATCGCACGATGCCGCCGCCGCGCGGATCGTCAGCTGGCGAAGCGGCTTCTCGCAACGGCGCTTCCAGGGGTTGGATGCACAGCCACAGGCGCGCCCGTTGACCGAGCTGCAGAGCGGCTACGTCAAGGCCGCTCGTACCCTTCGCGCAGCGGGTCTACCCTCCGGCCATCCGTGAATGCGAGACAGGAGAAGACATGACGGGACACACGATCGGCACCCACGAGCAGTGGCAGGCGCAGCGCGACGAGCTGCTGAAGGAGGAGAAGGAGCTCACCCGCCGTGGCGATGAGCTGGCCGCGAAGCGAAGCAGGCTGCCGTGGGTGGCGGTGGAGAAGGACTACCGCTTCGAGACCGAGCGGGGCACGCTGAGCCTGGCCGACCTGTTCGACGGCCGGGGCCAGCTCATGGTCTACCACTTCATGTTCGGGCCCTCCTACGAGGCGGGGTGTCCGGTCTGCTGCTCGATCGCGGACACGCTGGCCGCCCAGGTGCCGCACCTCAAGGCCAGGGACACCACCCTGATGCTCGCGTCCCGCGGGCCGCTCGAGAAGCTGATCGCCTTTCGAACGCGGATGGGCTGGGACATCGACTGGGTGTCGAGCGGCGGCAGCGACTTCAACCGCGACATCGGCTTCATGCACACTGAAGACGAGCTGCAGCCGTTCCTCGCAGGTGAGATTCCCGCCACGGTCGTCCAGAACGCCGAGATGTGCGGCACGACCGCAGGCGGCTACGTCGCGGAGGGGCCCGGCCTGAGCGTCTACACGCTCGCGGATGGGATCGTCTACCGGACATACGTCAGCACGGCGCGCGGCCTCGAGTTCGCGATGCCCTACTACGCCCTGCTCGACCGCACGCCCAAGGGCCGCGACGAGCACCCCGGCACGCCGCTGTGGCTGCGCCGCCACGACGAGTACCAGTCGAGCGTGGGCGCCGTCTGATCGGTTTGAGGTATCACTCCTGTCGGCAGTTCAACAGGAGGTGGATGAGATGGCCGAGCACACGATTGGCACTCGCGAGGAATGGCAGACGGCCCGAAACGAGCTGGCGAAGCTCGAGGCCGAACAGGCGGAGCGAAACCGGGAGGTGCACGAGAAGCGGCTGGCGCTGCCCTGGGTACCGGTCGAAAAGCAGTACGAGTTCGACACGGAGGACGGCAAGAAGACGCTGGCCGAGCTGTTCGACGGGCGCTCGCAGCTGCTCGCCTACAACGTGATGTTCGGGCCCGACTACACGCTCGGCGCCTGCCCGGGCTGCAGCAGCCTGGCCGACGGGCTCGACGGGACGCTCGTGCACCTGAACCACAACGACATCACGCTGATCTGCTTCTCGAGAGCTCCGATCGATCGATTGGCGGCCTACAAGCAGCGGATGGGCTGGGAGTTCCCGTACGTCTCGACCTACAACACCGACTTCGCATTCGACTTCGGCCTCGCGCTGACCGAGGAACAGGCCCAGGGCATCCCCGAGGTCAAGGAGATGACCGAGAACCCGCCCGAGTGGCTCGAGCAGTGGGCAGGTCAGGTCGGCGCCGACCTGAAGGACGGGCTGCGCGAGAACCCGAGCTGGATCGCCTTCGCACAGGACAACGGCACCGTGTACCACACCTACACCGTGTCGGCACCTGACCCGTTCGTCGCGCCGTACTTCAGCTTCCTGGCCGAGCGAGCCCCGAAGCCGGGGCCGGACGAACCGCGGTCGTTCCGCAAGGACGAGTATCCCGACTGACGCCGGGAAGCTCGAACGCAGCCTGAACAGGCGTCGATATTGACTTCGCACTCGCACGGCGGTACACCCTGCAATGCAAGGGCGGGCTTCGAGGAGGGTTCACATGAGAGGCGAGTTCCGAGCGTGGCGCCGAGCCGTGGTGCTCGCAGCCGCCGGTCTGGTCGTCGCGGCCGGAACGGCCGAGGCGAACACGCCGCTGACACGGGTGAGCTCCGACCCGTATACGAACCCGACCAGCCAGCATGCGACCGAGCTCGAGCCTGACACGTTTGCCGACCATGGCACCGTCGTCTCGGCATTCCAGGTCGGCCGGTTCTTCGACGGCGGCGCGAGCGACATCGGCGTCGTCCGCTCCGGGGACGGCGGTGCGACCTGGGACGCACCCGGCTTCCTGCACGACACGTTCAACTCCGGCACCGCGTCCAGCCCGTATGAGCGCGTGAGCGACGCCAGCGTCGCCTACGACGCCGCCCACGGCGTCTGGATCGTCTCGTCGATCCCGATCCTGCCAGACGGGGTCGTGCCGACCGTCCTTTTCAACCGCTCGACCGACGACGGCCGCACCTGGGGGCCCGCGATCAGCATGCCGCAGCCCGCCTCCGGCTCGGTCGATCTCGACAAGAACTGGACCGTCTGCGACAACCATAGGTCCAGCCCGTACTACGGCCACTGCTACACGGAGCTGGACAACTACGGCGACGGGAACCTG
>JBJMJD010000047.1:0-54763 GCA_045806525.1 Gaiellales bacterium | reverse complement strand
GATCAGGCCCGCCGCCCGACCACGCCGCAGCGGCGGCGGGCCTGATCCGGAGCCGTCAGGAGACCTCGCGCAGCTTCCCGGTCTCAACCTCATAGACGAAGCCGCGCACCGCGTCGGTGCGCGGGATGAACGGGCTGGCCTTGATGCGGGCGATCGACTGGCGCACGTCGGCGTCGAGATCGGAGAAGGCCTCGGCCGCCCACTCCGGGCGGATGCCCGTGTCCTTCTCGACGGCGCTTCGGAAATCGTCGTCCGAGAAGGTCAGCATGCCACAGTCGGTATGGTGGATCAGCACGATCTCCTCGGTGCCCAGCAGCCGCTGCGAGATCGTGAGTGAGCGGATCACGTCTGGCGTCACCGCACCGCCGGCATTGCGGATGATGTGGCCATCGCCCTCGCTCAGTCCCAGCAGCCCGTACGGGTTGAGCCGCGCGTCCATACAGGCGACGATCGCGACCCGGCGGCCTGGAGGCATCGGCAGGTCAGCCTTGTCGAAGCCGGCGGCGTAGGTCTGTGCGTTTTCGAGCAACTGATCGGTGGTGCTCACGGTCGTCTCCTTCGCTCGGGATATGGAGCCAGCATAATCGAGTTTGGATCCAAGATCGGGTCACGTTGTGAGACCGGATACCGCGGGTAGAGTGCCGCTCGTGGGGATCGTGCACTGGGACGACATCGAGCGGCATCACGCCGCCAAGGGCGAGATGGACGCCATCTGGCAGCAGCTCGGCAAGGCCGCGGGCGCGGTCGGCATCGGCGTCAACCGGATGCGCGTCGCCCCCGGCAGGCTGCCCACGCCGCCGCACTCCCACGGCGCCTCGGAGGAGATCTACTACGTGCTCGGCGGGTCCGGTCTGGCCTGGCAGGACGACCAGGTGCACGGGGTGCGGGCGGGCGACTGCGTGATCCACCGTGCCGACGAGATGGAGCACACGTTCATCGCCGGCGACGACGGGCTGGACTGCATGGTGTTCGGCACCCGCCACCCGACCGAGTTCGGCTGGCTGCCTCGTTCCGGCGCCGTGCGGATCGGATGGCCCTGGATCGAGGGCCGGGTCGACGACCCCTGGGACGTGGAGGCCGAGGGGGCGCCGCTCGCGGTCGGGGATCCCGCGCCGCGGCCGCCGAACATCATCAACATCGACGAGGCCGAGCGCGACGTCACCTCGCGGCGTGACTCCGCGCTGCTGGCCACCGATGAGCGCTCGGTGCTGGCCGGCTTCTACTGGGAGCGGCTGTTCCCGGGCGCGATCGGGGCACCCCCGCACTGCCACTCCGAGGAGGAGGAGGCCTTCGTGATGCTCGACGGAGACGGCACGCTGGGGCTGTGGCCGTCACCGCGGGCAGCGGCCACCGGAACCGTCCGCGAGGACGTGCCGATCCGAGCCGGCCATGTGGTGGTGCGGCCGCCCGGGACGCGCATCGCGCACTCGTTCCGGGCGGGCCCGAACGGCCTGACCATGCTGATCTACGGCACCCGCAAGAGCAACGACATGTGCTGGTATGCGCGGTCGAACAAGATCTCATGGCGCGGTCTGGGCGTGATCGGCCGCATCGAGTCGCTCGACTACTACGACGGCGAGCCGGACGACGACGAGCAGCAGCGATGAAGCTCGGCCTGCACGTTGCCCGATTCACCTATCCGGGCGGACCGCCCACTCTGGCCGACGACCTGCGGAGGATCGTGGTCGCGGGCGAGGCGGCCGGCTACGACCGCATCAGCGTGATGGATCACGTCTGGCAGATCCATGTGAACGGCCCGCCCGAGCAGGAGATGCTCGAGCCCTACACCACGCTCGGCTACATGGCCGCCCTCACCAGCCGCGTGCAGCTGCTGACCCTGGTGACGGGTGTCGTCTACCGGCCGCCCGGCCTCCTGGCCAAGACGGTTACCACGCTCGACGTGCTGTCCCAGGGCCGCGCCATGCTCGGCATCGGCGCCGCCTGGAACGAGGAGGAGTCGCTGGGGCTGGCGCTGCCGTTCCCGCCCATCGCCGAGCGCTTCGAGCGCCTGGAGGAGACGATCCAGATCTGCCTGCAGATGTGGAGCGGCTCCGAACAGCCTTACCAGGGGCGCCACTACCAGCTGGCCCGAACGCTCAACTCGCCGCAGTCGCTGCGCCGGCCGCACCCCCCGATCCTGATCGGCGGCGGCGGCGAGCGAAAGACGCTGCGGCTGGTGGCCCGCTACGCCCAGTCCTGCAACCTGTTCGCCGGGCCGGAGCTGCCCCACAAGCTGGACGTGCTGCGCCGCCACTGCGAGGCCGAGGGGCGCGACTACGACGAGATCGAAAAGACGGTCAGCTACCGCATGGACGTCGGCAGCAACGGTGAGCGCGTCGCCCAGACGATCGAGGAGCTGCGCGAGCTTTCCGAGCTGGGCATCGACGTCGCCCACGGCCAGCTGGCCGGCATGCACGAGATCACCCCGATCGAGATCGTCGGCAACGAGGTGCTCCCGGCCGTCGCGAACCTCTGACACCGCCCCTCTTTACGGCCAAGCCGACCGCACTTAACGTGTGAGCATGCGCATGACACCTATCTCCGGCGTGGCGCTGGCCGCGCTGGCGCTGGCCGGATGCGGCCAAACCTCCTCGACGCGCTCGTCACGCACGCGCTTTCGCCGGTCAAGAACGTGGTGCTGACCGCCGCGGCCACCCATACCCGGCACGCCGGCAGCGCCCGCGTCGCCATGGATATGACCATGTCGACCGAGCAGGGCACGATCACCATGCACGGCACCGGCCAGTTCAGGCTGCACGGCCCCGCAGCGGACGCCATGCACCTGTCGATCACGGTGCCGACGGCCGGAACCACGATCGCAATGGACGAGCGCATCCTCGGCACCACCATCTACATGCGCAGCCCGCTGCTGTCACGGTCGATCCCCAACTCGCGCCCCTGGCTGAAGCTCGATCTCGAACGGATCGGCAAGCAGCAGGGCATCGACTTCGCGGCGCTGATGAACTCGAGCAGCAGCGATCCGACGCAGGTGCTGACGTACCTCGACGCCACGTCCGAAACCGTCGTCAACCTGGGCCACGAACGCGTCGACGGCGTCGCCACCACCCACTACCACGCCGACATCGACCTCTCCAAGGCGATGCGGGTGATGGTCGCGCGGGCCCCGGCCGGCGAGCGCAAGGCCGTGCGCTCGACGTACCGCAACCTGCTCCAGCAGAGCGGCACCACCAGCTACCCGGTGGACGTCTGGGTGGACGCGGACGGCTACGTGCGCCAGATGCACGCGTCGGTGCCGATGCCGGTTGCGCAGTCGTCGATGGACATGACCATGAGGCTGTCGCACTTCGGCGCGCCCGTGCACATCACGCCGCCGCCCGCCTCGCAGGTCACCGACCTCGCGTCGCTGGCCGCCCGCGGCACATGACCGGGGCCGCGAAGCGCATGCAGGGCGTGGGCGAGCCCGGCTGACGGGGAAACCGGTGGGCGCCCCCGGCCGGCGGCGCCCCCGGAAGCTCAGGCCAGCGCCTTGGCCTTGAGTGCCTCGAACTCGGACTGGTTGATGGCGCCGCTGTCCAGCAGCTCCTTGGCCTTGGCGATCTCGGCGGCCGAGCCACCCGATGCCACGGTCTGGACGTAGCTGTCGAACTCGGCCTGCGACTGCTGCACGCTCTGCACGTTTCGCTGGGCCATCGACTCCGAGTTGGTGATCATGTAGGCCAGCAGGCCCACCAGCGGGACACATAGCAGGAAGAGCAGCCACAGCGCCTTCTTGCCGCCCGAGGCGTCATGCCGGCGAAAGATGTCCACGATCACCTGGAACAACATCATGAAATAGATCACCATGAAGAAGATCACGAGCAACGACCAGAGAAACTCTCCGAGGCTCAGGATCATGCACACGCTCCTTTAGGAATGGTCCGGCGCAGGGGGCCGGTGCAACCCGTTTTGTACCACGCGCCGCGGTATCCTTGGCGCCCCGTTGCCCCTTTCGAAAGGATGCGTGTCGTGGCCGACACGAAGATCGTTTTGCCTGACAGCGAGATCCCGCGCAGCTGGTACAACATCCTCGCGGACGCCCCCCATCCGCCGCAGCCGCCGCTGCACCCGGGCACCGGGCAGCCGATCGGGCCAGACGACCTGGCGCCGCTGTTCCCCATGGATCTGATCCTGCAGGAGGTCTCGACCGACCGCGAGATCCCGATCCCCGACGAGGTGCTGGACGTGCTGTCGCTGTGGCGGCCGACGCCGCTGCATCGCGCGAAGCGGCTGGAGCGGGAGATCGGCACCGCGTCGCGCATCTACTACAAGTACGAGGGCGGATCTCCGGCCGGGTCGCACAAGCCCAACACCGCCGTCGCGCAGGCTTACTACAACGCCCGCGCCGGCCGCACGCGCCTGGCCACCGAGACCGGCGCCGGCCAGTGGGGCAGCGCGCTGGCGTTCGCCTGCCAGGCCTTCGACCTCGAGTGCAAGGTCTACATGGTCAACATCTCCTATCAGCAGAAGCCCTACCGGCGGGTCATGATGGAGACCTGGGGCGCGCAGGTGGTCGCCAGCCCCTCGCCCGACACCAACGCCGGGCGCAGCATCCGCGAGCGCGACCCCGAATCGCTGGGCAGCCTCGGCATCGCCATCTCGGAGGCGGTCGAGGACGCCGCCACCCGCGAGGACACCAGCTATTCGCTGGGGTCGGTGCTGAACCACGTGCTGCTGCACCAGACCGTGATCGGCCAGGAGGCACAGCGGCAGCTGGCGCTGGCCGGTGAGACCGGCGTCGACGTGGTGGTGGGATGCGTCGGCGGCGGCTCCAACTTCGGCGGGCTGGCGCTGCCGTTCGTGCGCGACAAGATCGCGGGTGCCGACATCGAGATCATCGCCACCGAGCCGGCGGCCTGCCCGACGCTGACGCGCGGGCCGTTCGCCTACGACTTCGGCGACACGGCCCAGCTGACGCCGCTGGTGCCGATGCACACGCTCGGCCACGACTTCGTGCCGCCCGGCATCCACGCCGGCGGCCTGCGCTACCACGGCGTGGCGCCGATCGTCTCGCAGCAGCTGCTGGACGAGCTGATCCGGGCCGAGGCCTACACCCAGAACGACTGCTTCGCCGCCGCCCTGCGGTTCGCCCGCAGCGAGGGCATCATCCCGGCGCCGGAGAGCTCGCACGCGATCAAGGGCGCGATCGACGCCGCCAAGCGCGCCGACGAGTCGGGCGCCTCGCAGGCGATCCTGTTCAACCTGTCCGGGCACGGACACTTCGACATGGCCGCCTACGAGTCGTACCTGCACGGCAGCCTGGAGGACTTCGAGCTGCCCGAGGAGGAGATCCAGCGGGCGCTGAGGGCGATCGAATCGCTGCCCAAGCCGGCGGCCGCGTCCGCCTGACGCTCCTGGCCGCGACGGAACCGCTACCTGTGAACAGTCGCCTCGAACCAGGAGGGTGTGCGGAAGACGGCCTCCGCATACATCTCGGGCGCCAGCACGCGGTTCTCTCCGTCCTGCACCTGCAGCACCAGGTGCGCCTGGCCCAGCGACGGGTCGCGTGTGGTGTCCGGGTACGACAGCGCGCAGTGCGACTCGCTGCCCAGGTAGTAGACACCGTTCACGCCCCGGTGGGGCACGCGGGCCAGCTCCGCGGATACCTGGTCGAACCGGCGCGGGTTGCCGATCCGCCGCCAGGCGCCGGCCAGCAGGTGCACCTCGTCGTAGGCGATGCCGGCCTGTGAGCGGCCAGGGCGCCGGCCGAGCGTACGCTGGAACCGCTGCGCGAAGCCGCGTCCGATCGCATCGCCGTAGGAGCCGGTGACGGTCGACCACAGCACGCCCTCGGCCGCGTCTCCTGCCTCGGCAACATACGCGGGAATGGACGGTGCGTAGACGACGTAGACCAGGGCATCGGCCGGATCGGCGACGAACTCACGCTGGAACGCCGCGGCCTCCTCGGGCAGCCAGTGGGCCAGCATCACCGCGGCCGGGCCGATCGCCCGGATCCGTGTCAGCACGTCATCCCAGCGGGTCACCGACGTCGGAATCAGCTCGATGCCCTCCACCTGCCAGTTCGAGCGCTCGGCTGCGGCGATCGTGCGCTCCGTGGCCATGTGGCCCGACTGCACCGACGCCTCGACGAACAGCAGCCGCCGGTTGGGCGGCCGCCAGGCGCCCCCGGCCGCCAGCGTGTCCAGTGAGCGGATGAATCCCTCGCCGTAGCCGGCCTCGGTCGCGCAGACCTGGAAGATCGACGCATACCGGCTCTGCTGCTCACGCACCAGCTCGGCCACGTACTCCGACGTGAACGCGTTCAGGTACGGGCAGCCGTAGTCGGCCACCGCGTCCACCGCCGCCCGCTCGGCGTACAGCCAGCCGCTGGTGATGGCGTCCACCTCGCGGTCGATCAGCGACTTCATGGCCGCCGTCACGCTGCCGGGGTCGAGCGGGTCGAGGTCGACGACGATCTGCTCCACCGGCCGGCCGCCGATGCCGCCGCGCGCGTTGATCTCGGACACGGCCACAGCCGAGCCGCCGATCATCTCGTGCCCGTCGGCGGCCACCTGGCCGCGCTGCGGGAAGGCGGAGCCGATCAGGTACGGCCGCCGCGGCAGCGCCCGCCGGTGGGCCGGCGACGGTGCCCGCCGATGGCCGTCCACGACCGCCTGCACCCGGCCCACCGGCAGCGCGCGCAACGCGTCTCCGCCACCCGGCGGCGGCAGCCGCAGCAGGCCCTCCTGCACGGCAAGCGCCGCCACGCCGGCCCGCGTCGACTGCCCCAGCTTGGCGAGGATCCGCTCGGCGTGCTTGCCGACCGTGCGCCCGCCCGAGCCCAGCAGCGCGCCGATCTCGTTGTTCGAGAGCCCGCCCACGATCAGCGTGACCACGTCCAGCTCGCGCACGGTCAGCCCGTAGGGCAGCGGCGAGCGGGTCAGCTCGAGATGCGCCGCAGGGCGCCCGTTCTCGGGCTCTGCCTCCAGCCGCAGCGCGTAGAAGTCGCGGTCACAGCGCCATAGGCCGGCCAGCCGCTGCTCGCCGCTCTCCACGAACGCCTGCGCGAAGCGGGCCAGCCGCGGCTGCGATGCCAGCAGCAGCAGGCACCACGCGCCCTCGAGCTCGCCCGGCTCGCTGTCTGCATAGACAACTGCGGCACCGTGGATCAAGCGCCTATGGTAACCCGCCACCTCGCCCGGCGCCGGAAGCCGGACGCTACGCTCAGGTCTCGGCCGGTTCCGCGGCCTCCGCGTCCTCCTCGACCCAGGCGCCCACCCGCTTGGAGGTGCGCGAGATCAACCCCACCACCCCGCCCGGGACGAAGATCACGATCACCAGCAGGGTCGCGCCCAGGATCGTCAACTGCCAGCCCGGGTAGTCGATCAGGATGGTCTGGATGACGGTGACGATGGCGGTGCCGATGACCGGGCCCATGACGGTGCCGAGCCCCCCGATCACGAGCATCGTGACGTCGATCGACATCGGCGTGAGCCCCATCTGGCTGGTCGTGAACGACTGCTCGAACGACAGGTAGAAGCCCCCCGCCACGCCGGCGAGGAACCCGGACAGGCCAAACGCGATCACCCGCGTCATGCGCGGGTTCACCCCGCGCGCGGCCGTGTAGCCGGGGGAGTCGCGGATCGAGCGCAGCGCGATCCCCAGGTGCGATTGGCGCAACCACGCCACGGCCAGGCACGACGCCACGATCACGGCGGCGAACACCCAGTAGTAGGCGCGCAGGTAGCTGGTCTGCGACATGTCCGGGAACAGGCCGGGAACCGTCGGGAAGCCGTAGGAGCCGCCGGTCAGGCCGCGCGGGTCGTTGAGCGCGACGTACTGCACCACCTGAGCGAACGAGAACGTCAGGAGGGACGTGTAGATGCCGAACAAGCGCAGCGTCGGAAACGCCAGCAGCACCGAGATCACGGCCGAGAACAGACCGCCGCAGAGGATCGCGATCATGGCCGGCATCCACGTCTGATGCAGCATCAGCCAGCCTGCGCCGTAGGCGCCCAGCGCGTAGATCGCCAGCTGACCGAAGTTCCAGACGCCCGCCATCCCCAGCACGAAGTTCCAGGAGATGTTCAGGATCAGCACGACCTCGGCGGTGACGATGATGGTCATGTAATAGGGGTCGGTGTAGACCAGCGGGAACAGCGCGACCAGCACGATCGCGCAGCCGATCATCAGCCACCGGGTCGTTGACAGGCCGGAGAACGTCCCCGTCACAGCCGCGCCTCCGATGGGCTGCCCTTGAGGCCGTAGGGCCGGATCACCAGGATGATCAGGATCGCGGTGTACAGGATCGGAAGCGTCCAGGTGGTGCCGATCTCGACCTCGCAGAAGGCCTGCATCAGGCCCACCAGGTAGGCCGCGTAGAGGGTGCCCGTGAGGCTGCCGAGGCCGCCCAGCACCACCACGATCAGCGCCTGCAGCAGCGGCAGGTCGCCGGCCGTGGGCGAGGCGAAGTAGAGGGCGCCCAGGAACACGCCGCCGACGCCGGCCAGCGCCGAGGCCAGGCCCATCGTGGCCGGGTAGAGACGGCTGACCGGAACACCCAGCGAGCGCGCGGCGTCCAGGTCCTGGGCGACCGCGCGCACGGCAAATCCCCAGCGGGTGCGCGCCAGGAACAGGCCCAGCGCGCCCATCAACAGCACCGAGACGCCGGCCATGGTCAGCTCGTGGTAGCTGATCGAGACGCCGTGGTAGACGTCGAGGTTGCCGCTCACGATCGGCGGCACGTTCTTCTGGAACGGCCCGAAGTGCTGCAACGCCACGTTTGTCAGGAGGATCCCCACGGCGAACGTGGTGATGAACGTGACCATCTCGAAGTCGACCTCACCGCGACGTCCGATCAGCGGCTGCACCGAGACCAGCTCGGTCAGGGTGCCGACGACGAAGGTGACGATGAACGCCAGCACCAGCGCCAGCAGCGGGTTGACGCCATGGGTGGCCAGCGCCCACCAGCCCACGTAGCCGCCGATCATGACCATCGATCCCTGCGACATGTCCAGGATCCGCAGGGTGCCGTAGATCAGGGTCATCCCGATCGCGACCAGCCCATAGATTGAGCCGTACACGAGCCCGTTTACGATGATGGCAACTATGTCGGTCATGTGGTCACATCCGTTATCGATCCCAGGTACGTCTCGACGACCGTTCGGTCGTTCGAGAGCTCGTTGAAGCTGCCGCTGCGCACGATGCTGCCCGTCTCCAGGATGTGCACCACGTCCGCAACACCGCCGATGTGTGTGAAGTTCTCCTCGACCAGCACAACCGTCGCACCCGACTCGGTGCGCAGCTTCGCGATCGCCGCGTAGACGGCCTCGATGGCGACCGGCGCCAGCCCCAGCGACGGCTCGTCGATCAGCATCACCCGGGCCGGCCGCATCATGCCGCGGCCGAGGCCCACCAACCGCCGTTCCCCGCCGGACAGCGTGCGGGCCTTCTGATCGCGCTTCGACTCGACCACCGGCAGGTCGGCGTAGACCCGCTTCAGCGTCTCGCGGCGGCCGCGCCAGGAGCTGGACACGAACGCGCCCATCAGCAGGTTCTCCTCGACCGTCATGTCGGCGAACAGGCCGTCGCCCTGCATGATGTGGACGACGCCCCTTCCCGCGATCGACTCTGCCGAGCTGCCGTCGATGCGCTCGTCGCCCAGCGTGATGGTGCCCGATATCGGCTTGATCAGGCCGGAAATCGCCAGCAGCATGGTGGTCTTGCCGTGGCCGTTGGGGCCGATAACGACCGCCGTCTTTCCGGCCTCGACCGACAGGCTCAGGTCGCGCACCACCACGGTGCGGTCATAGCCGGCCACCAGCCCGCTGACGTCGAGCGCCGCGGTCACTCGGCACCCGATCCGCTGGCGCCCAGGTACACGTCGATCACCCGCTGGTCGCGCATCATCTCGCCCGGCGTGCCCACGAACAGCTCGGCGCCGTGGTGCATCACCAGCACGCGGTCGGCGAGCGCCACCAGCGCCCGCATCACGTGCTCGATGCAGACGATCGCGACGCCCGTCTCCCGGACGCGCCGCAACAACGCCAGCGTGTCGTCGATCTCGCGCGGGTTGAGGCCGCCGAACGGCTCGTCCAGCAGCAGCACCAGCGGCTCGGTGGCGAGCGCCGTCGCGATCATCAGCCGCTTCTTGTCGTACACCGGCAGCTGCGACGCGGCCATCGTCGCGCGGTGCTCGAGCCCCACCAGCCTGAGCGCCGCCTCGCCGGCTGCGACATCGTCGCTGCGGGAGCGGCGCCCGGTGCGGCCGCGTCGGAAGCTGGCGGCCAGGTACGCGTTCTCGAGCACGGTCAGCGTGTCCGCCGCCACCGGCTGCTGGAACGTGCGGGCGAGGCCCATCCGGCAGCGGGCGTGGATCTTGGTGCCAAGGATCGAGCTGCCGCCAAGCTCGATGTCGCCGGTGGTCGCGATCGTGTGTCCGGTGATGGTGTCGAACAGCGTGGTCTTGCCGGCGCCGTTCGGCCCGGCGATGCCGAGCACCTCCCCGCCGCTGACGCTGAAGGACAGGTCATCGACGGCGCGCAGCCCTCCGTACAGCTTCGAGATGCCCCGAGCTTCGAGGATCGCCTGGGGGCTGCGCTCCGCCGTCTCGGTCACTGCAGCCAGGAGGGGAGCTGGAACTTCCCCGTCGTGTAGGGGGTCGGGGAGATCGCGACCTGCTGTCCGTTCTGGATCTGGAAGGTGAGATGCGCCATGCCGATCGAGGGATCCGGCGTGTCGTCGGGATACGGGATGCAGGTCAGCCCGGTGCGGTTGAACGTGTACGCCCCGCAGACACCCCGGTAGGGCGTCGCCTTGATGTAAGCGTTGACCTTCTCGAAGTCGTAGGGGTCCCCGGCCACGCCCACCGCCTGCGCCCAGATCTTCATCAGGTCGTACTGGTCGCCGGCGTTCGAGAAGCCGGGGCCGGATCCGTACTTGGCGGTGAACTTGTCGATGAACGGCTGCGCGATCGCGTCGTTCTGCAAGATGCCCACGACGGTCGACCAGATCACGCCGTTGGCGGAATCGCCGGCCAGCTGGATGTACTGCGGGATCGAGGGCGCGTACTGCTGGTAGACCAGCGACTTGGTCGGCTGCTGGGCGAACTGCTTCATGAAGGCCGCCTCGTCACCGGCCGCGTAGTCCGAGAACACGATCATGCCCGGGTTCGCGTCGCGGATCTTGACCAGCACGCCGCCCCAGTTGGCCTGCGGTGCCGTGAACTGGTCGAACCCGACCACCTGCCAGCCTTCCTTCTGCACCGAGCTCTGGAAGCTCTTTGCGATGTTCAGGCTGTAGGGGTCGTTGGAGGTGACCACGTAGGCGGTCTTCTTGGACGGCGTCCAGCTGCCGTCGGCGATCAGCGCGTTCATCACCGAGACGATGCCGGAGCCGTAGGAGAGCTCGCTGGGATCGCCCTGGAAGATGTTCGTGGCGTTGTTCTGCGAGACCCAGTCGACGTTGCCGTGCCAGGTGTTCACGTGGAACGTGGGGATCTTCTTGTCGGCCACGATCGGGAACTCGACCGAGGTGTAGGAGCAGAACGGCATGAACACGGCCGCGACGTTCTGCGACACCAGGTTCTGCAGCACCGTCTTCATCACGTCGGGCTGCTGCGCCTGCGTGTCCACCTTGACCAGCTCGAGCTGGTAGCCGGCGACGCCGCCGGCTGCGTTGATCTCGTCGACCGCCAGCTCCTGCCCGCGGGACATCTGCTGACCGTCACCCGCATATGGGCCGGTGACCGGTACGGCGGCCCCCACCTTGATCGTGCCCTTGGAGCTGCTGCCGCCCGTGCTGCCGCCACCGCCGCCGGACGACGACGACGACGACCCCGAGTTACCGACCGCATAGCCGATGCCGCCGCCGACCACCAGGCCGGCCGCGCCCGCTCCAACGGTTCCCTGCAGGAAGTTCTTGCGGCTCATGCCCTTGCGGCCGCCGCCAGCTCCTGCGCCAGTGGCCCCACTGCCGGCCGCAGGGGCCGGGTCGCCGCCGGGTGCTGTTCCGCCGCCGTCTCCTGGCGTTGCGTCACTCATGGTTCCTCCTCGATCGTGGCACTGTGCGCCGGCGCATCCCCGGACGGAGCCGCGCCGAACCCTCCTCCGCCCGCACCCACCAGCGACAGCACGTCGCCTCGGTACAGGTGGATGTATCCCTTGCCGGTGACCGGCGCGGGCTCCGCAGAGCCCGCACGCTGCACCGTTGCCTTTCCAGGCAAACCGGCTTCCCCGCCCTCACGGCCCCTGGCCGCGAACTCGGGGACGGTCTGCTCGACGTAGTACATGCCATCCGAGACGTCGGCCAGCAGCCGATAATCGCGCCGCAGGCCCATGCCCCCCCGTGTGCGGCCGCCGCCGCCCGATCCCTCGACCAGCTCGGTGCGCTCGATCCGCCACGGGTACTCGAGCTCGGCGATCTCGGCCGGGAGGATCGCGCAGTTGGAGCAGTAGGGGTCGATGCCGTCATCGCCGGGGGCGTCGCGGCGGGCGCCGCCGCCGCCGCCGAGGATGTCCGCGAGCAGCGTCAATCGACCGGATCGGGGGTCGACGGCCTGAAACACCAGCGCCGGGAAGGAGACGTGGCTGGCCGCCACCGACCGCTCCGGCAAGAGCTCGCAGAGCGCCTCGATCAGGACGTCGCTGAGCCGCTGAACCGCCAGATGCCGCGCGCTCAGCGCCGCCGGGAAGATCGGGTTGAAGACGGTGCCCTCGGGTGCGATCACGCGCACGCGGCTGGTGAGACCGGCGTTCTGCGGCACCTCCGGCCCCAGGAATGCGCGCACCGCGAAGTAGGTGCCGGCGTGGGCGCTCGAGATGGGGACGTTCATGCCCGACGCGATCTGCGGGCTGGAGCCGGACAGGTCGACCACCAGCGTGCCGTCGTCGACGTGCACGGAGGCGCGCACGCGCACCGGAGAGGTGCCTTCGAAGCCCTCGTCGTCGAGAAACCCCTCCGCGGTCACCGTGCGGTCGGGCCAGGAGCGGAAGGCGGCCTCCGCGCGCAGCGCGGTCGTGTGCAGCAGCGCCTCCATGCCCTGGAGCACTATGTCGGTGCCATGCGCGTCGGCCAGTTCGTCGACCCGCGCCATGCCGCGCCGGCAGGCGGCCAGCTGCGCGTCGAGGTCTCCCAGCGTCGATGCCGGGTCTCGCACGTTGGCGCCGATCAGGTCGTAGAGCGCCCGAACGCGAGTGCCGCGCTCGACCAGCTTCACGGCCGGGAAGATCAGCCCCTCCTGGAACAGCTCGGTGCACTGGGCGCTCTCGGTGCCGGGAAAGCGGCCGCCGATATCGATGTGATGGGCGATCGATCCGGCCCAGGCGATGATGCGGCCGTCGCGGAAGAGCGGTGTGAACACCTGCAGGTCGGGCGTGTGGGTGCCGCCCATGTAGGGGTGGTTCGTGAGCACGGCGTCGCCCTCGGCGATGTCGTCGCCCCACTTCTCGCGCGCCGCCCCCAGCGCGAACTGCATCAGGCCGAGCTGGGCCGGGATCTGCTCGGAGTTGGCGACCATGCGCCCGTCGCCCGTGAACAGGCCGCAGTTGAAGTCGAGCATCTCGCGGATGATCGGCGAGTAGGAGGCGCGGTACTCGACCACCGCCATCTCCTCGGCGATGTGGTGGAAACCGCTGGCCAGGATCTCCATGGTGATCGGATCGATCGTTGTCGCAGTGGACATCAATCCGCCCCTCGCTGCAGCAACAGGGTGCCCGCCGCGCCGACCCGTCCGCTCCAACCGGGTGGGATCACCACGGTCGTGTCCTCCTGCTCGATGATCGTCTCGGCGGCGATCGTATCGTCCTGAGCGAGCTGCTCGCGGCCGGTGGCGGTCCACTGACGCCAGCCGCCGTGGTAGACGCGCCGGGCTCCGGCGACCGCGGGCCGGCTTCCGTCCTCGGCGACCGTCCAGTCGATGTCGGGGATCCGCGCCAGCGCGCGCAGGCGCAGGGTCACGACGTCGGTCTCGGTGACGGTCGGCGTGTAGTCGTAGAGGCGCCGGTGCTCGTCCTGGAACGCCTGCTCGGCGGCGGCGATCGCCTCGGCCGTGACCGGCCGCGGCGCGAACGGCACGGTCAGGTTGTAGGCCTGGCCGCGGTAGCGCATGTCAAGCTCGTGGGACAACTCGAAGCTGGTGGTTACCGACGCCGACGTCTCCAGCAGATCTGCCGCCTCGGACTCCAGCCGCGCGAACTCCGCGTCGAGGTCGGCAGGAGCGATGGCGGCGGTCGGCTGCAGCCAGCTGCGTCGAAGGTCGTGGCGGATGTCGGTGGCGAGCAGTCCCAGCGCCGCCGCGACGCCGGGGTAGCGGGGGATCACGACGCGCGGGATGCCGAGCTCGTCGGCCAGGGCACAGGCGTGCATGGGCCCGGCCCCGCCGATCGCGACCAGCGCGAAGCGGCGCGGGTCGTGGCCGCGTGCGATCGTCATCACGCGCAGCGCGTTGGCCATGTTGGCGTTGGCGATGCGCAGGATCGCGACTGCGGCCTCCTCGACGCCCAGGCCCAGCGGCTCGCCCACCGCGGCCACGACGGCCCGCTCGGCCAGCTCGCGGTCGAGCGGCACGCCGTCGGCCAGCGCGCTCTCGGCCGAGAGGTTGCCGAGCACCACGTGCGCGTCGGTCACGGTCGCGTCCTCGCCGCCCAGGCCGTAGGCGGCGGGCCCCGGCTCGGCGCCGGCACTGGCCGGCCCCACCGTCAGCGAGCCGAACCGGTCGACGCGCGCGATCGACCCACCACCCGAGCCGATGCAGAGCACGTCGATCTGGGGCAGATTGACGGGCATGCCCGCGGCCTCGCCGGAGAAGCGGCGCTGCGGGCTCCCGTCGATGACCAGGCCGATGTCGGCGGTGGTACCGCCCATGTCGAACGTCAGGGCCGCGCTTTCGCCGACCAGCTCGGCCAGGCGGGCGCCGCCGATCACGCCAGCTGCGGGGCCGGAGGCGGACAGTGCGATCGGCAGCTCGCGGGCGCGCGCGGCCGGGGCGACGCCGCCGTTGGTCTGCATCATGTGCAGCGGCACCGAGACGCCTTCGCCGGCCACCTCGTTGGTGACGGCGCCCAGGTAGGCGCCCATCAGCGGCAGCAGCGAGGCATTGATGGCGGTGGTGGAGGCGCGAACGTATTCGCGGAACTCGGGCACCACGCGCGACGACAGCGACACGACGGTGCCTGGCAGCTCCTCGGCCAGGATCTCGCCCACACGCCGTTCGTGGTCGTCGTTGATGAACGAGAACAGCAGCATCACCGCCACCGCCTCGACGCCGCGGGCACGTAACGCGGCGGCGGCGGCGCGGACGCTGCCGGCGTCCAGCGGCTCCACCTCGTCGCCGGCCGCGTCGAGGCGACCGCGGACGCCCAGGCACAGGTCGCGGGGAACGATCGGCTCGGGCTCCGGCGTCCACAGGTCGTAGACGTGAGCCCGCATCTGCGTGCCGATGGCGAGCACGTCGCGGAAGCCCTCGTTGGTGATCAGGGCGGTGCGGGCCAGGCGGCGCTGGACGATCGCGTTGGTGGCGACGGTGGAGCCGTGGGCCAGGTAGCCGACGTCGGCGGCCTCGGCGCCGGCCCGTTGCAACAGCTGGCGCAGGCCGTCCATGAAGCCGGCCTCGATCCGCTCCGGCGTCGAGCGCACCTTGGCGATGCGAACGTGGCCGTCGTCGACCACGATCACGGCGTCGGTGAACGTCCCGCCGACATCAATCCCGATCCGACCGCGCTTGTCGCTCACCGGCGTGATGCTACGACAGCGGAACCGGTGCGCCAATCCGTCGATCGACGTACATGGCGAATCAGGTGTCGTTGCGTTCCGGCGGCAGGCGGCACGGTTTGCCGCCCCATGGCTGCGGGTATGGGCAGCGGGCGACGGACATGGAAGCTCGCATTCATGTGATCACCCTGGCTGTAAGTGACCTCGATCGGGCGCTTGCGTTCTACCGGCAGCTTGGGTTGGAGTCGCAGGGCGTGGTCGGTACCGAGTTCACCGGTGACGATGACCGGCCGGCCGGAGCGATCGCGTTATTCCGCCTGGACGGCGGGCTCATCCTCTCGCTCTACCCTCGCACGGAGCTGGCCAAGGATGCGCAAGTGCCCTTCGGCCCGCCGAAATCAGGCGAGTTCAGCATTGGCCACCTTGTGGCTCGTCGTGAGGACGTGGATGTGCTGCTCGACCGGGCGGAGGCCGCCGGCGCAACCCGCACCGCGCCCGCACACGACCGCCCGTGGGGGATCTACTCCGGCTACTTCCGCGACCCCGACGGGCATCTCTGGGAGATCATCTGGAATCCCCGCTAGTTGCGCGCTCCAGGCGCACCTCCGGCGGCCGACCGCTGCGGGCGCGACCGCGAGCTCAGGCCGCGTCGGCGTTGCCGGGCTGCGACGTCAGCACGGGCGACCTCGGCGTCTTCTTCTTCAGCGTGGACGGGTCGACCGGCCTGTCGCCGTGCTTCCCCACCCGGATCGCCCGGTGCAGCGCGCTGCCCTTCACGAGCTGGTTCCAGGTCAGGAACCAGACCGTCCAGCCGTTGCCCCAGACGCCGCCGCGGGGGCTGCCGGTGACCGTCACCGGATCGCCTGGCACCGCCCAGTCGTAGTAGGTCTCCGCGTTGGCCGGCGACAGGTTCACGCAGCCGTGACTGACGTTCGCGAAGCCCTGTTCGCCCACCGACCAGTACGCGTCGTGCATGTAGTCGCCCGACCACGTGAACCTGACCGAGAACGGCACCATCAGGTCGTAGCCCGGCCCCTTCATCTCCACCGGGTTGCCCTTCTCGATGGTCAGATAGGTGCCGTTGGGCGTGTCGTCCCCGGGCTTACCGGTGCTGATCGGCCAGGTCGCGTACAGCTTCTTGTTGCGGTAGATCTGGACGTGGTGCTCGGTGGTGCTGGCGACCGCGATCAGCGAGTCGCCGATCGAGAACACCTGCTTCAGCGTGTGCGTGCCGTAGACGCCGGGAGCGGCCTCGACGCCGTCCAGGTCGCCCTCGAAGTGCACGGTCGTGTGCTGCGGCCAGTAGTTCCGCGGCCGGAAGTAGACGGTGCTGGCGCCGTCCCAGTACCAGGCGCCGGTGACGGGCTTGGATGCGCGCACGTGCAGCGCCCGCTCGACCGCTCGCCGGTTCGTGACGGGGTGGTCGAACGTGAGCGTGATCGGCATGCCCACGCCGTAGGTGCCGTGGGCGCTCTCGAAGATCGTGGTGTTCTCGACCTGAGATGGCGCCAGCGTGCGGAACCTGCTTGTCGCGGTGACAGTGTGGCCGTCGGCATCGACCGCGGTCGCGTGCACCGTGTAGCGGGTGGCGGTGTGCAGCGTCTTTCGGCTCATCCAGACCGTGTGGCCGTGCTTCAGCTTTCCCGTGAGCGCGTCGCCGGGGGCGCCGGCCGTGACGCCGGTGAGCTTGCCATTGGTGACGCTGACCATCACCGTCCTTCCCGGAGGCACCCGCCGGTGGCCGTTGGCCGGCTTGATCGAGAAGTGCACGACCGGGGTCGCCGGCGGTGCCGAGACGCCCCCGGGCTGGGACGGCGAGCCCGCCGACATGCCGCTGCTGCACGCCCCGGCAACGGCCGCCATACCGGCCATCACAACGATCGTGACCGGGGCGCCAAGTCTGCTGCTCATGCTCGCCACGCGCCATAGCGTACTGGCAGTATCGAGCGGCACAAACCCGCCCCGCTCACTGATACCGAATCGATCACGATCGCGGCCGCCGCTGATCGCTCTGCGCCAGCCGCGCGAGAAGCAGCGTGGCCTCGGCCAGCAGCCGCCGTTCGCGCTCGGTCAGGTCGCGCTCGATGGCGTTGGCCAGCCAGCCCTCACGGCGGCGGCGATCCTCCGCCACCGCCTTGCGGCCGGCCTCGGTCAGCGTGACCACGACCAGGCGCCGGTCGACGGCGTGGGGACCTCGCTCCACCAGTCCATGATCGGCCAGCCCTGCCACCGTGCTCGCCATCGACTGGGGTCGCACGCGCTCGTCGGCCGCCAGCTCGCTGATCGACGCCGGGCCCAGCCGGTCGAGCCGGCCGAGCACCGTCACCTGGCTCAGCGTGAGGTCGCGCCGCTCCTCACGCAGGCGGCGGATCAGCTGGCCGATCACGACCCGCAGGTCGCTGGCCAGCATCGATGGCTCGATCATCACTACAGCCTACCTTAACAGTTTGCCTGTAGACTTCGACGCATGGACTCCGACCGGTACAAGTGGATTGCACTCTCCAACACCACACTCGGTGTTCTGCTGGCGACCCTGGATGCCTCCATCATCCTGATCGCCATGCCGAGCATCTTCCGCGGGATCAAGCTCGATCCGCTGGTGCCGGAAAACAGCTTCTACCTGCTGTGGATGATCCTCGGCTACCTGGTGGTGACCAGCGTCCTGATCGTCAGCCTGGGGCGACTGGGCGACATGTACGGCCGTGTGCGCATCTACAACCTCGGCTTCGTGATCTACACGGTGGCCTCACTGCTGCTCGCGATCGACTGGATGACCGGCACCTCCGGCGCCACCTACCTGATCGGCTTCCGGATCGTGCAGGGCATCGGCGGCGCCTGTCTGCTCGCCAACGCGGCCGCGATCATCACGGATGCCTTTCCCTCCAACCAGCGCGGCCTGGCGCTCGGCATCAACAACATCGTCGGCGTCAGCGGCATGTTCGTGGGGCTGGTGCTGGGTGGGCTGCTGGCCCCGATCGACTGGCGCCTCGTGTTCCTGATCTCGGTTCCGATCGGCCTGTTCGGCACAGTCTGGGCCTACCTCAAGCTGGAGGAGCGAAGCGTGCCGCGACGGGCGCCGATCGATTGGTGGGGCAACGTCACGTTCGCGCTGGGGCTGGTGCTGGTGATGGTGGCTGTGACCTACGGCATCCGCCCGGCCAACGGCCACGCCACCGGCTGGACGAGCCCCAAGGTGGTGGCGCTGATGGCGGGGGCGACCATCAGCCTGATCGCATTCGCGGTGATCGAACGGCGCGTCGCGCAGCCCATGTTCCGGCTGCAGCTGTTCCGGATCCGCGCGTTCACGTTCGGCACGCTCTCGACCTTCCTGTCGGCGGTCGCGCGCGGCGGTTTGATGTTCATGCTGATCATCTGGCTGCAGGGCATCTGGCTGCCGCAGCACGGCTACAGCTTCGAGCAGACGCCGCTTTGGGCCGGCATCTTCATGCTGCCGCTGACGGCCGGCTTCCTGATCGCGGGGCCGACCTCGGGGTACCTGTCCGACCGCTTCGGCGCGCGCCCGTTCGCGACCGCCGGCATGATCGGCGCGGCCATCAGCTTCGGCCTGCTGATGCTGCTGCCGACCAACTTCTCCTACCCCGCGTTCGCCGGCATCCTGCTGTTGAACGGCCTCTCGATGGGCATGTTCGCCTCGCCCAACCGGGCCGCGGTGATGAACAGCCTGCCCGCCGGCGACCGCGGCGCCGGCGGCGGCATGAACCAGACCTTCCAGAACTCCGCACAGGTGCTCTCGATCGGCATCTTCTTCACGCTCATGATCCTGGGCCTGGCCTCCACGCTACCCGAGACGATGCTGGGCGGCCTGCAGGCGCACGGCGTCCCGCACGCCACCGCAGAGCGGATCGCGCACCTGCCGCCGGTCTCGATCCTGTTCGCCGCGTTCCTGGGCTACAACCCGATCCAGCACCTGCTGGGCCCCCACGCGCTGGCCGCGCTGTCACCGCACGACAAGGCTGTCCTGGTCGGCCACTCATTCTTCCCTGACCTGATCTCGGGGCCGTTCCGCGATGGCCTGCGTGCGGCGTTCACGTTCGCGATCGCGGCCTGCCTGGTGGCGGCGGCGGCATCGCTGGCGCGCGGCGGCGCTCCCGACCGAGCCGATCAGCCGGCGCCACGTGAGCCGGCGAGCAGGCCGGCGCGGTCGCTCAGCGAGTCGAGGTAGTGGGCGTGCATTTCGTGGGCGTACCGGTGCGCGCCATACCGGAGGGGCGGCTCGGTCCAGCTCAGGCGGCCCGACTCGCCTCAGGCTCCGGCGCGGGTGTATCACCGCGCGCCCGCGCCACCGTGACCAGCGCGATCACCAGATAGAAGCCGGCCGCGGCATTGGGGGCGAAGAGGGCAAGCACGGTGGCGCCGACGTAGAGGCCGATGTTGGGCGTCGAGCGGTTCGTGATCGCGCGAATCTCCTGCTCCGTCACCTCCGGCCGCAGCAGCTTGGGGTCGCGCACGACCGAGCGCCACAGCGCCGCCAGCGCCACCGACACGATCAGCAGCGACGCGCCGTAGAAGATCACCGCCACCCGTTCGGCGTTCTCATCGCGCACCGCCTGGGCCGCCAGCCCGGTCGGGAAGGGTAGGAACGAAACGGTCATCAGGAGCAGCAGGTTCAGCCGCATCACCTGGGTGTTCACGTACCTGAGGCGGCGGAAGATGGCGTGGCGGGCCAGCCAGATGCCGCCGATCGTGATGAAGCTTGTGGCGTAGGCCAGGTAGTTCGGCCACTGGTGCACGATGCCGTGCAACAGGCCGTTCATCGCCGACTCGGGCACGTGCAGGTCGAGCACCAGCAGCGTGACCGCGATCGCGAACACCCCGTCGCTGAACGCCTCCGTCCGGCTCCCGGCCCATCGGCTCTCCATCCCCTCCCGTTCGCGCCGGGGCATGTGACTCCTCGCCGGCCCCCAGACGGTTCCCAGGAAACCCTAAGGTTCGGCTCATAGCCTGGAGGCTCATGCAGAACGAGGCACCCCGGATACTGGTGGTCGACGACGAGGAATCGATCACGCAGCTGGTCTCGACCGTGCTGCGCTACGAGGGCTTCGACGTCGAGTGCGCCGCCAGCGGCCGCGCCGCCGTGAAGCTGAGCGACCGCTTCCGGCCCGACCTGATCGTGCTGGACGTGATGCTCCCCGACCTGGACGGGTTCGAGGTCTACCAGCGGCTGTCGGCAACCGAGCCGCGCGTGCCGGTGCTGTTCCTGACGGCCAAGGATCAGCCGGCCGATCGCGTGCACGGGCTGACGCTGGGCGCCGACGACTACGTCGGCAAGCCGTTCAGCCTGGAGGAGCTGGTCGCGCGCGTGCGCGCGATCCTGCGCCGCACCCAGCCGGCCACGGCCGGCGGGTCGGAGGCGACGGTCGCCTACCACGACCTCTCGATCGACGACGACGCGCACGAGGTGCGCCGCGGCGACCGGCTGGTGCAGCTGACGCCGACCGAGTACAACCTGCTGCGCTACCTGCTGGTGAACGCCGGCCGCGTCGTCAGCAAGGCGCAGATCCTCGACCACGTCTGGCGCTACGACTTCGGCGGTGACTCGAGCGTGGTCGAGACCTACATCAGCTACCTGCGCAAGAAGATCGACCAGCCGGGCGAGCCGCGCCTGATCCAGACGGTGCGCGGCTTCGGCTACGCGATCCGGCTGCGGCCAGGCTGAGGTGCTCTCGCCCCGGCGCATGACGCTGCGGCTGCGGCTGTCGATGCTGGCGGTGGTGCTGGTCGCGGCCGGCCTGCTGGCGGCCGGGATCGCCACCCGCTACGAGCTTCGCGGCTTCCTGATCGACCGGGTCGATTCGCAGCTGCAATCGGCCACCACCCCCGTCTCGCTGTACTTCGCGCGCGGCGACACCGATGCCGGTGCGCAGCAGCAGGTGCTGGGCGCGCTGCCGCCGGGCAGCTATGCCGCGGTCATCACCGGCGGCAGCCACGTGGCCGCCTCCCAGTACTTCGGCCGCGGCTCGGCACCCGAGGAGCTGCAGGAGGCGGTCGCCAGCGCTCCGGACGGCACCTCCACCCAGAGCGACTACCGCGTGTACGTGACGCACGGCCAGGCCAACGACGGCTCCCCGGTCGGGCTCGTGATCGCGACGCCGCTTCACGACGTCAACTCGACGCTCAACCGGCTGGCCATGCTCGAGCTGTTGGTCGGCCTGATCGTGCTGGCGGGGGTGGCGGCGATCGCATTCTGGCTCGTGCGCCGCGAGCTGCGGCCGCTCGTGCGGATCGAGGACACGGCGGCGGCCATCGCCGGCGGTGACCTCACACAGCGCGTGCCGGAGGAGGCGCCCGGCACCGAGGTCGGCGACCTGGCCCGCTCCCTGAACCTGATGCTGTCCCAGATCGAGCAGGCCTTCGAGCAGCGACGGCAGTCGGAGCAGCGGCTGCGCCGGTTCGTGTCCGACGCGTCGCACGAGCTGCGAACGCCGCTGACATCGGTGCGCGGCTTCGCCGAGCTGTTTCACCGCGGCGCGGCCAGCCGGCCCGACGACCTGGCGCTCGCGATGAGCCGGATCGAGTCCGAGGCCGAGCGGATGGGCGTCATCGTCGAGGACCTGCTGCTGCTGGCAAACCTCGACCAGGGACGGCCGCTGGGCCAGGAGCAGTTCGATCTGGAGGCGGTGCTGGCCGAGATGGTGGCCGATCACGCCATGCTGCACGCCGACTGGCCGATCAGCTTCAGCTCGATCGGCGGCTCCGGCCTGGTCGGCGACCAGCTTCGGATCCGCCAGGCGGTCGCGAACCTGCTGGCCAACGCCCGCGCCCACACGCCGCCCGGCACCAGCATCGTCGTGGCGCTGGCGACGGCCGGTGACGACCGCACCGTCGAGGTCAGCGACAACGGGCCGGGCATCGCCGCCGATGACCTGCCGCACCTGTTCGAGCGCTTCTACCGCGTGGACGCGTCGCGCGCCCGCCGCAGCGGCGGCAGCGGGTTGGGGCTCGCGATCGTGCAGGCCATCGCCGAGGCCCACGGTGGCTCGGTGGATGTGGCCAGCGTCGAGGGCGAGGGCGCGGCGTTCACGATCGTGCTGCCGATCGCCGGCGCGACGGAGGCAGCCCGTCAGGACACGGGTCTCGCTTCTGCCTGACCTACAGCTGCGTGGCTCCGTGCGGTGTCACCAGCAGGTTGATCGGCTGCGCCGGATAGGCGGTTGAGAGCGTCCTGCCGTTGACCCGCAGCCGGACGCTGGTGGGATCCCCCAGCCGCAGCCAGACGCGTCGGCCGTGCAGGCGCACGGCCTGGCCCGGCGCCAGCGTCCGCTCGGCCAGCAGCGTCCCGCCCGCGGAGCCGCGCCGCGCCTCCAGCCAGCAGCTGCCCTGCGCCGCGGTCACGGTCATCCGCACGCCGGCCGGCCGCACGGGAGGAGGCGACTGCGTGGCGCTGGTGGTCGGGTCGGTGACGGGTTGGGTAGACGGGGCATGCGTGGTGGGCGGCGACGCGGCGTGGCCGCCGCCTGACCCGCCGATCAGGTAGAGCACGGCCGACCCGGCCAGGAGCAGGCAGGCCAGCGCCACCCACAGGCTGAACAGCCCGGTCCGCGAACTGCGGGCGACCGAGACCGGCGTCTGCGGCGGCGCCGGCTCGGCCCGATGGGCCGAGCGGTTCCATTGCTCGTTGAAGATCGCGACGACGTCGTCGCCGTTCAGTCCCAGGTACTCGGCGTAGGTGCGCACGAAGCCGCGGGCGTACGCCTCGGCCGGCAGCGCCTCCAGGCGGTCGTCCTCGATCGCCCGCAGCTGCGCCGCGCGGATGCGGGTGGCCTCTTCGATGCGGTCGAGCGGGATGTCGCGCAGCTGACGCTCCTGCCGCAGGATCTGGCCCAGCGTCTGCGACGACACGACCTCGTCGGCGAGGCCGGCGTCGTCGATCACGGGCATCTCCCGCTGCTCCGGCAGCTCGCCGCCGTCACCGTCGCGGACCCCGTTCTGACTCACCTGCCAACTCACAACACCCACCCCTGACGCCGCCGAGATGCTCGCCGCCGTTTGCCCGCTACCTATGGTGCCACCGGGCGCGCGCTTCGGCAAACATCGCGCGATCGCGCACACCGAGCGTTGATCGGCGTGGGCGTTTCTGCGAGCATCGGGGCGTGGCACCGACCATCCGCGCTGGCGTCGAGCTCGACCTGCCGTTCACCGAGACGGAGTACCGCGACCGCGCCCGGCGCGTGCGCGAGGAGATGGCGCGACGCGATGTCGACGTGCTGCTGGTGCTGAGCCCCGCCAACCTGTACTACCTGACCGGATTCGAATCGATCTGGTACCCGCCGCGGGCACCGGTGGGAGCGATCGTGGCCCGCGAGGACGAGCGGCTGCTGTTCGTCGACTACGATCGCCACCGGACGCTGGTGGAGCGGGTGGCGCTGTTCGACGACGCCGTCTTCTACGACTACGCGACGGCCATCGACCAGCTGCGCGCCGCCGTGGAGGAGCGCGGGTGGTCGTCGGCGACGATCGGCGTGGAGCGCTGGGCGGCGTCGCCGGGCGCGCCGCTGGTCGACAGGATCGCGGAGGCGATCGCGGCCACCGGCGCCAACGTGGTGGCCGGCGACTGGATCGTCGACCGGGTGCGCCTGGTCAAGTCGGAGGCGGAGCTGGTGTGCGTGCGGCGCGCCTCCCAGATCGTCGACGCCGCCGTCGAGTCGCTGGCCGAGTACGTGCGACCGGGCCGCACCGAGCTCGAGATCGCCGCGCACCTGAACTACGAGATGGCCGCGCGGGGCGGCGAGGAGCCGGCCATCCGCACGATGGTCTCGGCCGGCCCTGACGTGTGGTGCCGCACCCACTCGCCGCCGTCGCGGCGGCCGGTGGAAGCCGGGGACGTGATGTACGTGGACGTCTGCGGCGTGCAGAGCCGCTACCACGTCGACGTCTGCCGCACGTTTGCGATCGGACGCGACCACGCCGCCGCCCGCGCCATCCTGGAGCAGACCGCGGGCAGCGTGGACGCCGTGATCGCGGCGGTGAGGCCGGGCGATCCGCTGGAGGTTGCGCAGCAGGCGGCCGAGCAGCACGTGTTCTCGCGCTTCGACCGCGAGCGGGTGTGGTGGGTGGGCGGCTACGCGCTCGGCATCGCGATGCCGCCCAACTGGGTCGGTCATACCTATCTCGCAAACGACGCATTCGAGCGGTTCACGTGGGAGCCCGGCTACGTCACCAACTACGAGAACATCCTGTTCGACCGGGACGCCGGGTTCACCGCCAGCTACATGGAGACGCTGCTGATGGGGCCGGAGCGGATCGAGGTGCTCTCGACCCGGCCGCGCACCTTACAAGTCCTGTCCGGGTAGCCGGACGACGAAGCGTCCCTTGCAAGATGCTGGTTCCGGCGGCCATCAGCCGTTCGGGTGCCCTATGTACCTTGACAGTTACGTAACCGTCTTGGTACGCTTGAGCCATGGAAGCTGTTCTGCGAGCGGTCGCCGACGAGGGCCGCAGGACGCTGTTGGATACGCTTGCCCGCGGCCCGGCAACCGCGGGTGAGCTGGCTGCGTTACTGCCCATCGCTCGTCCCGGCGTCTCCCGCCACCTGCGAGTGTTGAGGGAAGCAGGGCTGGTCGAGGCCCGCCAGGAGGCGCAGCGACGGGTCTACAGTCTCCGCCCCGCCCCGCTCGCAGAAGTCGATCAGTGGCTTGGCCGCTACCGGTCTCTGTGGGATCAGCGATTGGACGCCCTGCATACCGAGGTGGCGCGAGGAAAACGCGAACGAAGGAGCGCGACATGACCAGCAACGCGAGTCCGGGCACCCGCATTCTTGGCAGCATCCGATCAGCAGACGGCGAGGGCGTCGTCCGAATCGAAGACCGATACGACACCGACATCGACGACCTCTGGTCGGCGATCACCGATCCCGTCCGCCTGGCCCGCTGGTTCGGCGAGGTGGATGGCGAGCTTTCTCAGCGGGGCGAGTTCCGTGTGCGCATCGCCGACGCGGGAGAACGCACGGGTCAGGTTGAGGCGTGCGAGCGTCCAGAGCGGCTCGTGGTGACGACCAGGGAAACCGACGAGTCCTACCGCAGAGGGCAAGGTGTACCGCCGTTCGATGCCGTCTGGGACATCACCCTGACCGCCGACGGCGACCGGACCATCCTCGTCATCGAGGTTCGAGGCATACCCCTGGACAAGATCGCCTTCTACGGAGCCGGCTGGCAGATCCACGCCGAAAACCTTGCCGCATACCTCGCCGGACAAGAGCCCGGCGACATCGAGGCCCGGTGGGGCGAACTCGTTCCGCCCTATGAGGACCTGGCGGCGAAAATCAGCTGAGTGTGGACGTTGTCCGTCTAGACAGGGTGTGGTCTCCGCGCCGGGGCCTGGTACCGTCACGCCTGTGACCGAGTTCGCGTCCAATGGTAGGCAGTTCGAGGTGCACTCGACCCGACCGCGCGAGCTGACCGTGCTGTGATCGACGTCTTCTGGCACCCGGCCGTGCTCGACCACGACACCGGGCGCGGCATCTTCGAGGGAGGGCCGTCAGACCTGCTGGAGGTGCCGGAGCTGCACCCCGAGAACGCGGAGCGGGTGCGGAACATGGTCTCGGTGCTGCAGCGCGGCCCGCTGGCCGACCGGCTGCGCTGGCACGACGGCCGCCTGGCCGGCGAGGACGAGCTGGCCGCCGTCCACGACCCGGCCTACATCGCGATGCTGCGCGAGGCCTGCGAGCAGGGCGGCCGCGTGTTCGCGCCCTCGACGCTCGTCACCGGCGCGTCGTGGCAGCCGCTGCTGGCCGCGGCGGGAACCGCGATGGCGGCCGGCGACGCTGTCATGTCTGGCGGCTCGCGGATCGCCTACGCGCTGGTGCGCCCGCCCGGCCACCACGCCGCCCCGGCCACGGCCGATGGCTACTGCTTCTTCAACCACGTGGCGCTGGTGGCCGAACGGGCGCGTGCGGCCGGCTGGGAGCGGGTGGCGATCATCGACTGGGACGTCCACCACGGAAACGGCACCCAGGCCTGCTTCTACGACCGCGCCGACGTGCTCACGGTTTCGCTGCACATGCGCCACGGCAGCTGGGGGCCGTCGCATCCGCAGACCGGATCGGCGGCCGAGGTCGGCGTCGGCCCCGGGGCCGGCCGCAACGTCAACGCCGAGCTGGGGCTGGGCGGCGGCATCCGCGCCTACGAGGCGGCCTTCACGCAGGTGATCCGCCCGATCCTCGATCAGTTCCGGCCCGGCCTGATCGTGGGCGCGTGCGGACAGGACGCGAGCGGCTTTGACCCCAACGGCCGCCAGAACCTGCTGATGGCAGGGTTCCGCCGGGTCGGCCGCCTCGTCGCGGAGGCCGCCGAAGAGCTGTGCGACGGCAAGCTGGTGCTGGTGCAGGAGGGCGGCTACGCGCGCACCTACGCCGCCTACTGCCTGCACGCGACGCTCGAGGGCGTGCTCGGCACGGGGCCGCTTCTGGCCGACCCGATCGGCTACCTGCCCGACGACGCCGGCCGCGGAGACGGCGACATAGCGGCGCTTCGCACCTACCTGTCGCCGTTCTGGCGCCTGCCCTGACCGGCGCGCGGCGTCAGGCCGGCATCTGCAGCTCGACCAGCCCCAGCGCGTCCACGCAGAAGACGCCGTGCACCTGCGTGATCACCATCAGCACGCCGTCGCACGTGCGGCAGCGAACCACGACGCCCGGTGCCCTCGTGTACACGACCACCTCCGCAACCGGCCCGCGGGCGCCGCAGTGCCCGCACTCGCCCATCGCCGTCGTCATGTCGCTGCCGAACACCTCCGCAAGCGTGCCCGCGATCGCGTTGCCGTCCAGGGCCTGGCTGTCGGTCATGGCGTCTCGCCTCCCGTCGGTCCAAATCGTTCGGTTCGAATCCTGGCCGGGTCGTGGCCGAGCGACACGAGGGCGCCGGCCACCGCCTCGACGAACCCGGTGGGACCGCAGACGTACACGAGCGGCCGCTCCGCCGCCGGCCAGCAGACCTCCGCCACCAGCTCGCGGTCGACGCGCCGCGCGTATCCACTCCAGCCCGCCGGCTGCCGTCGCGTCAGCGTGAGCCGGACGTCGCTGCGGTCGGCCGCCGTCAGCTCGTCCTGGTAGATGACGTCCTCGAGCGAGC
Source organism: Gaiellales bacterium (assembly GCA_045806525.1). GTDB lineage: Bacteria > Actinomycetota > Thermoleophilia > Gaiellales > JAICJC01 > JAICYJ01. The sequence continues at coordinate 27,032 of JBJMJD010000047.1, read as the reverse complement.
GCGCCGAGTACAGCAGGCGCACCGGGACGGCGCTGCCGGAGGCGCCGTGATGTCGGAGCATCGCGCGCAGCGGCACGATTCCCGAGCCGCCGCCGACCAGGAACACCGGCGTTCCCGGCGCCTCCTCCCAGGCGAAGTAGCCGCCGATGGGGCCGCGCAGCTCGATCTCGTCGCCCGGCAGCAGCTGGTCGGCCAGGTACGGCGACACCTCGCCGTCGTCGATCCGCTCGACCGTCAGCTCGATGTGGGAGTCCTCCGGCGCGGAGGCGATCGAGTAGCTCCGCTGCGCCTGATACCCGTCCTCGGCCGTCAGCCGCACGTCGACGTGCTGGCCGGCACGGTGCCGGCCCCAGCCGGGGACGTCGAACACGATGCTCTTCGTGCGGGCGGTCTGCTCGATCAGCTCCAGCACGTTTGCCGGCTGCCAGTTCAATCGCCGGCGTAGCGCTGCTCGCGCCACGGGTCGCCGTAGTTGTGGTAGCCGTAGCCCTCCCAGAAGCCGGGCTCATCCTCCGGCTGCAGCTCCAGCCCGCGCACCCACTTCGCGCTCTTCCAGAAGTAGAGGTGCGGCACCAGCAGCCGGGCCGGCCCGCCGTGCTCCGGGTGCAGCGGCTCGTCGTCGTAGGAGAACGCTATCCAGGCACGGCCGCCGGTCAGGTCCTCCAGCGGCAGGTTGGTGGTGTAGCCGCCGTCGCTGAAGGCGGTCACGTACTCGGCGCTGGTCTCGACGCCGTCAAGCAGCGTGTCCAGCGAGACGCCCGTCCAGACCGTGTCCAGCTTCGACCACTTCGTCACGCAGTGGATGTCCCGCGTCACCGTCTCGCGGGGCAGTGCCTGGAACTCCTCCCACGTCCAGCTGAGCGGCTGGTCGACCTGCCCGCGGATCGTGAAATTCCAGCTGTCGAGTGACCCGTGGGGGGTCGGCCCTGCCGAGAGCACCGGAAAGTCCTGCGTCACGTACTGCCCGGGCGGCACCCGCGCCGGATCGACGTCGGATCGCCGGCGACCGTGGAACCCGCGGGTGATGCGCGTCATCAGACTTGACCTCCGCTTGGTGGTATCCGTCGCACCGCAGCACGGAGGTTACTCCCGTCGCTACGCGCCCACCTGCCGCCGCTCCGGCGCCGGCTGCAACCCGACCGCCGGCGGAACGGCCGGCGTGTCGATGTCCTCGAAGCGGTCGATGCGGCGAAGCGCCGGGAACTTCCAGGCCCAGACCAGGGCCACCACGATCGAGGCGGCGCCGCCCAGCACCACGGCCGGCACCGCGCCGATCAGCGCGGCGGCGACGCCCGACTCGAACGCGCCCAGCTCGTTCGAGGCGCCGATGAAGACGCGCTCCACCGCCCCCACGCGGCCCCGCAAGGCGGGCGCGGTCAGAAGCGGCGCCAGCGTGCCGCGGATCGACATCGACACCATGTCGGCGCCGGCCAGCGCCGCCAGCGCCACCATCGACAGCGCGAAGCTGGTCGAGAACCCGAACACGATCGTGAACGCACCGTAGAGCGCCACCACGACCAGCAGCGTGCGGCCGACGCGGTGCTCGAGGGGACGACCCGAGAGCACCGAGCCGACCACGACCGCGCCGATGCCGGGCGCGGCGCGGAGCAGACCGTTGCCAAACGCGCCAACGTGCAGGATCGTCTGGGAGAAGACCGGCAAGAGCGCCGTGGCGCCCCCGAACAGCACCGCCATCAGGTCGAGTGAGATCGCACCCAGCAGCGCCGGCGTGTCGAAGATGAAGCGCACACCGGCCAGGGCGTCGGACAGGCTGGCCTCCTGCTCGGCCACGTGCGCGCGGCCGATCGCCTTGGGCACCAGCATCACCATCACCATCGCCAGCACGGCGCAGACGGCTGCGAAGGCGTAGGGCACGGGCGCGCCCACCACCTGCAGCAGGCCGGCGACGGCGGGGCCGGCGATCATCGCCGCCTGCATCACCGACATCAGCACCGCCACCGCCCGGGCCAGCATCGCCTGCGAGACGCCGGCGGCCAGCAGCGGCCCCACCGCCGGGGCGGCGTAGGCATTGCCGATCCCGATCACGAACGCCAGCACGTAGAGCGGCCAGACGGCGGTGTCGCCGCGACCGGCATCGATCGCCAGCGCGACCGCGGCGCCGGCCACCACCGCCAGCCCCAGCGCCGTCACCCGGCGGCGGTCGTGGCTGTCGGCGGCGTGGCCGGCGGGCAGCGCCAGCACCACCGCCGGGATGAACTCGGCCAGGCCGATCAGGCCCAGCACCAGCGGATCGTGGGCGCGCGAGTAGCCCTGCCAGCCAAGCGTGGTGGCGGTGGCGCCGAAGCCGAGCGACATCAGGAGCTCGACGCTGACCAGCAGCGCCACCGTGCGGTCGCGCATCAGCGCGCGCAGCGGCTGGGTCTCGCCCAACGCCGGCTAGCAGCCCGGCTCGGGCTGCTCGCTGCACTGCGCGGCGAACGCCGCGACCGCCCGCGCAAGCAATCCGTTGAGGGTCGCCCGCTCGCGCTCGCTCAGCACCGAGAGCACGGCGTCGTCGATGCCATGGAGGGCGCGGTCGAGCTCCTGGAGCACGCGGGCGCCCTGATCGGTCAGCTCGATGATGCCGCGGCGGCGATCGGCGCGGTCGCGGGTGCGGACGATCAGGCCGGCGTCCTCGAGGTCGTTCAGCACGCCCACCAGGTTCGAGGCGTCGACACGCAGCAGGTCGGCCAGCGTCTGCTGGGCGGATGGGCCGCGCTCGCGCAGGTGCTGCAGCGCCAGCAGCTCACGCGGCCGCAGCCCGGTGGGGGCGATCGCCTGCTCGATGCGCGGGCGCAGCCCGCGGCCGAGCTGGGCGATCAGCACGCTGGAGGCGGTCGAGGGTAGCGCGGGAGCGTCGGTCTTCACGCATCCCAGTGTACAAGGTCGAGCGTAGATCGTTTATGCATCATAAATGATTGGTGCTAGGCTAACGCTCCATCCAACCACCCGAGGAGCAGACGTGACCTTCACCTTCCCGAACCCGGCACGGCCAACCCTGACTTCGCCCAGCCGGCCGACGCCGAGCGCCTGGAGCGCACCGCCGAGGCGCTGCGGCAGCGCGGCTTCCAGGTGACCATCGCCGAGAGCGGCGACCAGGCCCGGCAGCTGGTGCTGGATGCGCTGCCCGAGGGTGCGGAGGTGCACACAGGCCTGTCCGAGACGCTGCAGCAGATCGGGCTGACCGATGTGCTCGAGAACTCCGGCCGCTACGACCCCGTGCGCCCGCGGCTGAAAGAGCTCGATCGTGAGACGCAGGGACGGGAGATGCGCAAGCTGGGCGCAGCCCCGGACTACGTGATCGGAAGCGCCGCGGTGATCACCGACGACGGCCAGATCGTGGTCGGCTCGGGATCGGGCAGCCAGCTGGGCGCCTACGCCTACGCGGGCGGGCACGTGATCCTGGTGGTCGGCCACCAGAAGCTGGTGCGAGACGTGGCCGAGGGCTTGGAGCGGCTGCAGCACTACAGCCTGCCGCGCGAGTGGGATCGCATGCAGGCGGCCGGCTTTCCGGGCACGGTGCTGGCAAAGACGCTGATCATCTCCTACGAGCCGGGCGCGCGGATCAGCGTGATCCTGGTGCCGGAGACGCTCGGCTTCTAACGCCGAACCCCGGCGCAGGATGGTGTCATCGCTTCGGCCCGCTGCCGGTCAGCCGACCGGGGCCGCGGGCCGAAGCGAGTGACTACATCGCGGAGATAACGCTGTTCAGGGTGTTGCTGATCGTGGTCGACAGCAGACCCAGCGTCACGACAACTGCGATCGTGATCACGCCGAGCACAACCGCGTACTCGGCCATGGTCTGGCCGGCCTCCTCGTGCAGCGTCTTGAGCACGTCCGTCATGCTTCCTCCTCCCACATTAAAAGGTCTGACAATTCCAGGTTGCTATCGGCCGGGCCGGCGTCCGGCCAGCCACCCGGGTGGGTGATTCAGCAACTACTTTGGGCGCGAATCACTGTTCTTGCGATCGTTGCTCTGGAAGAAGCTCGCGATCGCGCCGGCCGAGCCGGCCACCACGATCACGGCCCAGACCTCGAGCACCACGTCGACCACGCGCCCGGCCGAGGTGACCGGATTCGGCATCTGCGAGGAGACGGTCAGCAGCTGCACGGTCGAGAAGAACAGGGCGTCGCCGATGGTGCGGATCTGGCTGCCCGCCGAGTGGCGCTCCAGCATGAACATCGCGATCGCACCCAGCAGGTCGATGATCACCGTCAGCACCAGCACCAGGCCCAGCCGCCCCAGCAGGCGCCGGTGGTGGTCGCCGTAGGAGGTGATCAGTCGCCACTCGTCGCGGATCGCGCCCATGCCGGAACGGTCGCAGACGGGGCGGTCGGATCCGAGCGGGCCGGCTACGACGCGTCGAAGGTGACGCCCTTTGCCAGCGCGACCAGGATCGAGGCCTTCAGCTTGCTCGCAGACGTGCCGGCATCGGTCCACCAGCCGTTGAGGATGTCGAACCGCATCGTGCCGGCACGGATGTAGGTGTTGTTGACGTCGGTGATCTCGAGCTCTCCGCGAGCCGAGGGCTGCAGGCCGGCGATGATCGAGAACGCCTCAGCGTCATACATGTAGCAGCCGGTGACGACCAGATCGCTCTGGGGCCGCTCCGGCTTCTCCTCGATCTCGATGATCTGTTCGCCCCGCACCGTCGCGACGCCGAACCGCCGCGCGTCGTGAGCGGACACGCGCTTGAGCAGGATGCGGGCGCCGCCGCCCTGCTGCTCGAAGGCGCGCACGTACGGCGTCAGGTCGTCCTGAAAGATGTTGTCGCCCAGGATCACGATGGCGTCCGCTCCGGCCAGATGCGGACCGGCGCGCGCGAGCGCATCCGCGATCCCACCCTCGCCCTCCTGCACCGCATACGTGATGCCGGCGCCGAGCTCCGAGCCGTCGCCGAGCAGGTGGCGGAACTGGTCGACCTCCTGGCCGGTGACGAGCACGATGTCGGTGACGCCGGCAGCGACCAGGCTGCGCAGCGGGAAGTAGACCATCGGCTCGTCGAACACGTCCAGCAGGTGCTTGTTGACCACGCGTGTCATAGGACCGAGACGTGTTCCCAGCCCCCCCGCCAGCACCACGCCCCTCATGCCGCCCCCCGAGCGTAGGCAGAGACGGACGCGCGCCAGTCGGCCAGCGGCACCCCGAGGCCGCGCGCGCGATCAAGCGACAGCATCGAGTTTGACGGGCGCGGCGCCAGGGCGGAATCCATGCGGCGACCGTACTCCACCGTGCTCACGTGCTCGACCGGCACCGTCAGCCCGGCCGCTTTCAGTGACTGCTCGGCCACCCCCGCCCAGGACGTGGGCGGGCCGTCACCGGTGACGTGCACGAGCCGCGGCGGGTCGATCGACAGCAGGTGCACGATCGCCCGGGCGATGTCGCCGGCAGCGGTCGGCCGTCCCACCTGGTCGTTGACGACCGCCAGCGCGCCACCCGAGGAGGCCGCGCGCAGGATCGTGCGGATGAAGTTGCGGCCGTCGCCGTACACCCAGGATGTGCGGATCACGGTGGCGTCACCCGCCTCCAGCAGGGCCAGCTCGCCCGCCAGCTTCGTGCGCCCGTACACGCTCAGCGGCCGCGGGTGGTCCGCCTCGGTGTACGCGCCCGGCGCGGTTCCGTCGAACACGTAGTCGGTGGACAGGCCGATCACGCGGGCGCCGGCGGCGCGGGCCGCGGCGGCGACGTTCCGGCTGCCGGCCCCGTTCACCTGCTCCGCCAGCTGCGGCTCGCGCTCGCACCGGTCGACATCGGTCATGGCCGCGAGGTGCACGACCACGTCCGCCCCGGCGATCGCCTCGTGCGCTTGCGCCCGATCGGTCACGTCCAGCTCCTCACGCGTGGCGTAGCGGGCGGTGGGCAGCAGCGGTCGCAGCGCCCGGCCGACCTGGCCGTCGCCGCCGGTCACGAGAACGACGGGAGGTCCGGCCATCGCAGCTTGGGGTTGGTGCGATCACGGTCGCTCAGCACGGGATCGCGCACACGCCACGCGATGCCGAGCTGCGGGTCGTTCCACGCCACGCCGTGCTCGTCGTGCGGGTCGTAGGTCCGGGTCACGGCGTACAGCATGTCCACGTCCTCGATCGCGAGGTATCCGTGCGCGACGCCGGGCGGTATGTAGATGGTCGTGGCCGAGCCGCCCGCAAGCTCGAACACCTCGACGTGCGCACGGTCGCCGCGAAGGTCGGCCAGGGCGACCTGCGCCAGGCCCCGCACGATGTACCAGAGATCGGCCTGGTGCCGGTGGTAGTGGAGCCCGCGCAGCACGTTCGCGCGCGAGAACGAGTGGTTGAACTGGACGAACGCGTCCGGGTACTCATCCGAGCGGAACAGCTCCAGGAAGTCTCCGCGCTGGTCCGGCCAGGTGCGCCGTTGTGACACCACCACGCCCGGGATATCACTCGTCACGGTAGATCGCCTCCGCCTCCCGCTCCAGCTGGGCCCACCACTCCGGGTGGTCTCGATACCAGCTGACGGTGCGCTCGAGCGCAACCTCGAGGTCGTGGCGGCACGACCAGCCCAGCGCTCGTACCTGCGATGCGTCGATCGCGTAGCGAACGTCGTGGCCGGGCCGATCGTAGTCTGAAAGGACAACGGCGTCGTCCTCGCGCCCGGCTGCCGCCGCGACCAGGCGGGCAACGTCGAGGTTCGAGCGGGGCGAGCCGTCCGGGGAGATGTTGTAGGCCTGTCCGCGGGCCCCGTGCTCGATCAGCACGTCCAGCGCCGCGCAGAGATCCTCCACGTGCATCCAGTCCCGCACCTGTCCGCCGCCGCCCCACACGGGCAGCGAGCGGCCCCGCAGCGCGCGCACGGCCCACCGCGCAATCGCCTTCTCCGGGTGCTGCCACTGGCCGAAGCAGTTGCTGGGCCGGGCCACGATCACGCCCAGCCGGTGCGACCGGGAGAGCGCGAGGTCGTCGGCGAGCGCCTTGCTGCGGGCGTAGGCGCTCGTGGCCGCACCCTCCCCCTCCAGCTTGTCCTGCTCGCGGAACGGCTGGGCGGTGCAGGGCCCGTAGACCTCGTCGGTCGAGACGTGCACGACCAGCTCCGTGCCCGCCTGCTCGGCGGCGTCGAGCACGCGCCGGGTGCCCTCGACGTTCGTGTGGAAGAAGCGCTCCGGCGCCGACTCGCTGCGGGTCACGTGCGACTCGGCGGCGAAGTGCACGATCACGCTGGGCCTGCTGCGGGCGACGATGTCCGTGAACGCCTGGTCGGTGACGTCGGCGCGGACCGTCTCGACCGCTCCGGCGACGCCGGCCAGCCGCCGCGGGTCGCCCGCGTAGGTGCACGCGTCGACGTTCACCGCCTGCTCGCCTCGGGCGGCGGCACGTCGGATGAACTCGGAGCCGATGAACCCCAGGCCGCCGGACACAAGGAGCCGCGAAGCCACGATGGGTGGCGAGTATATCGACCGGCCGCAGCCGGGAACCATCAGCGCATCGACGTCGTCCAAGTGGCATGCGAATCACCGTTGCCGCGTTGCTGCTCGGGTTCCTGGTCGCCGGCTGCTCAGGCGGGCAGGTCGACGACGCCTCGGACGGGCCCGGCCCGCCCACGCCGAAGACGTCGGTGGTGTTGAGCAGCCCGGTCGGCAGGGTGGTATCCACGCGAAGCACGGCGCTCGCGCAGTGCCCTTCGGCGTCGCGGACGTGCCGTGCGGTCAAGATCCGCCACGTCGCTCCGGTCGGGTGGGCGACGGTCGTCGACCGTCACCTCACCTGCTCGCCCGACGAGGGCAGCTACGAGGACAACCACGCCGCCTGCCGCGCACTCACCACGCTCGTGCATGGCCTGCGCGCGCACCGGGTGCACGTCTGCATGTGCCCGCTTGAGATCGGCCCCGGGTTCACGATCGCGGGCCGCTACGAGCAGCAGGACGTGCGGCTGCACTTCACCGGGTGCTCCCTCTGCGGCGCACCCAAGCGCGTCGGTGCAGCGTCCGGCCTGCTGTTTCCGACCTGACCAGCGGTGGTGTGGCGCTGCGGCCTAGCGCCAGGCGGCGTCGCCGTAGGCCGAGATCTGCACCAGTTCGCCGTCCAGGGCGAGCCCGGTTGCGATCGCGCCCTTGCCCTCGATGCGCACGTCCTCGCCGAGTGCGACGCTGGGCCCGCGCTTGGCCAGGCAGCGACCGAGGGTGGCCAGCACCTGGTCGGCGGGCACCGTCTCGCCGGCGCTCTCGAGCGCGTCGTAGACGTAGCCGGCCACCAGCTTCGGGTAGACCCGCTCGAACACGGCCGGGCGGGAGACGGCGTCCAGGCACCAGCCGCGGCCGGCGATCGACGCGATCATGCCGCACTGGCCCGGCTCCAGGGCGAAGCGCTCGGACAGGCTGCGGATGTCGGCGGCGCGGGCCTGGAAGCCGTCGCTGTTCGCGGCGGTCGGCGAGACCGCGCCGACCCGTTCCAGCTGGGCGTCGACGGCGGCCCACACGGTGCGCTGAGCGGCGCCGCGGGCGAGCGCGTCGGTGCGGAGCGACGTGGCCTTGTGTCGCCGCAGCTCGGGGCCGGCCACGTGCCCGGCCGACCGGAAGCTGCGATCCCGCCACGACCAGCGGCCGCTCTCGACGCACGAGACGGGGATGCGGGCCGTGGAGCCCGCGCCCAGCAACACCGAGACGTTCAGGATCCGGTTCTGCTTGGCGCCGACCAGCTCCTCGCCGTCGTAGAGCAGCACGCCTCGGTCGAGCGGGTTTCGCACCGCGAGCTCGCCCACGTCGCCGGCCTCGTCCACCTCGCTGATGTCCAGGCCGCCGGCCAGCGCCTCGTCCAGCGAGACGTAGTCGCAGACGGGATCGCGCAGCGGAAACAGCGGCGTCATGGTGATGCCGCCGGCCTGCTGCGGCAGGCCCAGCTGGAAGGGAAGATCGAGCGTGGTGGTCATCGGGGCCTCCTGCGACGGGAACGTGTTCGAGGTGGATGTCCGGCCCGGCGGCGCCGGTCTTACAAACTAGGATGAAATTGTGCTGGACGCGGTCATCGTGGGCGGAGGCATTGCCGGGCTGGCGTCGGCCTGGGACCTGCGCAACCGCGACATCCTGGTGCTCGAGGCGAGCGACCGGCTGGGCGGCCGTATCCGGTCAGAGACGCGCGATCCCTACTGGCTGAACCTGGGCGCGCACGTGTTCTCGGGGCCGGGTTCGGCGACGGGGCGGATGTGCGCCGACGTGGGCGTCGAGGTGGCGTCGGTACCGGGGCAGCTGGCGGCGGTGGAGCTGAACGGGCGGCTGGTGGTGGGCGGGCGGCCGGAGCTGTATCCGCTACGGCTGCCGCTCAGCCCGTCGGAGCGGGTGGCCCTGTCGAAGGCGGGCGCTCGGCTGCGGCTGGCGGTGGCGCGCTACCGCACCGCGGCCGCGCCGCGCGAGGGCGAGCCGGCGCCCCTGGCGCGCCGGCGGCTGCTGCAGTTCGGGGACGACCAGACGTTTGCGCAGTGGCTGGGGCCGATGCCGGGCGACGCGGACGCGCTGTTTCGGGCGACCGTGACGCGCTCGACGGCCGAGCCGGAGGAGATCTCGGCCGGACAGGGGATCGGCTACTTCGCGCTGGTGTGGGCAGCCGGCGACGGCTTGTCGCGAAACATCGTGGGCGGAGCCGGCGTGCTGGTGGAAGGGATCGCGGCGGAGCTCGGAGACAAGGTGGTGACGGGCGCGGAGGTGACCGAGGTGGCGCCGGACGCAGACGCAGTCACGGTCAGCTACACCCACAACGGGAAGCCGGAGCGGGTGACGGCCCGGCAGGCGGTAGTGGCGACCAGGGCCTTCGAGGCGGCCGCGATCGTGCGCGAGCTGCCCGAGGACACGCGGCGCGCGCTGGAGGCCATCCCCTACGGGCCGACGGTGGTGATGGCGGTGCTGACCGACGAGCGGGGGCCGATGCCGTGGGACGGCATCTACGCGCTGGCGACGCCGAAGCGCTCGTTCAACATGCTGTTCAACATCGCGAACGTGACCCATGCCAGGCCCGGGCACCGGCGCTCGGGCGGCAGCCTGATGATGTACCGCTCGGCGCACGGCGCGGTGCCGCTGCTGGAGCTGCCCGACCACGAGGTGGAGCGGGCGTTTTTGGACGACCTGTATGCGATCTTCCCGCAGGCGCGCGGGCACGTGCGCGAGACGCAGCTCCTGAAGCTGCCGCGGATGCTGCCCTACCCGGCGCCGGGACGGGCCGCCCTGCAGCCGGCGCTCGACCGGCCGCTGGGGCAGGTGCACCTGGCCGGCGACTACCTGGGCGGGGTCTACTCCGACACGGCGATCGCGAGCGGACAGGAGGCGGCGCTGGCGATCAGGCGCAGCCTGCCCTGAGCCGGATCACGCCCGCCATTCCTGCCACTTCCGGTCAAGGTCGACCGGCAGCGCCTGCAGGTGGCCGAGGTTGACGAGCCGGAAGCCCATGGCCAGGTCGGAGACGGCAAACAGCGGCGCCAGGGCGACCGGATCGGGGCCATGGCGATCGACCTCGCCGGCGACCAGCTGCTCGGGCATCAGCAGCTCGGCGGCGAAGCGGTTGGCCTCGCGCTCGCGCAGGCGCTCGGGGCTCTCCGGGTCGGGGCGCAGGTCGGCGGCCCGGCAGAACACGCCGTCGGAGATCTCGCCGACGTGCAGCAGGTAGTGGCCGACCTCGTGGGCGATCGAGAAGCGGCGCCGCTCCCATGGCTCGTGCCGGCTGACCCAGACCTCCTTGCGGGCCGGCAGCAGCATGCCCGAGAGGGTGACGCCGTGCGGCGCGCCCGGGATGGCGGCGAGGTCGTCGGAGCTGCGGATGCGAAGGCAGCAGAGGCTCTCGCAGAGCTGCTCGACGTCGACCGGCGGCGGATGCAGGTGGTAGGCGGCGGTGAAGCGGTCGAGCGCCTCGCGGGCGGCCGCCTGCTCATCCATCGCCGCCGCCGGTGAAGAGGTCATCGACGCGCGGGTCGGCGTCCGGCTCGAGCGCGCCCAGTCTCATCAGACTCTCGTCCGAATAGGCGGCGGAGCGGGCGAAGGTGAGCGCGGCCGAGGGCGGCGGCTCCGCAGCCAGGCCGCGGGAGGATTCCAGCAGCGCGCGCGGCACGCCCAAAACGGCGGCCAGAGCGGAGACGACAGCGGGCCGCACGCGCGCGGGCGAGAGCAGGCCGGCCTCGAGCTCGTGGACGTAGTCGCCCACCTGCCGCTCGGCGCCGGGCACGCCCAGCGCCTCGCACAGCCGGCCGACCAGGGCGGCGCGGGTGGTATGCGTACGCTCGCGCAGCGCGGGCAGCAGCTGCGGCCAGGGACGGGGCGGCTCCAGCTCGGGCCGGGCGGCCATCTGCTCGAGCTGGTGCTCGCTCACGTCGGCGGGATGGGTGGCGGCGTAGGCGGCGATCATGCCGGCCAGGACGTCGGCCTGGTCGCCGGCCTCCTGCACGAGCGCGGCCGCGTCGGGCGAGAGGCCGGACGCGCGCTGGTCGAGGTACTGCTCGAACAGCTCGAGGGCGCGATCGCTCATGGCTGCACCTCCCGCATCCGGGCCAGCGCCCGGTGCAGGATCACGTCGATGTTGCCCGCGGTCGTCTCCAGCATCTCCGCCACCTCGGCGCTGGAGCGACCTTCGATGATGCGCTGCCATACGACCTCCCGCTGCCGATCGCCTAGCGGCGCCAGCAGGTCGGCCACGGCGGCGGAGACGGCGATCTCGTCAAGCGCCGCGTCGTGGGAGGCGGCATCCCACTCGCCCAACGGCGGCTCCGTCGCCGGCCGGTTGGCGTGGAAGTCGGCACGGCAGAAGACGGCCATGCGCAGCAGCAGGCCGATCGGGTTGGTGATCTGGTTGCCGGAGTAGACCTTGCGCGAGAAGCGCAGCAGCACGTCTGACTCGACGTCGTCGATGGCGCCGGCGGGCACCTTGGCGGCGATGACCGAGCGCACCAGATCGCGGTGACGCAGGACGACCAGGCCGATGCAGCGCTTGGCCGTCTCGCATCCTTCGTCGCCGTCGGCCAGCGACGACTGGGCGAGGCGGACGAGCGCCGGATCGTCCCGCAGGGCGAGGTCGTCGAACCGGTAGGGATGGAGCGGCACGGTCCTATCTTACGAGCGGTGCGGATGGACGGACGATCCATTGGTGGGACGTCGTGCAGGCGTCGCGGGTTCTTACGGAACGCCGTCAGCCCGTGCCGCGGAGGTTCTCGAGCGTGCGCTCGAGCCACAGGGCGAACGAGCTCGGCGGGCGGTCTCCCCAGTCCCAGTCGCCCCGGGCGACGGCGCTCCGCACGGCCGTGCCGAGACGGTCGAAGATGCCCGTGAGGTCGTCGGTCAACGCCGCCGGGTCGGTGTCATGGCCCGACTCGCGCCAGTCACGGCGGACCTCGGCCGTGTACGCCGAAAGCGGCAGCGACGACAGGGTCACCGGCTGCGATTCGGCGAGGGCGGCCACGATCGTGGTGGCCCGTGTCTCGTTTCGCGCGATCACATTCGCGAGCTCCCAGGCCTGGTCGTCCATCGGCACCAGCCTAGCGTTCGAGGCGTAGAAGGCCTTGGGGTCGCCCGCCGCCGTCACCACGACGACGGCGGGCCAGTCTGTTACCGCCGGTAGAGCCTCAGGAACGGCGCGGGCTTCGTCCCGCCGCCCTTCACCGTGGCGACGCCGGCGAAGCCACAGGTGCCGCCCGGGATACCGATGATCCACGCGTCGATCGAGTCCCCGCTCGCGGTGTAGTCCATCGCGTTGAGCGTTGTGACGCCATCCGTCGCGGCGTACCCGGTGTACTCACTCGTCGGCGCGAGTCCAATGCAATTGAGGAACCCGTTCAGGTTCGCCTGCGTTTTCTTCTGCGCCGTGTGCAGCGCGTTCAGGTGCGCGTTCACCCGACGGCTTCGCGAGATCGGTCAGCCGGGTTCCTCACCAGGGCGACATCTGCGCAGCGCTCGCCTGACGGCGGCGGCCATTGCCGGAGAAGGGCGGCGTAGTGTGGTCGGCCCCGACCGGTCGCAGCGCCGGGGCCGACCCAAACAGATCCGCTACTTCACGCGGTGCGGGTTGCTACCCGGTCCGCACGCCATGCCGGGATTGAAGACATGGGGATCGAGACCGAGCTTGACGTCCTGTCCGAATGACTGCGAGTGGCCGCCCGGGCCGTTCGGCGCAATCGACATGTCGAGACTGAGCGGCGCGGTGGGATCGTCGTTCTGCCCGGAGAACACGCAGATCGAGTTGGCGTGGGTCGGCCCAGCCGTCGGCTTGCCGTTCCCGGTCACCTCACCCGCGCTGGCCGCGCTCGCGCTCGCTCCGACGAACACGGCAGCACTGATCGCAGCCACGAGTAACGTCCTGGTACGAATCACTTTTGGAGCCCCCCTCGGGTCGTGTCAGCGCCAGGAATGGCGCGCCGGCCATCTTAGTAATCTGGAAAGCCGAAGTCAAGATCGGCCTTTGACACGCCGCCGCCGCGGAGAGCCGGTGGCCTCCGCGGCGGCGAGATTGTGCCTCCGCCAGTGCGACCGTCGGGGGTGCGCGCTCGCTTGTCATCGAGCCTCCCTTGGAAGTGCCTGGCGGTTGCGGCGCAGGTGCAGGAACGACCGCGACGGGTGTGGATGCGAGCCGAGGTCGCCTCCGGTCTCGGCCAGAAGCGCATGCTCCCGCCTGTCCCGCTGCGCCTGGTGCAGCAGCTCGGCCTGTCGTTGGCGGCCGAACTCGAGCCGCAGGTTGCTATCGATGTTAAAGCTCATGTGTGTCACCTCCTTTCCGATACGTAAGGTCGGGTCTGTGATCAGAGACATGCAGCGGCCTCCCTGTCTGGGATTGGTTAACACGACATTGCGCTATCGCCGCCGGCCTAGTGCGACAACGAGATGAGTGCTATGCGATCGGAGCCGGAGTAGCTACGCGATCGCGCACGCGGTGTGCGTCTGTGCCGGGCCGGCGCTAGGCCGGAACCACGCCGAACCGGCGAGCATCGAAGAAACCGTCTTCATCAAGATGTCGCCTCCCTTCGGCATAGTGGGCACTGACTACACGAACGGCAAACATATCATGGTGTGCGACGTACTGCAAGCGCCGCGTCCGGGAGCGACTGCCGGCCGGACGCTTTACATGTGCGGCGCACGGGGTTACCATCGGAGTCCGACCGGCTATGAGAGGACTACTCGATGCCCCGGTTTGGCTCTGTGTCACTGCTTCGCATCCTGGTGGCCACGTTGATCCCGTTGGCCACAGCCGGCGCGGCGATCGTCTCGCCGGTCGCAGTCGTCTCGGCCGCGACGTCGCCGCCGCCGCCACAGCTCTCGATCGTGTTCTCGCGGACGGAGCTCTCGGCGGCCGACCACTCGGTCGGCGGCGAGTACGGCACCTGCGTTCGCGATGATCGCGCGATCGCGCCGCTGGACACCGTGGTGGCGCCGTTCATCGCCTCGCACTACCCGACCATCCATCCCCTGGTCGGCAGCGTCGAGACCGGGCACATGGTCGACAGCGGGTACTGGTGCGCGCACAACGGCAAGACCGCCGCCGCCTCCTGGGCGTCCATGCAGAGCCTGCAGGCGACCTACGGCTGGCGGTTCATCTCGGCCAGCCGCACCCGCGTTCGCGACTGGACGAAGCTGACAGCGGCCCAGACGAGCGCGGAGACGTGCGGCTCGCGCGACGACATCCTCGGCCACGGGCTGCTGGGCGCGGCCGGCCAGTACAACTGGCCGGATAACCGGATCGACCTGACGGTGCAGCAGCAGTACGTCAGCCAGTGCTTCGACTACGGCCGCGAGTACGGATCGGGCGTGACCACGCTGGCCTGGTCGCAGGCAAACAGCGGGCTGCAGCTCACGCGCGGAATCCACGGCGGCCACTGCACCGACACCACGCAGCCCTGCTCGGCCGGCGTCGCCGCCGCCTACATGACGCCGAACAAGGTGATCAGCAAGATCAAGGCGCTCAAGCCCGGCCAGTGGCTGAGCCTCCAGAGCTACGTACTGGTGACCGGGACGAACCCGACCTACGCGACGAACAAGACCCGCTGGGACTGCACCTCGCCCAACCCCGCCCTGCACTGGACGAACGACGTCGAGCGCTACTGCTGGAGCGACTACCAGGCGATCCTGGCCGCGATCCCGGCCACGGTGCAGGTCAACGCCCCCGATGCGGTGGCGGCAGTCTGGGGCATGCCTCCGCCGCCACGCTGAGCTCAGGCGGCGTCTGCGAGCCGATCGGCCAGCTCGTCGTCCACCGGCCTCGAGGCGATCGCCGTGCGCGTCCCCCAGCGGTTGTCGGTGAGCGTCAGCAGCGCCCGTATGCGCACCGGGATCAGCAGGAACACGTGGATGAACCCGTACAGCAGGAACAGCACGAAGCGCGGGTCGCGGGTGCGGT
Organism: Gaiellales bacterium; assembly: GCA_045806525.1. Lineage (GTDB taxonomy): Bacteria > Actinomycetota > Thermoleophilia > Gaiellales > JAICJC01 > JAICYJ01. The sequence continues at coordinate 11,723 of JBJMJD010000047.1, read as the reverse complement.
AGATGGCGTAGCTGCAGCGAAGCAGGCCCATCATGGCGGTGACCATGACGTAGCGCAGGCCGACGGCCGGGTGCAGCAGGATGGCGACCAGCGTGGAGCTCAGGATCAGCACGGTCAGTAGCAGCGGCAGCAGCACCTGCACCGACATCTCGAAGGCGATGTAGGCGCGCAGCCGAGACAGGAACGGCAGCGTCCACAGCACCTCGCGGTAGAAGCTCTTGTTCCACCGCAGCTGCTGTTTCAGGTAGCCGCGGATCGTCTCGGGGGCGTTGGTGCGGGCCCGCGCCTGGGGCAGGAACAGCGTCTGCGACCCCTTCGCGAGGATCAGGTTTGTGAGGTGGCGATCGTCGCCGTAGGTGCAGGGGGTGCCCTTGAAGGTCTGTGAGATGTAGGCCGGCCAGATCGCCATCAAATCGGACCTGCGGTAGGCGCTGAAGGGGCCCGAGCAGCACAGCACCGAGCGGAAGTAGGACTGGGCTGCGCGCTCCTGGTTGAAGGCGACCCAGTAGCGCATGCCGATCAGGCGGGTGAGGATGTTGGCGGAGCGGTTGGTGACCGCGACGTCGCCGGTGACCGCGCCGATCCGCTGCTCGACGAAGGGGCGCACGATCTGGCTGACGCCGTCCTCGGCGATCTCGGTGTCGGAGTCGATGGTGACGACGATGTCGGAGCGGCAGTGCGCGAGCGCGGTGTCCTGCGCGTGGCGCTTGCCGCGGTTGGCCGCCGGGAGCAGCACGTGCCAGCCGTGAAGCGCGCCGTACCGGTCGTACACGTGGCGCACCTGGTCGCGGTTGGGCGAGCCGTCGTCGACCACGTAGACGTGCAGCTCGCCCGCGTAGTCCTGGTCGAGCAGCGCGTCGAAGCAGGCGGCCAGGTGCTCGGCGTCCTCGTTGTAGCAGGGCACGACCACGTCCACCGACGGCAGCCGCGTGGCGTCGGGGAAGCCCTGCTTCGATCGGCGGTAGGCGCGGTGGGCGAAGAACACCTCGAGCACGAAGTGCAGCGCCACCAGCACGATGTAGACGGCCAGCGTGGAGCGAAGCACGCCGTAGAGGAAGCTGAGGGAGACCTGGGTCATGCCGCGCCTTTCAGTCGAGCGTCGATGATCGATTCGGCCGCGCCGACCACGGAGGTGGTCAACGCCGGATTCGGATCGTGGCTCGACCCGGCACCTCCCAGCAGGTTCAGGATCGAGTCGGCCCAGAGGCTGTCGCCCTGCGGGCTGCGCGCGCGCACCGGGACGGTCAGGTCGGAGCTGGCGAGGATCACGATCCGCTCATGCGAGACGTGCCCGGCGGCGGAGCTGACCGGCCACTCCCAGGTGAGCGCGTGCCAGATGCCGCCGCTGGTCGCCCGGTAGACGTAGTCGTGGCCGACCACCCCGTGGTCAAGCACCACCGAGGTGCTGGCGAGCACGTCCTCGTCGTGGAAGTCGTAGCAGCGCAGCACCGGGTGGGCCGCGAGCGCGGCCAGGTCGGGCGTGTCAATGGCATCGACCCAGACCGTGAACGGGTGGCTGGTCGGCCGCGCCGGCGTCAGGTGGAAGCGGCGCCAGCTGGAGGCCCCGCCGAAGTAGGTCCTGGCCCAGGTGATGTCGCGCACATTGCTGACCTTCCAGTCCGGGCCGGCGCCGGGATGGCTGTCGAACGAGGCGACGGCGGGCAGCCCGTCGTTCGCGAAGGCGGCGGCGATGCCGGACAGCTGCCCGTCGGCGACGCCGAGCCCGGCTGCGATCAGCCCGAACAGCAGCGCCCGCCGGCCGATCGCAAGCGCGGTCGCGCGCTCCGCCTCGGGCACCATCCGGCCCAGCGGCGTGTCCGAGACGGCCGGAGTGAACGGCGAGCGGTGACCGAGGCCGAACCGTCCCCGCAGGCACCAGAGTCCGACCGCGACCAGGTTGATCACGACCAGCCCCAGGGCCGGGTGCAGCCAGTCAAAGGCCGCGTGCTGGCCGAAGGCGCGGGCGACCAGCAGGATCGTGAGGATGCGAAGCACGTTTGCGATCCACACCGCGACCAGCCCGCAGACCAGCCACAGTCCGCGGCGGGCGATCGATCCCGTCACCAGGTAGAGCGCGGCTATGCCGATGATCAGAAAGCCGATCAGGCTCTCGACGCCGGAGCAGGCGGAGGCGACCGAGACGCTGAAGGCGTGGCCGTTTCGCTCGATCTGAAACAGGCCGTCGCCCTGGCTGTGGGCGATGCCGGCGATGCCGTTGACGGCCTCGACCGACGCCACCGTGGCTGCGGTCAACCGGCTGAGCGCGTTTTCCAGCAGCACCGAGTAGGGCAGCGGCCAGGCCAGGAGCAGGAAGCAGAGCGGAAACACGAACGCGAACAGGGCGCGGGCGCCGAAGAACAGCGCGACTCCGGCGGCGGCCACCAGCGGCAGGGTCAGCATGTCGGGCCGAAGCGTCCAGTAGTAGCTGGACGTGGTGACCGGCGCGACGATCAGCGCCAGCGCGGCGATCATGATGAAGAACCCGGCCAGGGCGAGGTCGACCTTGCCCAGCTTGACGGCGCCGACGTGGCGATGGCGAAGCGCCGCCAGCACGAGCAACGCGGCGGCGATCGGCGGCACCAGCGCCAGGTCGCCCTGGGTCGACTGGTAGGTGAAGCCGTCCAGCATCGTCGAGAGCGAGAACCGGAATGCGATGACGGTGGCGGCGACCACCAGCATCAGGCGAAACGGCACGCTGGTGATGGCACGGCCGAGGGTGAGCGAGGGCAAGGACAACGAGGCGCCTCCAGGTACCCGGGCGCCCGGATCGTTGAGATCCGGGCGCCGGATGGATGGACGGGAGTGGTGCTAGGCGGTGGTGGTCGTCCGCCGGCGGCGGTAGGCGACCAGGCCGAGCAGGCCGAAGGTTCCGACCACGCTCAGCGGCAGCAGGATCGGCCGCGGCGCCTCGGGCACCTGCGCCGAGGGGGCGCACGACGCAGCGTCGATGACCGCCGAGGACTGCCCGCGGGCGACCGCCTGGAAGGCATCCCCACCGAGCGACGCGACGTTGAAGCTGTAGTCGTAGCCATGACTCGAGCTCCGCGTCAGCACGACGTGGTGCTTCAACCCTGACGGCGCCCAGGCCTCGGACTGCTGTTGCAGCAGCCGCACGTCAAACGCATCACCGGTGTGCCCGAAGGCGGTGACGGTGCCGGATAGCACATCGCCGGTGCACGATGCGGTCACGGCCGAGACGGTCAACGGCCGCGCGACACGCCAGCCGAACGAGCGACGGACGGTGTGACCGTGCGTTGTTACCTTAAGCCGAAACGACTGCGGGCCGAGCTTGAGATGTGAGTACTCACGCGCGTGGCCACACCAGGTAAACGAGCGGCCGTTCAGTGAGCACTGGCTCTGGCTATGTCGCGGCTTTGACCACGTGAACTTGGCAGTGGTGCTCCGCGAGACGCGCGACGGGTGATTGGTAATACTCACCCGCGCGAACGCCGGTGACACGGCGAAACACAACACTGCTACAGCGAATACCACGGCCAACGGCAGCCGAACGGTGCGACGCATGCGTCGCCAATGAGACGTGCGAGACACGTAACCCTCCTAGACGATGACGTGTGCGCTACACAGACCGCACACAAAGACCCCACGGGACACGTAATACCTCGCAAGTACATCGGGGCTTGACCGTTTCTGCCTGCTCCCCCGCTCGGGTGAACAGCCGGCCGTATTGGGGTACGCGGGACCTGAATTAGCTAACAAGTGTGTCCGTTATATGACACGTTTGCGACGTACGGTGCCCACACCCGCGCCTTGACTGGCAGGACCCGCGACGCTGCTTGGGGAATCCGGACAGCCGTCCACTGGCGTAGGTGTGCATCGCCGGTCAACCTCGACGGGCCCGGCTCAATCCTCGAAGGAAGGAATCCTCGTGAGAATCTCAGTCCGCTCGCTGCTGGCAGCGGCCCTGATCGGCGTGATGCTGTCAGTCATCGCCGGCACGGCCGCATCGGCCGCCGGTACGCAGGTGCCACGGATCGCCGCAGGGAAGGTGATCCTCGACTTTCGCCCCCATCACACCCGCTCGCAGTTGCAGGCGCTGGCCGGGACGGCGACGGTCAGAAAGTTCACCTCGACCGTCAAAGACGGCGCCAGCTCGTTCAAGGTCACCATGGTCGGCAAGAATCCGTTCGTCGTACAAGCCGCGCCGTCCACCACGGTCAAGACCTTGCTCGTGCCGGTCAAGATCGTGCTGCCCAACGGCGACACGTTCGATCCGACCGTGGCCGGCGCGTGCGACCCGACCACATCCGCGCTGACCCGCACCGTGCAGTCGCCGCTGGTCGTCAGCAAGGCCTACAGCCTGGGCGGCAAGGCGCTGGGAACCGGCCAGTACACCGACATCTTCCGGCGCAGCGAGTTCTTCACCCAAACCTCGGCGGCCGGGATCAACCCCGGCTACCACGTCAAGCTGAACGTCTCCACGCTGCCCGTGCAGACGGTGCACGTCCCGGCGGCCGCGGCGGCGGAGTTCGGCGCCGCCACCCCCTGCGGCGAGAAGACCGGCGCATTCGAGATCAACTGGTGGGACAGCTTCCTCACCTCGACGCTGCTGCCGTCCCTGCGCGCGCAGGGCGTCACCGAGACCACGCTCCCGGTCTTCGTGCTGCGCGACGTCGTCTCCTTCGACACCATCACCAGCAACTGCTGCATCCTGGGCTACCACTCGTTCACGAGCGCGGCTCTGGGCCGGCAGACCTACGCGGTCGGCGACTACGAATCCAGCGGCCGCTTCGCCGGATCCATCGACATCTCTCCGCTCAGCCACGAGGTGGCGGAGTGGCAGGACGACCCGTTCGGCGCCAACCCGACCAAGCCATGGGGCAACATCGGACAGGTCGCCGGATGCCAGAGCAACCTCGAAGTGGGAGATCCGCTGTCGGGCACCAACGTCACGGTCGCCACCAGCGGGCACACCTACCACCCCCAGGAGCTGGCGTTCTTCTCCTGGTTCTACCACTCGAGCCCCAGCCTGGGTGTGAACGGCCTGTTCTCAAACAACGGCACCTTCACCACCGCAGCGCCTGCCTGCCCCTAAACCACGGGGCCAGCCCACCGACGCGCCCGCCTGAGGTCACACCATGTGGCCTCAGGCGGGCGAGCGCGTCGTCGCTGCCGGTCGACCTGATGGGATGCCGTAGCATCGTGCGCATTCCCACACATCCCTCGGAAGGCGGTTCGCAATGAAGCAGGGTCCTGGGCTGAGGTTGGACATGCGGCGTGACCTCAGCGCGCCGCCGTCCCGGGTGTTCCGAGCATTGACCGAACCGGGCGAACTGGCCAGGTGGTGGGGGCCCGACGGATTCCAGATCCCGTCGATCGAGAGCGATCTCAGGCCGGGTGGTGGCTACCGGATCGCCATGCAGCCGCCCGACGGCGCTCTCTTCTACCTGGCCGGCGAGTTCCGTGAGCTGGATCCCCCGCGGCTGGTGTCCTACACCTTCCGCTGGGAGGATCCCAACCCGGAGGATCGAGAGACACTGGTGACGCTGTCGCTGCGCGAGATCGGCGGCGGGTCGACCGAGCTGGCGTTGGATCAGGGCGACTTCGCAACCGAGCGCCGGCGCGCGCTCCACGAGCAAGGCTGGACGCAGTCGTTGAACCACCTCGAGCAGCTGATGGCTGCACCTACATCACCCTGAGCGCCGCTGCCGCGACGCTCAGCCCGCTCACCCCGGCACCCGCTCCTCCGCGAGCCGGCGGGCCAGGTGGGCGAGCGCGCGGCGGGTACGGGTCTTGACCGTGCCCAGCGGCGTCCCCAGACGGGCGGCCACCTCGGTCTGTGAGAGGCCGTCGAAGTAGGCGAGCGCGATGACCTCCCGCTCGAGATCGGGCAGCCCGTCGACCGCCGCGTGGACGTGGAAGGCCTCCTCCGCGGACACGGCCCACGTGTCGGGGCCGGGCCCATCATCGGCCAGGTCGGGTACCTCCCACCGGCTCGCGGCCTCGCGCGAACGCAGCGCGTCGAGGGCGGCGTTGCGGGCGATCGCGAACAGCCAGCCGGTGGCCGGCCCCCGCTCGCGGCGGTATCCGGCGGCCGCCCGCCAGACGTTGATGTAGGCCTGCTGAACGACGTCCTCGCTGCGGGCATGATCCCCGATCAGACGGCGAACGACCGTATACACGGGCCTGGCGTAGCGCCGGTAGAGCTCGTCGAAGGCGGCTTCGTCGCGCCGCTCCGCCACCAGCTCCAGCAGGTCCTCGTCGCTGCGTGCGGATAGCTGTACGTCAGCGAGCGGTCGGGCTCGCCGCGGCTGGTGTTCGGTCAAGGCGTGTTGGGTCGGCGTCATGTGCCGATGGTGACCGAGCGAGACCTACCCCCGCCACAGGGTCACCCCCCTGAAGTACCCCCCAATCGTTCTAGGAGCTTGCGACCGTGAGGGCGCGGCCGATCTGGGTGCGCGACCCGATCTCGAGCTTTCGAAACACGCTTCGCAGGTGGTTTTCGATCGTCTTTTCGGTGACGAACAGCGCCTGGGCGACCTCGCGGTTGGTCATGCCCTCGGCGGCCATCCGGGCCACGCGCGACTCGCTGGCGGTGAGCTTGCTGCGGCTCTCGATCGGGTCGCGCCGCGGCCGTGCGCCCGCGGCGATCAGCTCCTCGTGCGCGCGGAGCGCGACCGCATCGGCCTGGCAGGCAAGCGCCAGGTCGAGCGCCTCGGCCAGCGTCGGGCGCGCGTCCGCGCGATGCCCGGCCCGGCGCCGCGCGCTTCCCAGGGCCAGCATCGCGTAGGCCAGCTCCAGCCGGGCGGGCGACGGCTCCAGCACCGCCACCGCCTCTTCGAGCAGCGCGATGGCGTCGTCACCCTGGTGCAGGAGGCTGGCCGCGCGCAGCGCGGCGCCCAGCGGCCGCGGCGCGCCGAACGCCCGGCAGCGACCGAGCTGCTCGTCGATCAGGTCGCGGGCCTCCTGCTCGCGGCCGGCCGCCAGCAGCAGCGGGACCGCGTCCGACCGCCAGTCAGAGACGGCGGGCGTGACGATGCCCCACTCGCGTTCCAGGCGGCCGCACATGGCGTACTCCTCGAGCGCCTGGGCCGCGCGGCCGCGCGCGGCGTTCAGCCGGCCCTTGGTCTCGTGGTGGCTGATGGCGCCGAGGGTGATGCCGCGATTGGCGTCCAGCCCAGCGCTGCGCCACGTCTCGGTGGCCTCTTCCAGCTGGCCGCGGGCGATCTGGGCGTCGACCAGCGCCAGCGCGCCGTAGGGAATGCCGCGAAGCGTGATCTCGGTGAGCGCGTTCGCCGCGTCCGCCTCGGCCTCGGCCAGCGCTCCCCGAAACCACCAGGTCATGGCTCGCATGTGGCTCGCCACCGAGTATGCGGGCGCGGCGCCGCGCCGGCGCGACCAGGCGATCACGTCGGTGAAGATGGCGGCGGCCTCCTCGAGCAGGTCGGCCAGCATCAGCACCGTGGGCACCATCCAGAAGGAGGCCGCGTCTGGCCCGGGGTCATCGATCAGGCCGTCGTCTCCGAGCATCCGAAGCGCGATCAGGCGCACCTCCTGCTGCGTGCCGGTCATGGCCGCGTCGAGCGCGGCGTCGGCAAGGCCGATGCGGGCCCGCGGCGAGTCGAGCGGGCCGGCGGCCGGGTCGAAGGGTGTCGGCAGCGTCGGCAGGCTGCGCCAGCAGTCGAGGCTGCTGGCCGCGGTGAAACACCGCGTGCCCTGCAGGAACAACCCCAGCTCGCGCTCCGACTCCGGCAGCGCCTGGATCGCCTCGGTCAGTGCCCGCATCGCGTCGGCCGGCCGGTCGGTGAGCGTGAGCGCCGTTCCCAGCTCGGCGGCCGCGGCCGCTCGTACCGTCACGCTGACGGGCATGCTTCCGGCGCCGGACAGGTTCTCGACCGCGGTGTCGATGTCGCCGGCCGCGAGCGCGCTCGAACCCAGCTCGAGCGTCAGCTCGGCCGCCAGGGTCGCGTCCGGTGGCTCCGCTAGCGCCCGCCGCAGGTAGGTTGCCGCCACGTCGGCCGCGCCGCGCTGGCGGGCCGAACGGGCCGCCAGCCTCAGCACGTCGACCGTCTCGGGGTCAGCGCGTGGCCCCGACGCGAGCAGGTGCACGGCCACCCGATCGGGCTCGGCCCCGGCCGCCAGCTGCACCGCGGCCGCACGGCCGTGCCACTGCATGCGCTCGCCCGGCCCCAGCTCCCCGTAGACCGCCGCCCGCACCAGCGGGTGTTCGAACACGAGCGGCAGCCCCGACTGCAGGATCGCCGCCGCGGCCAGGTCGTCGGCCGCTCGCTCCGCCAGCTCGTCGTCCAGGTCGGACAGCCGGGCGGCCATGCCCGGCTCCGCCCTTCCGCCAAGCACGGCAACGGCGCGCGCCAGCCAGGTGCACTCCTCCGGCAGGCTGCGCAGGCGCGCGCGCACCGAGCGATCGACGCCGACCGATCGCAGCCCCTCGACGAGCGCCGCGTTGGCCGCGCGTGGCTCGATCTCGCGGCGCACCAGCTCGCCGACCAGCTCGTTGACCAGGAACCCGTTGCCGCCGGTGGCGTCGTAGCAGGCGGCCAGGAACTCGGCTTCGGCGCCGGGCAGCGTCTGGGCGACCATGCCCGCCACCGCCGCCTCGGAGAGCTGAGCCGGCCGCACCGCGGACGCCCCGGCCAGCGTGCACAGCTCGTCGATCGCCTCCTGCACCTGGCCCGGCTCGTTCGAGCGCGAGGTCACGACCATCGCCAGCCTGAGCCCGTCGGCGCGGCGCGCGACGTACGGCAGCCAGCGCAGCGACGGCCCGTCACACCAGTGCGCGTCGTCGATCAGCAGCAGCAGCGGCCCCTGCGCGGCGGCGTTGGCCGTGAACCAGTAGAGGCCGTGCAGCGCCGTCAGCGCCGGCTCGAACGCGGCGTTGGTCTGGATCTGCGACAGCACCGGGCCGGCCAGCGCTCCGGCTCCCGCCAGCAAAGCTTCGCGCTGCTGCTCGTCGGCGGCGGCGAGCAGCGGCTCGAGCAGCTGCCGCACGATCCCGAACGGGAAGGACTGCTCGAGGTCCGATCCGCGCGCCGTCAGCACGCGGAAGTCGTCGGCCGACTCCCGCGCCTCCATCAGCAGCCGTGACTTGCCGATGCCGGGCGGCCCCTCGATCACCAGCGCGCCGCCGCTTCCGGCCCGCGCGTTTGCAAGCAGACGGTCGAGCGCCTCGGATTCGCGCTCGCGCTCGATCAGCGGTGCGGCGCGCACGGCCACACGGAGATCATAGGCTGTTGTGGCGCTTGTTGCTTGCTGTTGGGTGGCCTAATGCTTGACACATTCGCCACAAAGGAGGAACGTGGGGTTGCTTGCTTCCTGCACGCCGCGGCACGTCCGCGTCGATGCATGGGAAGGGGCAGGGGATGGCGGGACGTCTTCAACAGCACGTTGCCGCTCTACGGGGGAGGAGCACGATGAGTGGTCGTATGCGGTGGGATCGGCGTGGCTTTTTGCGGTTGTCGGGGGCGAGCCTGGCCGGCGCGGCTGCGCTGGGTGATGTCTCGCCCGCTCCTGCGTGGGCCGCGGGAGAGGCTCCGCCGCTTGGCGCCGCTGCGGCGGTGGGCGTGCGGACGTGGCTGGGCAGCGATTTTTGGGCGAACCGGCTGCAGGATTGGCGGTTGAACGGCTCTCGGATCGAGTGCCTGCAGGGTGGCGCCAGTGATGGCGGACGTACCGTCGCGGTGTTGACCCGTGAGGTGGTTGCAGGGAGCGTCAAGGGGCAGCTGACCGTGCGGACGGGGACGCTCGCATCCGGTTCCGGGTTCTCCGGGTTCGTGATCGGAGCGGGTGGCGGCGCGCTTGACTATCGCGCCGCGGCGCTCGTCCAGAGCGCGGGGGGCACCGGCGGCGGGCTCTTCTGCACGTATGGAAGCGACGGCCATGTCGGCTTTCGCGACCATGGAAACGAGAAAGCACAGCTGACCTGGCCGCCGAAGACGCCGTCGTCCTCGAGCGGGCCAAGCCCGGCCCGAACACTCGGCGAGGACGTGGTGCTGAAGCTGGCGATCAACCCGGCCGGCCCGGGCGTGTTCACGCTCGTCTTGACCGCCTCGGATGCCGCCACCGCGGCGGTGCTTTCGACGGCCACGCTGACGGGTGTCGCCGAATCGCAACTGCTCGGCGGGATCGGTCTGGTGTCATCGCCGACGCCGGGCGCATCGGGTGCGCGCTTCTGGTTTCGGTCGTTCGCTGCTGCCGGCTCCAAGATCTCTGTCCGAAACGACCGCAGCCTGGGACCGATCATCGCCGTCCTTTACTCCCTGAATGGAACCGTGCTGAAGCTCACGGCGCAGCTGATGCCGATCGGCACGCAGGAACCGCAGACGGGCCAGCTGCAGTTCCGGCGCGTGGGAACGTCGGCCTGGACGTCCGGCCCCTCGGCCACGGTCGACTCGGGCTACTCCCTGTTGTTCCGAATCGATACCTGGGACGCAGCGCACGCCTGGGAGTACCAGGTCGTGTACGGGCCCGGATCGACCCAGCAGTCGACGTACGGCGGCACCATCCTGCGGGATCCCTCTGGTCAGCCTTCGATCGCGGTTGGGATCGTCAACTGCACGATCCACAGCTTTCGTCCGCTCGACCGCGCGTCCAGCGGCGCGCCGCACCTGCCGGGCGAGCATGCGCTGGGTCTGTACACGGCGAACAATCTCTACTTTCCCTACGCACAGTTGGCCGCCAACCTGGCCAAGCAGCAGCCGGACATGCTGGTCAGCCTCGGCGACCAGCTGTACGAGCACCGGCCCACGATCACGAGCAACGACCCGGCACCCACGCTCGACTACCTGTATCGCTACTACCTGTGGCTGTGGGCGTTCGGACCGCTGACCCGGAGTCGACCGACGATCGTGATGGTGGACGACCACGACGTCGCTCAGGGCAACCTCTGGGGCCACGACGGGGCCGCGGCCCCGCACGGCGACCTCCAAGCGGGCGGTTACATCAAGTCGCCGTCATTCATCAACATGCTGCAGCGGATCCAGACCGCCCATAACCCGGACGCGTTCGACCCGACCCCCGTCCTCCAGAACATCAGCGTGTACTACGGAGCCTTCCGCTACGGCGGCGTCAGCTTCGCGGTGCTCGAGGATCGCAAGTTCAAAGGCGGCGACGCGGATGGACTCCAGGCAACCGGCACGCCCTACCCTACGACCACGCCCTTGCTTGGACCACGGCAAGAGCAGTTCCTGGCCAGCTGGGCGAGCTCGGACGCAGGAATGCCGAAGGTGTGCCTGACCCAGACGCTTTGGGGCTGCTTGCAGACCGACGAGAACGGCGCGAAGGTGACCGACTACGACAGCGACGGCTATCCACCGAAGGCGCGCAGCCGTGCAGCCCAGCTCGTCAGATCGGCAGGGGCGGTCATCATCGCCGGTGACCAGCACCTGGGCAGCCTCGTGCGGCACGGCATCACCGGGTTCGGCGATGGCCCGATCCAGTTCACGGCACCTGCCGCCGGATCCGCGTTCCAGCGGTGGTTCGAACCACCCGCCCTGCTGCACCCCGAGGCCACGCCCCACACCGGCGACTTCACCGACGCCTTCGGGAACAAGATGCACGTGTTCGCGATCGCCAACCCCAGGGTCACGTTCAAGGCCTTCCGCGCGGCCTACCCCGGCACCCAGCAACACCTCGGCGACCCCGCCCTGAAACGCGACGGGTACGGCCTGCTGCGGATCGACAAGACGAACAAGCGCTACATCATCGAATGCTGGCCGAGTGCAGTCGACCCCACCGCTTCCGGCGCT